>NZ_JBQERC010000018.1:0-75531 GCF_056534665.1 Ruegeria sp. P8
GTGGTCCATTCAGCATATGACCCGTTCGCATTTTGCCACAGCACCTTGTAGCCACCGCCCGAAGCTTCGGCCTGAAGCGCCTGCCAGCCCGGCAGGCTGTCTGGCCCAATTGTATTGCCATTATACGTCAGGTTGATGGTACCGTTGATCAGGTACTCACCGCGGGTTGAAGACGCGAGTGTGGTCGACCCGCTGGTCTCGATATTGGTTGTGGCGTGGCCGGTCTGGCCGTCATTGTTCAGATCAACACCATAAAAGGCCTCGACATCCACGACATTGGCGATGCCGGTCCCGCTAACATATTGCCCCGAGGCATCCGTGGTCCATTCAGCATATGACCCGTTCGCATTTTGCCACAGCACCTTGTAGCCACCGCCCGAAGCTTCGGCCTGAAGCGCCTGCCAGCCCGCTAGCGAGTTCTGCCCAATAGACTGGCCACCATAAATCAAAGCAATGTTCGAACTTCCACCATCCAGCACATAAAGCCCTTGGCTGGCATGTTGTAACGTCGTTCCCTGTGTATCAATATCTGAAAGCTGCATTGCAGACTTGATATTCGACCGGGTATACTGCTGTAACCCGTCAAGAAACTGGACCAACTCTACGTCGTCTGCAATGGTGAAAGTTGTGCGCGTGACGACGTCCAAAAACTCGTACAAAACGCCGTTTTCAAAGAATAAATAGTTACTTATCGCGCTGACAAATCTGACAGTGTCTGTGCCGGTTCCACCTGTAAACGTGCCTGCGTTGCTCTGCACAACAGCCAGATCATTGCCCTGGTCCCCAAAGACCTGGTCAGCGCCGGTACCTTGGGCCACAAAAATGATATCGTTGCCTTGGCCGCCATAGATGGTGTTGTTATTGCTTCCGTTGGACAGCGAGTGAATGGTGTCGTTTCCGTCGTTCCCGCGCAAGACGTTCTGAGCGGTATTGCCGACAATAGTATCAGCACCCGATCCGCCAGACGCGTTTTCAATCACAACGCCATGCGCGATTGTGAAACCACCTTTTATTCCAGCCGCATGCGAAATCAGCCCACCTCCGGTGACGGAATAGTCCAATGTGGCGGCCCGGAGATCTATGTGAGCGTTCGAACTGCCAACATGTTGTATTGTGTCAATCCCGCCAGTATCCCAAATGGCCTGATACCCAGTTCCTGCGACGTTTGCAGAGGGAAGTGTGTAGGTATTGCCCCCGGAATTATATGAAGTATTCGCCCCATACATGGCCTGCAACGCGGCAATATCCAAAGCCCCAAGCCCCGTTGAACCACCGTACGTTGCGTTAAAGTGTAGCCCCCCGTTTTGTGAAGTCCATCCATCGTTATACGACATCACAGTGTAGACACCCTGATTGAGGCCCGCCGCCCCAAACGAGTCGAATGGCGACGTTACACCGCTCAACACGGTTGTACCCAATCCGGTGTCATGAGGATGCCCCAACCCAAGGGCGTGACCTAATTCATGGACCAAAGTAGTAAAGAAATACCCGCCCGGATCACCGTTTCCGTTGAAAGAAGCAGTCCAGTATGATGTGTTGAACGCGCCATAGGATGTCCCGCTCGATGGCGAATAATGAAATCCGAGAGTTCGCGGGTTTTCAAAGAATGAAGAAGGCGCGAGAACCTCAACCAAGTCAGCGAAACCAGAGGTGACTTCGACAAAAGTAATGTTTGCAACGGCTTCTATTGCGGCCAGCGCCGCACGGAACTCCGCCTTATACTCTGATGACCAAGCCTGCGTATCAGAGAAGTGCCCGAAACTGTAGGAGATCACCGTCGCGGTCGACGGATTCCCGTCACCATATGCATAGGTTCCCTGGATAGAGCTGAGCGGAGAACTTACAGACGGTCTGGGGATTGTTTTAACGGTGGCCATTTTTCTGTCTTAGAAATTAGGTGTTATTGATTGCGCTGAAACTGCTCGAACAAAGTGTTCTTTTTGGGGCAAACGCGTACTGGAGTGTCTCCTGCAAACTACAATATTAACGGCGATTCAAGAGTTACCTTCTAGAGGGACAGACCCATTTTTATTAAGCGCATACATGAATAAGAATATTTCCAAAAAACCGGTCGGATAGCGTGCATAGGCCGACTTAATACACGCAAAATTGATTTTCCTGGCGGTCCATACCTACGACAGTTTTGAGCACCTGTAGTGACAGAAGCAAAGGCGTGCGGATCTTCTCCTTAGTCCCGAGTCGTAATTCTTCTCAGATCCCAAAAGTTTGGTTCGAACAAGGTGCCTTTCGTTCGGGACTTCGAACCCAAGCGCGCGCCTGCACAAAGGGCCCAATTACCCTGAGGGTAAGGCCCTAGCTGTGACGTCCAACACCGCCGCTCATGTGCGAAGCAAAGCCTTACCATGGGTCAGACCATTCACCTTCTCCAGGATAGCGTACGCGTCAATGCAATGGTGCCGATAGAGGTCGCCGATTGTCCCTGTCTGACCAAAATGTTCGACCCCCAATGGGATGGTCTGATGTCCCTGTACGGCACCCAGCCAAGACAATGTCGCGGGGTGTCCGTCAATCACGGTAACCAGCTTGCAGTGGCGCGGCAGACCGGTCATCAAAGTTTCGATGTGGGACCGAGCCTCCTGATTGCCGCGCGATCGCGCCCGTTGCGCTGCCGTCCACCCGGCGTTTAGCCGGTCTGCCGAAGTCACCGCCAGCACTCCGATGTCTTTGCGTCCTTCGCCCATCACGCCAGCGGCTTTGATCGCTTCGGGTGCAACGGCCCCCTGATAAGCGATTACGACCTCGCAATTCGGGCCCGGCTTCCGCAGCCAGTATGCACCATCTATGGCACCTTGACGGAACTCATCGTCCACACGCTTTCCAGGTTGTTCAATCGGGTTTGTCGTCAGGCGCAGATAGACCGAACCGCCTGTTTCGTCCCGCAGCCAGGTGCGTTCGTCCGGTTGTCCTTCGCCGTCACGCTGAAGGTAATCAAAGGCCCATTCCATGATCACTGCCAGTTCATCGGCAAAGGCTGGCTCAAAGGCTGCCAGACCGTCCTGACTCATCCCGATCAACGGTGTGCCAATGGATTGATGCGCGCCGCCTTCCGGGGCCAGAGTTATGCCCGAAGGCGTGCCGACCAGCATAAAGCGCGCATCCTGATAACAAGCGTAATTGAGCGCATCGAGGCCACGGCTGACAAAGGGGTCATACACAGTACCGATCGGGATTAGCCGCTTGCCGAACAGGGAATGCGAAAGGCCCGCAGCGCCCAAAAGCAACATGAGGTTCATCTCGGCGATACCAAGTTCGATATGTTGCCCTTCGGGAGTAAATTCCCATTTTGCCGTCGAAGGGATACGGTGTTCAATGAAAGCGTCGGCTTGCTCGGATCGGGCAAACAGTTTGCGCCGGTTTACCCAAGGGCCAAGGTTTGTTGTGCCTGTGACATCAGGGGACGTCGTCAGGATACGCTCGGCCAATTGGCTGTCGCCCTTCGACAAGTCATCCAAAATCTTGCCGAAAGCCATTTGGGTCGAGATTTCGCGGCTTGTGTCGATGTCAATAGATGGAACATCCAGCTTGTCATCGAAATTGCGTCGCGGACCTTTTGCAAAGAAGGGAACTTTCGACAGAAAATCTTTCAGCGCCTCTGGGTCCGGCACTGCCGAGAGAGGTTCCCATTCCTTGCCGGCAGGCACGCCCATATGTTCTTGCCACGCGACGAACTGGCTGTTGTTCATCAGTCCGCCGTGGTTGTCCTTGTGGCCCGCAATTGGCGTGCCCCATCCCTTGACAGTGTAGGCAAGGAAACAGGTAGGGCGGTCATGTTCGATTGCATCAAAGGTTTGGGCCATGGTCTCGACGCAGTTGCCGCCGAGGTTTTCCATCAATGCAGCGAGTTCGGCATCTGTGCGCCGTTCGATCAGCGCCGTCACATCCCCCTGATCCCCAAGATCGTCCATAAGGCGCTTTCGCCAAACCTCGCCACCCATGAACGTCAGGGCCGAGTATTCCTGGTTCGAGCAGGCATCAATCCAGTCTCGCAGCCGATCACCGCCAGGTTCCTTGAAGGCCGCGCGCTGCAGGACACCATGCTTCACGCGAACAACATCCCATCCAAAGGCATCAAAGATTTTTTCGATCCGTTCGAACAAACCTTCACGAACGATGCCGTCAAGCGACTGCCGATTGTAGTCGATAATCCACCACGTGTTGCGCAGGCCGTTTTTCCAGCCTTCCTGCAACGCTTCGTATACGTTGCCTTCATCCAGTTCAGCGTCGCCCACAAGCGCCACCATGCGCCCCATCGGGGTATCTGCCCCCCAGTTTTTGGCCTTGACGTAGTCCTGAATGATCGAAGCAAACGAGGTGATCGCGACACCCAAACCTACCGAACCTGTCGAAAAGTCGACATCATCGATATCCTTTGTCCGGCTGGGATAGCTTTGCACGCCGCCAAACCCGCGAAAGTTCTCCATCTTCTCGCGGGTCTGGTTGCCCATAAGGTACTGCATCGCGTGGAAAACCGGTGACGCATGAGGCTTGACCGCAACCCGATCTTCGGGGCGCAAAGCCGAGAAGTAGAGCGCCGTCATGATCGAAACCATCGACGCGGACGACGCTTGATGACCACCAACCTTGATCCCATCCACCTTGGGACGGATATGGTTGGCATGGTGGATCATCCAATGCGACAACCACAGCAAACGCTGTTCGACGATTTTCAACAGCTTGGGATCATTCGGCATGGTGGTCTCCGGGTTCATGCGGCACTGCGGGCAGGGTAGGGCAGAGCTTGCTCCAAATCCGCAAGGATGTCATCAACGTCTTCCAGCCCGACGGAAAGACGGATCAGACCGTCGCTGATCCCATGTTCTGCCCGTTCTTCCGCAGTATAAGTCGAATGAGTCATGGATGCCGGGTGCTGGATCAGGGTTTCTGCATCCCCCAAGGACACGGCGCGTTGGATCATGTTCAGGCGGTTCATGAACTCGATGCCACCGGACAGGCCAGACTTGATTTCAAAGGCGATCATGGCCCCCGGCTGCAACATCTGGCGTTGTGCGACATCGTGCTGGGCAAAACTCTCAAGCCCCGGGAAATAAACCTCACTGACGGCAGGGTGTGCCTGAAGGTAATCGGCAACCACCTTGGCGGACGCACAGTGACGATCCAATCGCAGGTTCAGTGTCTTCAACCCACGCAGGATCAGCATTGCGTTAAAAGGTGCCATCACTGCGCCTGTCATGTCCTTCATGCCGACAAGCCGGATCTCAGAAATCTGCTCGACGGTTCCGACCACAAGACCCGCGACCACATCGCCATGCCCGCCCAGATATTTGGTTGCGGAGTGCAGGACGATGTCCGCCCCGTGCTCGATCGGGCGGGTCAGATATGGGCTGGCATATGTATTGTCGACCACAACCTTTGCACCGACAGAATGTGCAATCTCTGAACTGGCAGCGATATCCACCAAGCGCATGTTTGGATTGGCTGGGGTTTCAAAATAGACGACGCGGGTTTTTTCGGAAACAGCGGCTTTCAGGTTCGCAGGGTCCGTCATGTCGACATGGGTAATAGTGACACCCCATTTTGCCAGACCGTGGCGCATGAAAGCGAATGTGCAGCCGTAGAGCGTCTTGTCGACAATGACTTCGTCACCTGGCGACAGCAGGGTCCAAAGTACGGCGGTAATTGCACCCATCCCGCTGGACAGTGCAAGCCCGGCCTCGGCACCTTCCAGCACGGCAATACGCTTTTCAAGAAGGTCACAAGTAGGGTTCGATATCCGACTATAAATATGACCTGCGCGCTCACCAGCAAACATTTCACCGCCGGCCTCTGCGGTTTCGAAGGAGAAGGTTGAGGTTAAGTGGAGGGGCGGGGTCAGCGCACCATCGTTTTCAAATGGGTTGTAGGCATGATGAATGGCGCGAGTGGCAAATCCGGTTGTGTGGGTCACGGTGAGCTCCTGATCTGAGTTGTTACCACTTTGCGCCTTTACTTTGAGCAATGGGTTGCAAATAATGCCACGTTAATGGTGAATATTGGCATATTATGCTAAAACAGGAGAGAAAATGGACGCCAAAGACAGGCAGATCATTCGAGCATTGCAGCGGGACGGGCGTATGACGAACCAGGATCTTGCTGATGAGGTCAACCTGTCTCCTTCACCGTGTCTGCGGCGGGTCAAAAACCTTGAGGCCAGCGGTGTCATCAAAGGATACAGCGCCGATGTGGACGCTGCCGCATACGGGATGGCGATTACCGTCTTTGTCCGCATCCGGCTTGAGCGGCACAATGAAACAGATGTGCAGAAATTCGAAAAACGCGTTCGGATGATCGATGAAGTTCTAGAATGCCACGTGCTTACCGGCGCAATGGATTACCAGTTGCGGGTATTGGTATCAAACCTCGACGCATACGAGGACTTTATTCGAAACCGAATTCACCCGATCGGCGGAATAGCTTCGATCGACACCAGTTTTGTCTATGGAACAGTCAAGAAAACAGCGGTGTTTCCAGCCTGAGATGGCTTGAGTTCTCGAAAGTGACCCTTAGCATTGAGTTCCAGATTGTCAGGATGCGGAATAACCGGTTTCGAGGTTCTGAAACTATGGGTATTTGCCGTTAGAAAATTCGCCTACTGGATACACCTCCACAAAAGCAACATAATCATCATTACACGCATCTTCTGCAAGTCAACCTGCCCGTACACTCTTCTTAAAATACGCCTTAGTTCGAAATCTCAGGGTCGGGTCACGACAAAATCCGGCACGATCGCTGCTTGTTTGATAGCTTCCTCAACATCATGCCCGGCGAAGAATCCAATATCCGAGACAAGTGCCGAAGCCACTCCGGCATGACGCGCGCCCAGAATGTCAGTATGCAGACTATCACCCACCATCAGAACGCGGGATTTGTCGACGGGCCCAAGTCGCTGAAAGGCAAGATCATAGATATTGCCGAAAGGCTTTCCATAAAACTGCGGGGCTACACCCGTTCGGTCGGCCAAACGGTGCGCGAAAAGACCGGGCTCTTTGGAAAAGCCGTACTCGCGTGGGGCAACGATGTCCGGGTTGCCCACCAATACTGGACGGGGTCGGCTTAACAATGCCGCCTCCAACATCGCTTGTCGGGCTTCAGTCCAGGCGGCTGACCCGATCATCAGAAAACCATCAACGGTTTCGTAGGGCTGCGGGTCATCTTCCAGATAGGTTAATTTCAAACGTTCCAAGTCGCGAAGACCGGCGCTGGGTGTCGCCATCAAACCCCAGTGCAGCCCACGTCGGCCATTCAGCCCGGACAGCAACGTAGCCCGACTGGTAATCACATCCTGCGGCGCGAAGTCATATCCCAGCCTGGTGTATTTCTCCAACAGCGTGGCATGAGGAAACCCTGCGGCATTCGAAACCACCAGGACACGTTTGCCCGCATCCGTCAGTGACTTGATCCGTTCAGGCGTTTCGGGGATTGCTGTTTCTCCGATATTGAGAACCCCGAACGCATCCAGAAGAAATACGTCAAACTCATCAATAATTTCGGAAAGGGTCTCGATACGACGATAGCTCACGTCGTTCGGTTCAATATCTGGAAGGCGGTGCCGGACGGCTTCGTATGCCTTAAAAGCCTCCTGCGCTGAGAATCCGGTCAAATGATCGCTCCTCGTACTTTTGCCGAAACCCATTCGCTGATCATGACCGCAAAAAGAATTACAATCAGGATGAGGCTGACTTGCGGCCACGCCAGAACATTAAGCGAGGCCGAGAGCTGCAACCCGATGCCACCGGCACCAACCAGACCAAGCACTGTAGACTCGCGAATATTGATATCCCAACGAAAGACCGCAATTCCGGCAAAGGCTGGCAGGATTTGCGGAACGATCCCATATGCCATGACTTGCCACCGCGAAGCACCGGTGGCTGTGATCGCCTCGACCTGACCGTGATCAATCTCTTCAATCGCTTCATAAAGAAGTTTGGCGCAGAACCCGATTGAACGAATGGCGATTGCTATGACACCGGCGAACACACCCGGTCCGATGATAGCGATCAATAGCAGCGCCCAGATCAGCGAGTTGATTGAGCGGGTCGAGACAATGACCAACAAGGCAATGGGGCGGATGAACAACGCCGACGGGGTAGTATTGCGGGCCGCCAAAAAGGCAACCGGCACGGCCATGCACAGAGCGATGATCGTCCCCAGTGTAGCGATGTTCAGTGTATCCCAGATCGGGCGACCCAGCTGGGTAATATAATCCCATTTCGGAGGTGTTGCGCGGGTCCAGATATCGTTGGCGATACGGGGTGCGTCCCAGACGAAAAACCAGGTTGTCGATTCCGAAATGAGCTGCCAACAGTAGACAAAAACCGCTACTCCCAGAAGCCATCCAAACCAGCGAACCAGGCTTTGGCCCGTCGTCCGCCTGCGCCAGATTTGTGTATCGTCGCGTTCAAGAACCGGCATTACTGAACCCTCGCTCGGATTATTCCGGAAAGGTATTCGAGGGCCATGACGATCCCGATGATAAGGATCAGAATGGCGGCGGCAGTGTCGTATTCATATCGATCAAACGCGGTGTTCAGTGTCGCGCCAATGCCGCCTGCCCCCACCAACCCGAGAATAGCGCTTTCCCGGAAATTGATATCGATCCGGTACATGGACAGACCCACAAGCCTAGGCATGATCTGAGGCTGAACCCCGTAGTTGATCCATTGCAGCCATCGTGCACCAGAGGCCTGGATCGCCTCAGCCTGAACTTTGTCCATCGCCTCGATATCTTCGGCCAAAAGCTTGGAAAGAAACCCAATGGTTGCGAAAGACAGCGTCAAAAATCCTGCCAGCGGGCCAAAGCCAAAGATGGCCACAAGCAAAATGGCAACGATAATTTCCTGCAATGCCCGGCTTAGCGCGACAATGCCGCGACAGACTATGTAGATTGGCAACGGGGCGATATTACGTGCAGCCCCCAATCCAATCGGGATCGAAATCAGGATACCAACAACCGACGCGGCCACGGTCATCACAATGCTTTCCAGAAGGCCGGCCCAGATATCTGACCACCGTGAAATGAAATCCGGGCTGGTAAAGGCAAGGACGAACGCCCATCCCCTGTCCAGTCCCTCATAGACCCTGCCCCAATCAACATCGATGGTCATGAAAGCCGCAATCAGGTAGGCGAAGAACCCAAGTATCAATGCCCTGCGCAGCAACGTGTTTTTGATAAAGGCCGGTTTGCGCCAACCTTTTCCCAGCATGTCGTCAAGTTCTCGATGGCTCATTCTGCAGCCTCGACATCTTCGTCCTCATCCACTTTTTCGATGGTCGCTTCCCAGTCTTCCTCACCGTAAATCTCGGTCAGCTTTTCCGGGGTAAGCCCTGTTGGAAGGCCATCAAACACGATTTCGCCAAAGCGGAGGCCCACGACACGCGGAACGAACATCTGGGCTAGTGCCACGTCATGGATGTTGATGATAGCCGCCAGCCCGCGCTCCTGACACAGTTCGGTGATCAACCGCATGATCTGACGACTGGTCTTCGGATCCAGCGACGCGGTCGGTTCATCGACCAGCAACAACTTTGGGTCCTGGATCAGGGCGCGGCAGATACCGACCCTTTGGCGTTGACCACCCGACAACTCGTCCGCGCGTTTGTCAGCCATATGCAACAGCCCCACCCGGTCCAGCAGGCGGAAAGCCTCGTCCACATCCGACTGCGGATACCGCCGTAGAAAACTGCGCCAGAATCCGACATACCCCAACCGACCGGACAATACGTTTTCCATCACGGTGAGGCGTTCAACCAGAGCATATTCCTGAAAGATCATACCCATTTCGCGGCGTGCTTTCCGCAACGCACCCGACCCGAGTTTGGTCAGGTTCATGTCATCCAGAAGAACACCGCCGCTTGTAGGCTCAACCAAACGGTTGATGCAGCGGATCATCGTCGATTTTCCCGCACCCGAGGGCCCGATCAGTGCAAGCACCTGCCCTTTGGGCACCTCAAGATCGATGGCCTTCAGTGCCTGATCTCCGGTCTTGTAGGTTTTCGTCAGCTTTTGAAGACGCAGCATAAAATGCCCCCGATTAGGGTGGATAGCGGGCCTTTTCAGGCCCGCCTGATTAAGCAAGGCTTATTGGCAGGCGTAGGAGACGCCGTTTGCCGCGTCAATTTTCCGAATGACGTCCCAGAATTCCTGGTAAGTCATCTCCAGAAATTGGCCCTCGTTCGACTTGGAAAACTCTGCTTCAAGCGTCGTCCCTTCCCACTCGAAGTTGAAGAAAGCATTGCGGATTTTCTCCTGCAATTCGGGCGTCAGGTTGTAGACAGTGCCAAATCCGGTGGTTGGAAAGGTCTGCGATTTGTAAATCGTAACAACATCTTCCTCCTTGATCACATCCCGCAAAATCATCCGTGCCTTTACCGAATTTGCAATCGATGCCGCTGGATAGTCCTTGTTCGCCACACCAAGGATCGAGTTGTCGTGCTTTCCCGAATAGACGGGTTCGAAGTCGCGATCGGGCAGAAGATCAAAGTCACTTTTCAGGATCGCCGACGGTGCTTTGAAGCCCGAGTTGGACGTGGGTGACGTGAAGGCAAGTTGCTTACCTTTGATATCCTCAACCTTTTCGATGCCCGAGCCTGGGTAGGTGATGATCTCCATTTCATAACCGAAGTTACCGTCTTTTGAGGCCATAATCGTAAACGGTCGGAACCCGGCACAGTTTACTGCCAGTGGGTTGGACCCGGTGTTGAAGCCCGCAATATGCAGGCGTCCCGACCGCATCGCCTCGATCTGGGCGGCGTTGTTTTGGACCGGAAAAAAGACCACGTCCTTGCCTGTCTCAGCCTTCAGATGCTCTAGAAAGTCAGACCACGCGGTTTTGTATACGGCTGGGTCTTCGACCGGTGTATAGGCAAAAATCAGGGTGTCAGGATCAATTAGCTGGGAAGAATCTGTGGGGATATCCGCAATCAAATCCCCATCGACGTCGCAAAACCGCTCGTCCAGATCACCCCTCGGGCAATCTTGCGCCGAAGCTGTCCCGGAAAGCGACATGAGCGCAATTGCCGATGCCCCAACCAATAATCTGATGTCTATCTTCATGTTTTCCTCCCAGTCATGCGCGGTCATTTTGCAGTCCGCTGTTCGTCATTCATTTCAGTGTTTACGGGGCGACGAGAACATCAACCTCGGCACCGTTGATCGCGTTAAGCAACTCTCCTGTTGGTTTCGTGTCGGAAACTATGGAATCCAGTTTGGTCAGGTCTCCGACCTGAGACAGGCCTTTACGACCAAATTTCCCTGAATCGATTAAAAGATGTCGATTTGCTGCGCGCGTCAGCATCATTCTTTTGACAGCCGCAAAGCCGCGCACGGTTTCTGAAGGGCCTTCGACCGAAAAACCTGACGAGCCGATCATGCATCTGTCGACATTGAACCGAGACAGGAATTCCAGCGTTTCGGTTCCAATCGTCGCAGATTCGGTTGCCAGATATTCTCCTGGACAAAGCAGAACCTCGGCAGCCCCATGGCCGAGGGTCATTGCCACCGGGATTGAATTCGTAATCACTGTGCAAGGAGTGCCGAGATAGGCCAATGCACGGGCCATTTCGATTGTGGTCGAACCGGAATCGATCATGACCGTTTCACCATCACGAACCAGTCCCGCCGCGCTGATACCTATGCGTTCGCGCTCCTCAATCCGCGCGTTGGCTCGCTCGTCCAGACCTGGATAATGCCCTTGTGCCGGGGCAGATGCCCCTCCGTGCGCGCGTGCGATCAGGCCGTCATTCGACAGGGCGTCAAAATCCCTGCGCACCGTCTCGTTGGAGACGTTGAAACGCTGGGCCAATTCATTGATGCGAACGTGCGGGCGAAGCTTCAACTCCAGCAGTATTTGCTGGCGCCGGTCGGATTTTTTTACCCTACCCCGTCCCTTCTCAATCGTTTTGGCACGTATCTTCGTTTTGGACATCCAACAACCCAATCAGGTTTCAAACCCCACTTTTGTGGGATTTCGGGCATAATGCAATAATTTTTGTTGCATAACCCTCAGTAGGTTGTGACAATTCGGAAGAGTCCAAAGCGCAAGGCAAGAATGTGTGAATTGAACCGTTTCAAAGTGAAAACCCAAGAACCACCGTTAACGACTGAAGGTTATTCTGGGCGCGCTATTGATACCGTGTCATTGAGGACAGCATGAGCGACGGCAACATAACAGACCAGATTGCAGCACTTCCGATGCGCTGGGACAGGGATGGAAAGCTGCGTGTTTTGATGGTGACTTCGCGCGATACAGGGCGGTGGGTCATCCCAAAAGGTTGGTTGATGGAAGGAAAGAAACCTTGGCATGCCGCCGAAATTGAAGCCCTGGAAGAAGCAGGTGCAGTCGGGGCAATCTCGAAACAGCCGATTGGCCAATTTTTCTACGACAAGCGCTTTGAGGGCGCGAATAGCGTTCGCTGCCGCGTTACCCTCTATCCCATGGTCGTTGAAAAACTGAAGCGGCGTTGGAAAGAACGGGACGAACGGACGCGTCACTGGTTTTCACCGGGGAAAGCGGCAAAGCTGGTGGAAGAAAGAGATCTGTCAAGTTTTCTGAGAAATCTGACGGGCAATCAGAACGCCCAGTCTGTCATTAACAAGCTACGAAAAGCTGGATGAGAAAGCGCCTGACAAAACAAAAGACACTGGTGCACGATAACCAAAGGGAGGAATGAAAATGAAAAAACTTACATCCACGGCCGTCGGGTCGCTGATTGCAATAGCCGCATCTGTGTCGGCAGCCCAGGCAGACAAGCTGACACTCTATTGCTCGGCGCAGGAAGACTGGTGCCAACTCATGGCGCGCAGTTTCGAAGATGCAACGGGCATCGACGTCAACATGACGCGTAAGTCGTCAGGCGAAACCTTTGCCCAGATTCGTGCCGAAAGCTCGAACCCGAAAGGAGACGTTTGGTGGGGCGGCACGGGTGATCCGCATTTGCAGGCCGCCGAAGAGGACCTGACAATGGAATACATGTCGCCAATGCGCGACCAGCTTCATGATTGGGCAATTTCCCAAGCCGAAAGTGCCGGAAACAGAACGATCGGCATTTATTCCGGCGCACTTGGGTATGGCTATAACGCAGACCTGCTGGCGGCCAATAACCTACCCGAACCCGCCTGTTGGAAAGACCTGCTAAAGCCTGAATACAAGGGTCACGTTCAGATGGCCAACCCGAACTCGTCTGGTACGGCCTACACAACGCTGGCCTCGATGGTGCAGATCTTTGGCGAGGATGAAGGTTTTGAGTTCATGAAAGGCCTGCATTCGAATATCAACCAGTATACAAAATCCGGATCTGCACCAATCAAAGCAGCCGGTCGAGGCGAGAACACGATTGGCATCGTCTTCATGCATGATGCGGTAAAGCAGGCTGTATCGGGTTTCCCGATCAAGGTAGTCGCGCCATGCGAGGGTACCGGATACGAAATTGGCTCGATGTCCATTATTGAAGGCGCCCGCAACGAGGAAGAGGCGAAGAAATTCTATGACTGGGCGCTGTCGCCCGAGGCGCAGAACCTTGCTCTTCAGGTCAGCGCGTTTCAGGTGCCATCGAACAAGAGCGCAGAAACGTCGGAAAGCGCGCCTGACATGAGTCAGATCAAGCTGATCGACTATGACTTCAAAAAGTATGGTTCCTCAGACGAACGGAAGCGTCTGTTGCAGAAATGGGACGAAGAGGTTTCGGTTCTGCCGCAGTAAATGGCCAACCATATTACAAAAAAGACCCGTCCGGTTCTGATCTTTTGGGTCATCGCCGGGTGGGTCGGGTTTTGCCTGCTGCCGTGGTATATGGTCGACGGCGGCCTGTGGTCATTCGAATGGCTTTTTGACGGCTACCCGTTTGACGAAGATTATGCCCCCGCTGCATTCCTGATCGCACAGGGTGAGAAGCTTTGGCTTGCCCCACTGTTGATCGCTCTGACCTTACCCCATCTGGTGCTGAAGCGAGCCAAGTCTGACCCGCTCTATGCCCGGGTTCTGATCCTTTCCGGTGCGCTCGGCTTCGGCTGGTTGATCGCACAGGGATTCGGGATTGGCATCAGGGGTTTCAATTTCAATTGGTTGGAAGCCTATTTTGGCGAACTTGGTGATCGCCAATTCGGTATGGGCTATGGCGCAATGATTTGCGCTTCAAGCTTTCTGTTCCTGTTGACCCAAGGCATTGCGGCAAGAGGTGCCATCAACGGTGACGTCTTTGTTGTCAGTGCGATTGGCGGTGTGATTACCATCGTCACCGTCTTTGTCTTTTTTCCGATCGCCAAGATGCTGTTCGCTGCCTTCGTCACTGAAGATGGCGCATATTCCATTGCTGTCTTCTTTTCAAAGTTCTTTGATGCCCGGCTTTGGGGGTTGGGGTGTTTTTATGGTGCCAGATGCGGCGCGGCATGGAACTCGCTGTTTCTTGCCATCCTGGTTGGCTTCGTCACGACTGCCCTGGGTTTGTGCTTTGCACTGGTCGTGACCCGCTCGGGCTTTCGCTACAAACGCGTGCTGCGGGCTTTGACTGTTCTTCCGATCATCACCCCGCCATTTGTGATTGGCCTCGCGCTGATCCTGCTTTTTGGCCTGTCAGGCTCAGTCACACGGTTCGTCGCCGAACTGTTCGGCACGCAGCCAACGCGCTGGCTGTACGGAATGCCAGGCATATTCATCGCACAGGCCCTTGCGTTCACACCCATTGCATTCCTCGTTCTTATCGGTGTGGTGGAAGGCGTCTCGCCATCTATGGAGGAAGCGGCCCAGACTCTCCGCGCCAGCAGATGGCAAACGTTCAGGACAGTGTCCCTGCCCCTGATGCGCCCCGGTCTTGCCAATGCATTTCTTTTGGGCTTCATCGAAAGTATGGCCGACTTCGGAAACCCGCTTGTTCTGGGTGGGAATTTCGACGTTCTATCGACCGAGATTTTCTTTGCCATCGTCGGGGCGCAATATGACCAAGGGCGGGCCGCCGTTCTGGCCATGGTATTGCTGTTTTTTACTCTTTCGGCCTTTTACGCACAGCGTGTTTGGCTGGGCAAGAAAAGCTATACCACCGTAACAGGCAAAGGCGACGCAGGCGTGCACCCTTTGATGCCTACGGGTCTTTCTGTTCCCGTGCTGGTAATCGCTCTTGGCTGGGCGGTGTTCACGATCATTGTCTATGCAATGATCATCTACGGCAGTGTGGTTGAGCTTTGGGGGGTCAATAACTCCCTGACCCTAAAACACTACGTCACGGCATTCTCTGTTCGATTTGAAGAAGAGGGCATTCGTTGGACCGGCGCCGCGTGGGACAGCTTCTGGACTACCATAACCATTGCGGCAATTGCTGCACCTCTGACGGCAGCGGTTGGGTTGGTCACGGCTTACCTGTTGACCCGGCAAAGCTTTGCGGGAAAGAACGCTTTCGAGTTTGGGACCATGCTGTCCTTTGCAATCCCCGGTACGGTGATTGGTGTCAGCTATATTCTTGCCTTCAACGTTCCGCCCATCGAGATAACCGGCACAGGCGTTATCCTTGTTATCAGCTTCATATTCCGCAACATGCCGGTTGGGGTCCGTGCGGGCATCGCCAGCATGTCGCAACTTGACCGCAGTCTCGATGAATCCTCGCTGACCCTTGGTGCAAACTCGTGGCAGACATTTCGTCGTGTCATTCTGCCGCTGCTACGTCCCGCGATACTTGCCGCGCTTGTTTACAGTTTTGTCCGCGCGATGACGGCGATCTCGGCTGTGATTTTTCTGGTCAGTGCCGAATACGACATGGCAACCAGCTATATCATCGGGCGGGTCGAGAATAACGACTATGGTCTCGCCATTGCGTATTCGACGACGCTGATCTTCGTGATGCTGGCAGCGGTCGGTTTATTGCAAATTCTCGTCGGTCGGGTCCAGATCGGTCGGCGCACACAGAACACAACGGAGACACCCTCATGACCGACAACAAAATCGGTTCCAAGGCCGCCCCGGTATTATTTGAGAAAGTGTCGAAAGTGTTCGGCAAAAACGTTGTGGCTGTTGATAACATTAACCTTCATGTCGAAGCGGGAAAACTGGTCACGCTGCTTGGTCCGTCAGGCTGTGGGAAAACAACGACGTTGCGCATGATTGCCGGTTTAGAGATGGCAAGCTCTGGCAAGATTATGATTGGCGACCGTGACGTCACCAAACTGCCTGCAACAGACCGCGACGTATCAATGGTGTTTCAATCATACGCGCTGTTTCCCCACATGAGCGTGCTGGAGAACGTGATGTACGGCCTCACATTCTCGGGCTTTGCCAAGGATGAGGCTCACAGCCGCGCCTTGCATGGCTTGCAATTGGTAGGGCTCAAGGGGTTCGACAGTCGCCTTCCCTCCGAACTCTCGGGTGGTCAGCAACAACGTGTCGCCGTCGCGCGTGCGCTGGTTCTAGAACCACAGGTTCTGCTGTTTGACGAGCCGCTATCCAACCTTGATGCCAAGCTGCGACGCCAGGTGCGCGAGGATATCCGGGCCATCCAACAAGACCTTGGATTGACGGTTGTCTATGTCACCCACGATCAGGAAGAGGCCCTGGCCGTCTCGGACGAGATTGTTGTGATGCGGAACGCCGCGATCGCTCAGATGGGTACACCTCGCGAGCTTTATGATGCCCCGAATGACCGGTTTGTTGCCGATTTCATAGGCGAGGCAAACCTGCTCAACTGTCAGATCGTTGCAACCGACGGTGATGCTGCAACAATCGAGATCGAAGGTTACCGTCACACTCTGCCGCGTCGGGGTTTGACCAATGGGCCCGCGACCATCGCTGTACGACCCTCGCGCCTTGTGATTGGTTCTGATGACGGCATCGCCGCTACAGTGGCCAAGGCAACCTATGTTGGTGTGCGGATGGAATACACACTGACCGGCGCATTTGGCCAGGTTTTTGCGGTCCACGATGATGTTGATGCACCGCTTGCACCGGGTACCGAAATCAGGATGGGGTTTGCGGGCAAAGGGCCGGTACTTCTGCCTGACTAGATGCCGAATTTACTGATCATCACTCACCCCGAGGTCGTTATTGATCCGGATACCCCCATTACGGAATGGGGTCTGAGCACGACAGGTCGCCGGCGCGCCGCATCCTTTGCCGCCAGTGAAGTTATGGCCAATGTCAGCCATATCTGGGCCAGCAGCGAACGAAAGGCTCGTGACACTGGTGAGATTCTGGCCGCGCCCTTGGGGTTGCCTCTAAATATCCACCCGGAACTTGGCGAGAATGATCGGAGTACCACTGGTTTCCTTCCACGGGAAAAGTTCGAGGCGGCCGCGGACGCATTCTTTGCCCAGCCGGATATTAGCTTTCGCGGTTGGGAAACTGCGGCCGACGCGCAGAGGCGCATTCACCGGGCAGTCTTGGGAATCACTCGTGCCCATGGCACCGGAGACCTCGCCATCGTTACACATGGCGCGGTCGGGACATTGTTGTGGTGTGAACTTTCCGGAAATCCGATTGACCGCCAGTACGATCAACCTTCACAAGGCCATTATTGGCAGGCAAGCCTGACAACTTTGCAACCTAATTCCACTTGGTTGCCAATGGCCTAGGCGTTAAGCCCCCCAAGCGTTCTCTGCGATTTCCAACAAACTTTCAAATACATCTGGTGTGCCGGCGATCACGCGCCCACCGTCGCGGATCATCGCGTCGGCGTCTTGATCTTCGACAACACCGCCCGCTTCTGCAACCAACAATTGCCCAGCCAGACAATCCCAGGCGTTCATGTGTTCTTCCACATAACCCAGAAGTCGCCCGGCTGCGACATAAGCCAATGACAATGCACCGCTGGCGTTTCTGTGAAACATGGATCCGCGCTCGATCAGTTCTGCGACCACCGGCACGACGTGGCGAGTTTCGATCCGGTTCGAATACCCCACAGAAACCGTCCCATCCCGAAGAGCAACCCCAGAGGCCACGTGTATCGGTGAACCGTTCAGTGTCGCGCCCTCTCCGCGTGTTGCCACAAAGGTTTCATCCATATTCGGATCCCGGATCACACCCACCGCAGTGCGCCCTTCGGTGACACCGGCCAGAACAATCGTCCATACGGGTATGCCATTGACGAAATTCGTAGTTCCATCAATTGGATCAATCACCCAGTCAAAACCGCTCTTGCCTGTGGCAGCGCCGTGTTCTTCGCCAAATATCCCATCCTGCGGCCAAGCATCCACGATCCTTTGGCGAATGAACGTTTCGACGTTTTTGTCCGCCTCGCTCACCCAGTCCTGAGCACCTTTTTGATCGATGACCAGATTACTCCTGTCCAAGAAGTATTTCTCGGCTATCACCCCAGCTTCTTCACAGACCGCGATGGCAAAATCTCTGCGTTCCGAAAGACGATTCATGGCCTGTCCTTTTGTGTTTGTGTATCTAAGGCCAACATTGCGGTCCAAGCGGAAGCCTTGCAATGACTGAGTTGCAGCACCGTTCAATTCAATTCATGTCGCCTCGAGGTTGCCGAGCAAAATGGACGTCATATCGGCGGTTATCACCCCGTCTATGGCAACAACATCCATTCCAGTCTGATAATCAACGTTGCTTTTTGTAACTCCCGACAAGTCCGCATCTGAATCCAAGAAGACCCATTGAGGTTCATGCGCAGTGGTTTGCCCAACAGCCACCTGCAAAATCGCCAGTGCATCCACGGCATTGATGGTTCCATCTTGATTGATATCCGCCGCGATCAGGTTTTCCGCATCGGCAGGCCCCCATGTCGGATCGAGGCCAACCGAAATGCGTAACACTTGTAAAGCATCCATCGCGTCGATCTCTTTGCTCGCCGTTGAATAATGTTTGACGATGTCCAGTCTTCCGGGGAACGTGCCATCCGGAAGGTCTAAGTCAAATTGCCCCTGATCGTCAGCCGTGACAGATACCGTGCCACCGCCGACCGGTGTGAACTTGATCTCTGCATCCGACAATCCGGGATTAGCAGATTGGCTGTCCACTGTGATTGGCCCAAGCACGCCATCCGAACTGTCCGGCGTCAAACCGCCGAAATTACCGAAATCAACCGGAATGTGATCGGGGCCATCGAACCCGGCCCCGAAAATATCAGCGCTGGTCAGCGTTCCACCCGAAGCGGACTGAACCTGCACGACCTCGCCCCGATACTCTATCCGGGCCCCTTGTGTAGTGCTGGTAAAGGTCAGTTGCTGAGGGGACCGCAACAGCAGGTAGTCAAACAAGTCCAGACGGTCCACACCCGGCTGAAAATCCGTGATCGTCGTCATACTGCTGCCCGACTGCATCACGAAAATGTCGGCCCCTGCCCCACCTGACATGGTCGTAGCACCCGTTCCTGCTATCAGTATGTCGTCGCCATCGCCACCCATCAGGGCGGTATCCAGAATACTACCGCTCAGCATGTCGTCTGCGGCAGTCCCCGACACTGCTCCAAACCCTTTGTCCACGATCCCCAGATTATCGACAGGAACCGTAATGACAGTCACTCCGGCGCCTTGTTGCGACGTAGCCAGAACCTGCAACTCGTCACCAACATGGGCAAGGCTCAGCGATTCGACGTTCTGTAATCCACTAATCAACGTGTCAGCGAAACTATCCAGATAGACCAACTGGCCTTCCGGTGTCAGCGTGAACAATGTAAGCCCATCGTCGCCGCCACCCGCCACGACGAATACGCGCCCGTTGATGTCCACGATCTCAAGGTCCTGTACGGATTCAAAGCGGGTCGTGAGCGAATCCAGAATATGATCTGTGGCGCTCAGGCTGCCGTCAGCGTTCAATTGCAGCACACTGAGCGAATTGCTGCCGGCACCCGCCACGATCACCCAGGGTTTGCCGTAGGCATCGATCGTTTCGACGGCTGTCGGAGTCGAGATTCCGAGCGTCCCGAGGGCCGAACCGTTGTCAATTTCGGTCAACTGACCGGAAAGGCTGTCGATCCGATAAGTTGAGACTGTATTGCTGGCCGCATCACTTGAGATCAGGAAATGGTCAGTCCCTGCGCGCAGCGTCTGCATCGCGTCACCAGTGCCAGAAACAAGGCCAGCAAGGCTCAGCGTTCCGTCCTGATTGACAAGGTATGTCCCGATTTGACCCGTTTCTTCATGAGCCATTGCAAGAACATCCATCGGGCCAATCGACACTTGAACAATGGCCGAGATATCTCCGCCTCCTGTCAGAGATCCGGTTTCCGTAAGGGTGTCCAGGGTGCCATCTGGGTTTACGTCATATCCGACCAACCCGACCGCCATATTCACATCCAGTACAAGTTGTTCGGTTCCCGCCAGCGTTATCGGTGCGCCACTGCGACCAACCTGAAACGTGATTGTTCCGCTGTAATATTCCGTGTCGACCAGTTGCGGTAACGCGCCTTCGACCAGCCGCCAGACAGCGACGCCGCCACCCGGTCCGGTGACGGTATAAAGATACGTGGTGCCGTTAAACGTTTTTAAAGCCGTATCGCCGATACCTGAATCGAGCGCCGCGCTCCCCGTTGCCACCACACCTTCGAATTGAAGCATCACAGCCAACACCTCCTGCGCCACCCCTGGCCTTGACCAAAAGATGACCTGATGCACGGACCGAAACAAAAGCGGAATTGTGGTGAAAACGAGAAGTTCGGTTTCAGATTAACTCAATTTTTTGCTTTCGATCGCAACAGTAACCAGTGGGAAAGACAGATGAGCCAGCCGTTATCAGCGCGACCTGTCCTCCTTTTCGGTGATCGCGGAAACCACATGTGAGGGTAAGATGACCAAAGCACCAGAGTTCAACAACCGTCCGGCGGCTGAACCTTCGGAAACGGACCGCAAGCAACACATTCGCCAGTGGATCGAAGGAAAACTTGGCCGCTGGGCAGGGCGTGGAGCGGCCGGTGGGCTGATTTCAACTTTGATGGCCTTGCCCGCGTTGTCACAAGCCACAATTGAAGAATTATATGCTTTTCAATTCGCGGAAACCATTCCAGGCGTTCGCTCTGTCAAGCTGTTGAAGAATGGCGATGTTCTTCTAAAAATGGCCGATGGCCGCACAATGATAGTGGCCGCTGAAAATGTCCAGATCCTGGACAGCGGTGCCATCATGATCGCTGAGAATGCGGTTCAGGAGATTGCCCAATTCAGCGCGGTTGAAGCCGGTGTTTCCGCGGGCGCGTCCGCAGGCGGCATCAGTGGCGCTGGCGCGGCGTTGGGCGGATTGGGTCTGGCAGGGGCGGCTGCGGCCGCAGGAGGTGGTGGCGGTGGCGGTGAAGACAGCCCCGTCGTATCCGAACCCACCCCGACTTACACAAGCCTCAACCTCGCCGAGCTGCAATCCACAGCACTGAACAACGTCAGCACCAACGCCATCGCTCCCGAAGGGACTGCGACCATCGAAGTCACAATAGGGTCACTGGTGAAAACCGTGACACCCAACCCCGATGGCAGCTGGAGCATCTCTCTGACAGCAGCCGAAGCCAGCGGGCTTCCACAGGGTGTGTCGACGGTGACCATCAGGAACCTGGATGGGTCGGGGGCCGAGCTGTCGACACAATCCGTTCAGTTTGACATCGATACTGTCCCGCCAAGCCTGTCGATCACCGGGTTTTCTGACGGGCCGGTACTCAACCTGGCAGAACAGGCCTCCGATCTGACGGTCACCGGTGTAACTGATGCTGAAGACGGGCAAATCGTAACGGTTTCACTGAACGGGCAAAGCTATTCCGGTACGGTTTCCAGTGGACAGTGGAGCGTAACCGTCCCGGCGGCTGACCTTAGCGCCTTGCCTGACGGCGCAATCGTAAATGTAACGGCAGACGTGACTGACGCGGCTGGAAACCCGGCCGCACAGGCCAGCGGAAGCTTTGATACGGATTTCACCGCGCCAAGTGTTTCTCTGGATCCTGTTGCGGGTGGATCAATTGACCTGATTGATGTGGTTGGTGACTTAACCTTAACGGGTTCCACCACGGCTGAGGACGGGCAAACCATCATCGTCACGTTCGACGGGCAGGTGTACACCGGCACTGCGACAGGCGGAAACTGGACTGTCACGATCCCCAATTCTGACCTCAGCGGTCTGTCCACCGGAACACCTGCTGCAATTGTTGTGACGGTCGAGGATATCGCAGGCAACCCGGCCGTGCCGATTCTTGTTACTGTACCAGTAGACCTGACTGGCCCCTCAATTTCGATATCTCCGCTTTCCGTCGGCGCAGTTCTCAACGCCGCTGAAGCCGCGGCAAGCATGGCTATAAGCGGCACAACCGCCAATGTCGAAGATGGCCAGCAAGTCACCGTCACACTGGATGGTCAAACATATACCTCGACAGTGACGGGCGGAACATGGACTGTAACTGTCCCAGCCGGTGATCTGGCATCTTTGTCCGACGGAGGCAGCTTTCAGATCACCGCAGATGTCAGCGACGCAAACGGGCTGACAGCCCCTCAGGCTGATGTGACACTTTCGAAAGACGTCACAGGGCCGACCCTCAGCATCGACACGTTCTCGACCGGCGCATTCATGAATGCTGCCGAACAAGCGGTGGACCTGACAATATCGGGCGCAACGTCGGCCGAAGATGGCCAAGTCGTGACCGTCACTTTGAACGGTCAAATTTACACTGCTACAGCCACCGGAGGGTCTTGGAGCACAGTTGTCCCCGCTGCCGACCTTGCGGCCCTCTCTGATGCTGCCACCGTGGCGGTAACGGCGGATGTCTCCGACGCCGCAGGAAATCCGGCGTCACAGGCCAGCAACAGTTTCACGACCGATTTCACACCCCCTACCCTGGGAATAACCAGTATTTCTGACGGCACTGTCATGAACGCTGCTGAGCAAGGTACCGACCTGATTGTCTCGGGAACCTCTGACGCTCAGGATGGAACGGTCATTACCGTGGAGATCGCGCGCGCAGACGGAACTGTAGATGTAAGCGGTACAGCAACGGTAACCGGTGGTGTCTGGACCTATACCGCAACAGTTGCCGAACTTTCAGGCCTCCAGGACGCAAGTACCTATAATGTCACGGCTTCTGTTTCAGACACTGCTGGGAATGGCAACCAAATCTCGACGAGTTTCACAACCGATTTTACAGCGCCAGCAATCACGATCGACAGTTTGCCGGTTGGCTCCGTATTGGATGTAATGGAACAAGCTACAGACCTGACAATTTCAGGCACGACGACCTCGGAAGATGGTCAAATAGTCTCTATCACGTTTGGCGGGCAAACCTATACAGGTGTTGCATCGGGTGGAACCTGGGCGATAACTGTGCCAGCCAGCGACCTGGGTGCGCTTTCCGATGGAACAAACTACACCATCACCGCAACAGTAGACGATATCGCTGGCAACAGCGCAGTAGCGGCAAGCAGTTCGGTAACAACGGACTTTCGGCCAGTTCTGATGCTGGACGATGTCGGCGTGAACAACGCGGTGGCCCTTGCTGATGCCAAGGCGTCAGGCATTACTGTCAGCGGTTCCTCTGCCGGGCTTTCAAACGGCCAGATTGTAGATGTTTTGCTGAACGGCAGTTCCATCGGCAGCGCGACAGTAACCGCGGACGGATCCTGGACACTGGCTGTTGCGTCGTCAGATTTCGCCGCCATAGAAGCTGGGGATGCCCTGACTATATCAGCCCAGGCAACCGTTGCAGGGGGACCAGATCCCTTACCTGTATCGGATCAGGCGGTTGCTCATGAGCCAGCTGCCTACGTGGTCTCAGAGGTCGGGCGCAGTGGATCAACCGTTACATTTGCCATTTATGCTGATGCTAATCGTGACATCTCTGGTGGCTTGGCTTTTACAGCGGAGCTTGAGTTTGACTCATCTGTCGCCACTTTCGACATCGGATCAGACACGGAACACAGCGCGTTCGATTTGTTCCTGGCAAACCCAGGCACAGGTGACATCATCAACTTCGCTGGAGCGGCGACTGTTTTTTCCGATTTGTCTCAGCCTCTTGTCACCTTCACGATGACAGTACAGGACGCTGCTCAACCCATTGAGTTAACGATCAAAACACCAGAAGGTGGCCCTGTCGCAGTTCAGTTTGGTACCAATGGCAATGACATCCTAACCGCGGCAAACACGGATACAATCATTCGTGGCGGTGGTGGCGATGACAGCATTGACATCACCGAAGCCGGGCGGGACGTCGTTGTCTTTGAAGCCGACCCGAACAACAATGGCGCAGACAGCATAACCGGTTTCACAATTGGGCCCGCAGCAGATGTGACCGACGCTCTGATGTTCAGCGGACTGAATGTCGCTTCACTTCGCGGTGATGGCACCGGTTTCGAGCTGCTTTCTGTCGGCGGCACATTGGGCACAGACACCGGATTTGTGGGCCTCGATACCGTTCTTGCAGACCTCACTGCCGCGACACTCGAAACGGCTGTCGAGAGCCTCGCCGGAGCGTTTGCAGGTGATGAGCTCTATGTGATGGCAACGGACGGAACAGACAGTGTTCTGATCAAAGCTGATTTCGTGACACCTGGCGATGCCAACGTCGAAACCCTCGCCACTTTCCATGGCCTGGCCGACCTCAGCGGCTTGACTGCGGACAACATCATACACACCGACCCAACCGGTGCGACGGCTTGAACCAACTCAGGAAAAAATTGGCGTTCATCAGAAACACGAGGCAGTTATGGCGCAGATTGGCTTAACCCCGGTCACACGATTACGACATGGTCATCGGTTCTGGAAACGTTACACGTCGTTCGAATTCGCGCGCGACATGGTCGACTGCCCGGTGGCAGAGGCAGAGGTCCTACAGGCAGCAGCCACTTTTCCGATCGCGTTCCGGAAATCCGAACGGGGATTTTACCCCGTGGCAATCTTATCGATGACACCAGACAAACCGACGCCATTCGTGTCAGCGAAAGGGGAATGGCGCGCAAGCTACGTTCCCTCGGCACTACGGTGTGTGCCATTTCAGTTCCGATCACCTGAGCTTCAGGACAAAACCGGAGAGGGGGAGTTTGGTTTGCTTGTCAACGAAAGCTTGGACCTGGTTACCGACAACCCCGACGATGAGCCATTCTTTGACCGAACCGGAGCGCTGGGGCCTGAACTGCAAAACGTTCAGGCGTTCTTTCGCAAGCTTACAGCGTCACTGGAGAACACATATCAGTTGTGCCGCACGATAGGTGGTATGGGGCTTTTTTCTCCACTCGCCTGCGTACAAATGGACGAATGCCTCGGCGGTTACTTCGGCGTCGACCTGGCTGCTTTGCGGCAAGTTCCTTCAGCGCATCTGTCATTACTCGCCATGAACGGAGGCCTGCGCCTCATACATGCCCACCAAGTTTCCTTGACCCATTGCGCGTGGCTTTTGCCAGCTCAAATGCGAGCCGAAGAATTGGCGAAAAAGTCGTCGACCGGTGTTAGGTCGGATGCTTCAGAATTTATGGAGGCGCTGGCAGCCGCCCAACGAAAGGAAAGCTTGTTGGACCATCGGTGGCAGGAGGGTCAGTATGCCATTTAGTAAGTATTCTTATTATTTTATTGCGTTCAGTCTGCTTCTGATTTCCATTTCTGCCTGCACGCGTCCACCTGATTTGACGCCAGTTACGATGTCCTTTGCAGCCCAAACAGCCGGCGCCGGGGCAACTAAACCATCAAAATCACTCAGTCACAGTGCCTTCGGGCAGCGGGTGAAAAAGGCGGTTGAGAACAGCCCAAACCTGGCGCAAGTCAAATCCAGAATGGGAATCGCGAAGGCCAAACAAGACGCGGCTGAAGGCGCTTTTCTCCCGGAGATTTCGCTGGGATTAAACGCACGGTCTGAGAGGATTGCATCAGATATCGCGGACGTCTCGCCGTATCTGAGGGTCTCACAATTGGTCTATGACGGCGGGGCGGCTTCAGGGGATCTGACCGCTGCGCGGGCACGTGTCTTGGAAAGCAGAGGCGATCAGATTCAAACGGCCTCATCCACTGCGCTCGCAGCTATCGAGACCTATGTACTTGTCCTCGATCAACGAAAGATTCAAAGCATCGCAGCACAGAATGTTTTGACCCATGAAGAGCTTGTTCGCCAGATAACCGACCGAACAAAAAACGGCGTCGGTTCAAGTGCCGACGTCCTGGCAGCCCGGTCGCGCATGTCCGATGCGCGCACAAAGCTGGCTGATGCGCATGCGCGCACAGACCGGGCCGAAGCGCGATTCCGCGAGATATTCGGGGATGAGCCCGGCGCTCTTCCTGCACCAGTTCCGGCACCTGGGCTGGAAAGAAGTGACATGCAGATCATAATGAACAGCCCTCAGGTTCGGCGGTCCGATGCAAGCCTTCTGGCTGCCAAGGCAGAATTGTCCGCAGCGCAAGCGCGTCGCAGCCCTGATGTCAGGGTCGCCGCATTCGCAAACCAGGATAACAATCGTGACACGAATTTTGGAGTGGATCTTTCCTTCAATTACGAGCTGGACAGCACCGGCCAACGTCGCGCCGCAATAGCAGCTGCGGAATCGCTAGTCAAAGAGACTGAGTTTGCGCGCGAGCAACTGATCCGCGAAATAACGCGAGAGCTGGGTTTTATCCGTTCAGATCAAAAAGCGGGTGCCGATCGGTTACGCGAAGCCCGGATTGCCGTGGAGGCTAACGCTGAAAATATCGCGGCTTCCCGTGAACAATTTTCGATCGGCCGCCGTAGCCTCATTGAAATTCTGGATGCGCAGCGGGACTACGTTAATGCTCAGGAACGTTTGATCCTTGCGGAACAGAGCTACTTTCTGACCAATTATGCAGCCCTAAGCCTAACCGGCGACATACTCGACCTGCTTGGGGTTTCATTGGGCGACTGGGGCAGTACACAATGAACGCATCCGACCCTGCCCCCAATGCCTCGCTGCTGACGCCGTTTGAAGCCTGCCTGTTGAATATCTCGTCGGCACTTGAACGGCCATTGAGTCTCGCGGCGCTGCACGCGGCGCAAACTGGCGCAGATGGGGATTTGACAATACGGGACATTCTCGCCCTCGCGCAAAAGGCGGGCATGCAGGCGGGGTATGGGGCAAAGCGCCTTTCCGAATTGGATGACAATCTGACACCCACCCTGTTGCTGTTGGCAGAGGGTAAAGCCGTTGTTTTTCACGGACGAACGCAAGCTGGCGCCTTTTTGGTCTTCGACCCAGAGCTTGGCGAAGGTATCGGTGAAGTTTCCGAAGACAGGCTGGCAGCCTGTCATACCGGTTACGCAATCCTGTTCCGTCGCCATCACGACGGCGAAACATTGGACGGGCCCGGTTCACATGGCGGTCACTGGTTCTGGAACGCCCTGTCCGCCAGCCGGTGGTCATACGCTCAAGTCGCACTCGCTGCGGCGCTGGCAAATCTCCTTGGTTTGTCTACGTCCGTTTTCATCATGGTGGTCTATGACCGGGTATTGCCCAACGAAGCAACAGAGTCTCTGATCGCTTTGACCCTGGGTGTGGCGTTGGCACTGTGTTTTGACTTTGCCCTCAAGTTGCTGCGGGCGGGATTTATCGACAAGGCTGGGCAGAAAGCCGACTTGTTGATGGGCCGGCGCATTTTCGACCAGTTGCTGAACATCCAGATGAAATCGCGCACTGGGTCTACCGGTGCCATGACCAGCACCATTCGCGAGTTTGAAACTCTGCGAGAATTCTTTACATCCGCGACGCTGGTGGCCGTTGTTGACCTGCCTTTCATCGGGTTGTTCATCCTGGTCATCTATCTGGTTGGGGGACAACTGGCTTTGATCCCTGCACTGGCCGTACCGGTGGTGCTCCTGACAGGTTTGGCGGTGCAGCCAGTTTTATCAAGGCTGGCGGAACGAAGCTTGTCCGATGGACAGTCCAAGCAATCAGTTCTGGTTGAGGCTGTCTCGGGACTTGAAACCATTAAAACAACGGCAGCAGGCAGAAAAATGCGTGCACGATGGGAACAGGCCATCGAACAGCAGTCAGCGCATGGTGCACGAAGCCGAACCGTCACGCAATTTGCCCTGAACCTGACCGGATTCACCCAACAGGCCGCACAAGTGCTTGTCGTATTTCTTGGTGTTTTTCTGATCACAAACGGGCAAGCCAGCATGGGTGCGCTGGTGGCTTCGGTAATGTTGACCGGCCGGGCTCTGGCCCCTCTGGGTCAACTGGCGCAGACTTTGACCCGCATAAATCAGGCCAGGTGCGCCTATCGCAACCTCAACGCGCTAATGCATGCAGAAAGCGAACGCCCGGAGGGGCGCACATGGCTGACCCGATCTGATTTCAAAGGGGCAATTGCCTTCAATAACGTGCATTTCTCGTATTCTGACCAAAGCGAAGATACCCTGCATGGTGTCTCATTCACAATCAAGCCTGGCGAGAAAGTCGCAATTCTCGGTCAAATCGGATGCGGGAAAAGCACGATTGCGCGCCTGCTATTGGGGCTTTACACGCCGCGAGTGGGCTCGGTCATGATTGATGGATTAGACATACGTCAGATCGACCCGGGTGACTTGCGACGCAATATCGGATCCGTTCTGCAGGATGTCTGGCTTTTTTCGGGGTCTGTCAGGGACAATATCGCAAGTGGCGCAGTCCGGCCCAGAGATTGCGACATCGTCGAAGCCGGCCGTATTGCCGGTGTCGAAGAATTCGTGAACAGCCATCCTTCGGGCTATGACCTTCAACTCGCTGAACGCGGTGAGGGGCTTTCCGGTGGGCAACGGCAGGCAATCGCCCTGGCACGGGCACTTGTCGGGCGACCTCCGGTTTTGCTTTTTGATGAGCCAACCAGTGCGATGGACGTCAAAACCGAAGCCCAACTGGTTCAACGCCTGAGTGCGTCAACCTCCGGGTCAACCTTGGTCATTGTAACGCACAGAGCCAGTCTGCTGGAGCTTGTGGACAGGGTTATCGTTCTGGAAAACGGAAAAATCGCAGCTGATGGACCCAAGAGCCTGCTGACGCAGCACATGCGTCAGAAAGGGAGGCACCTGAATGTCGCAGCATCCTGATCTGGCGAAGTTGGCGCGCGAAATGCAGGGGCGGTCCCCCGTTCGTGGTTCATTGCTCTTGCTGTTGATCCTGTCGTGTATTGTCTCGGCCGGGTTGTGGGCGCATTTGACCGAGTTGGATGACGTAACGCGGGTCGATGGGCGGATCGTGCCTTCGGGAGACACACAGGTGATCGACGCCGCCGAGCCTGGCGTGCTGCGGTCGCTTCATGTGCGCGAAGGCCAGTTGGTCGACAAAGGGGCATTGTTGATGGAATTGGACGCCACACAAATCGACAGCCAACTTAGCCAGGAACAACAGCGCGCTTTCGGGCTGCAAGCCCGTGCACAACGTCTGCAGGCAGAAATAGATGGAACACAATTGAATTTCGATGCGCAGTTGATCGAAGGTGCGCCCAGTGTCGTGCGTTCGGAAACTGCACTGTATCAGGGTCGGCAAGCAGAGCTGGCGGCAGAAATCGCCATATTGGAACGACAACGTGAGCAAAAGCAGCGAGAACACGAAGAAGGTCTCGTGGATCAGGTAACAGCAGACGAAACCTTAAAAGTGCTTGGTGAGGAGCGTGCGATCGTAGCTCCGCTTGTTGAGCGGCAAATGGAACCGGCAACGACATTGCTGGCGTTGCGGCGCAGCGAGGCTGAGTGGCGCGGCCGCAAAGTCCGTGCCGAAGCCGTGACCAGCAGGTTGCAAACCGGTTTGGATGAAATAGATGATCGGATTCAAGCTGCTCACAGCCGATTTCGAAGCGCGGCGCTTACTGAATTGGCCATTGCAACTGCGGAACTGGCGACCTTGCAACCCGCCTTGCCTGCCCTACGCGACCGCGCTGCACGAGCGCAGGTTCGCTCTCCGGTTCGCGGTATCGTCAACCGCATCCACCGAACCACCATTGGGGGTTTGGCGCGGAGTGGCGAAGATCTTGTCGAGATTGTTCCCCTGGACGACACACTATTGGTCGAAGCTTACGTAAAGCCCGAAGATATTGCATTCTTGCGTGCTGGACAGCCCGTAAAGGTAAAGATCACGGCTTATGATTTTGCGCGATACGGGGCGCTGGATGGTGAAATCGTACGGATTGGCGCCGATACCGTCACACGATCAGAGCGGAACGACGAAGAGGTGTTCGTTGTGGAAATTCGCACGAGCAACACCATGCTCGATGGAAATGGTGTCGCAGTGGAAATCATACCCGGCATGATCGCAGAGGTTGACATTTTGTCAGGTCGAAAATCCGTATTGGAGTATCTGCTGGAACCTGTCGTGAAGATAAAAGATCAAGCTTTGCGTGAGTGAGCGCAAAGACCAAAATATTCGTTCTTGCGACGCTTACTGTGTTTTCTATCTACACTGCCGGACGCAGAGGGGATCGAAAGAAATTCAGGTTCACACTCTGGCCAACAGAGCGTCGCTATTTCCAGTCGACATCCCCTAAAAAAATATACCCGGCACCGTAAATCGTTTTGATCAGGCGCGGATTCTTTGGGTCTTCTCCAAGTTTCGTACGCAACCTGGAGATTCTGACATCCATAGCACGATCAAAACTGTCGCCGGCCGCACCGCCCAAGGACTCCTGCATCTGCCCCCTGCTGATCAGCCGCTTGGGGCTTTCCAGAAACAGACGCAAAACCTCGCCTTCTGCATGGCTGAAAGGTGTTTCAGCCCCTGACCCGTCTTCCAGAACATACCGATCAAAATGCGCAATCCAGCCGTTGAATTCCGCCCTGTCCGATTGTGATGTCCGACCGCGCGGCGCGCGCAACCTAGCCCGTACCCGGGCTACGACCTCGGTGGGGTCAAACGGCTTGGTAATATAGTCATCTGCGCCAAGCTCCAGCCCTGTCACACGGTCCTGAACCTGCGCCCGGCCGGAAATAATGATCACTGCTGCACCCTGTTCCAGCGCCAAGCGATGAACAAGCGCCAGCCCGTCGGTATCTGGTAAGGACAGGTCCACAAGGCAGACATCAGGGGTTACTCGATTAAGGGATGCTTCAAACTCTCGGGCACGGGAAAAACTCTGCGTTCTGAAACCGGCATCCTCCAGCGCATCCGTCAGAATACGCCGAATTTCGGGTTCGTCGTCGAGAATGGTCACCATTGGTTGCGACATCAGGCGGCCTCGGCTTGGATGAGAGCGGACAATTGGGCCTGTGAGAACGGTTTACGCAAAACAGGTGCCAAAGCAAGGGCCCGTTGATGCAGCGGATCTGAATTTGGCAGAGATGTCATAAGGATAAGCGGCAACCCCGGTTTCAACTGTTCAAGGATATCCAAGCCAGTACCGTGTCCTTCCAAACGGATATCGGACAAGACCAGCGAAATGTCCTTCACACTTGATATCAAGGCCAGTGCTTCATCAACTGAATTTGCTTCAATGACAGTAAAGCCCAAATCCACCAGCATGTCCCGAAACTGCCCGCGCAGGTCTTCGCTGTCTTCAACCAACAGTACCAATCCGTCCTGCGCCGGAGGAGCGGGCCGAAAAGGCAAACGCATGACAACTGAGGCCCCAGATGGCGTATTTCTTAGATTCAGATCGCCACCAGCAAGCTTGACCGTATCATAAACCATCGGCAGCCCCAGACCCGAACCGTCGCTCCCTTTTGTTGTGAAAAACGGGTTCAGCGCCTTTTCAAGCGCCTCGGGTGAAAACCCCGGCCCAGTGTCGGAAACCGTGACTTCGATCCAGATCTCACCAATGGCATGTGCACTGATTGTGATCTGGCCCGTGCTCCCGCAGGCATCCCTGGCATTCAGAACCAAATTCAAAAGCGCATCCTGAACCATACCGGGATCAAGCATCAATGTCTGTTTTGGCAAGGTGTTTACGACGGACAGGCCCACACCGCGAGGCAGCGAGGGCGTCGCCAGAATCCTCAGGTCTTCCAACAATCCCCCGATGTCAGTGGCCTGCGGTTGCGGCGTTCGGTTTCCAGTCATGTCGGCGATCCGGTTCAACAGCTGCCCGCCCCGCCGCGCCGTTTGTTGAGTTGCGGCCACAAGTTCCTGCGCGCCATCCGGCAAATCCATCTTGTCGAGGCGGGACTGCATCCCAAGGATGATAGTGAGCAGATTGGAGAAGTCATGGGCAAGCCCGCTGGTCATCTGGGCTGCCATCGCCCGGCGGCGGGTTTGTTGTAATGCAACGCGTGCCTGTGTCTCTTCGGTGATGTCCACCGACATCACGTACACACCCCCTGCCCCATCTGGCGTAAACGAAACCCGAATACGGCGGGAATCCTGATCTTCTGTGAACTCGAAAACCGACGGCTCTCCGCTATAGGCCTTAAGCAAATGGGCCTGAACCCGTTCAAAGGCGGCAGCACCCAGCGCTTCAGAAATGTGAAGCCCCAGAATATCGGACGGACGCCCGGGCATGACGGCGCTCAGGCGGCGGTTCGAGTAATCGTAACGGCCGTCGCTGTCCAAATGTGCGATATGAGCCGGCATCATCTCGGTCACCATACGAGTACGCGCTTCGATTTCGGTCAGTTCCCGCTTGGCCTCTTCCAGCGCCGCGATCGTGGCCGCAAGTTTGCGGTTGGTTGCGGACAGTTCTTCCGCGTGGCTCAGCAACTGTTCCGACAGTTCCTCTGACCGCGCCCGCAACAGGTTTTCCGCCCGCCGCGTGCCGGTGATATCCGTGTAGACCGCGACCCACCCGCCTTGGGGCAGCGGCGCGCCTTCAATTGAAACAACCTGCCCATTTGGGCGCACACGCTCCATGTAGTGGGGCTCAAACGCCAAGGCTTGCTGGACACGCAGATTGACCATTTCCTCGACACTTTCATCGTCGCCATACTCACCGCGGCTGGCAAGAAAGTGGATCGTGTCGCGAAACAGAGCGCCCCTTTGAACCAGCTCATCCGGCAAACCGAACATTTCCTGGAAGCGGCGATTGCTGAGCACCAGTTGCAACTTGTTGTCATAAATGGAAAGCGCCTGACCAATCAGGTTCAGCCCAGCGGTCGTCATCGCCTTGATACGCTTTTCCGTTATGTCCAACTTCGTTTTCTCCACGGCTCATGCCTAGCATCAGAAGTCATGCACGGGTAGTGGAATTGAGGGGAGGCGTTTCGGACTCTGCCTTCGTTCAAGTGCTTTTGCCAATCCGCGAATGCGCAAAGAGAAATACGTCGACACACCTGCCCGTGACCGAGTGCCCGGTATAGTCAGAATAGATGAACGTTGACAAAAATCGCGTTCTAAGATGTGTATCTGGGGCGGGATTTTGCACCCTCAGATGTGATCGAATGCAAGGACAATGTGTGGTCCATATTTTTCATCCGGTGGCGCAACATCTGTCGGCTTAACCGTGCGAGGTCCGTTGCAAAATCTGGATTCTCCGCGACGTTCTCGAATTCGCCCTTACTTTGGTGGTCGAACAGGATCGGGGGCAGGTCGGCAGCGAACTCGACCAGTGTGAACCGTTCATCCCGCAATATTCCCAAACACGAGTCGCTGTTACCGGTCCCCAAGTCTTGCTGCCACAGCGTCGGGTTTTCAGGTTCTGAAAAATCAAGTTCACTGAAAGAATAGTCGCGCCAATCGTCTGGGATATTACCGCGCAACAATGGCAGCAAGGACCGACCATCCATAGCGTTCGGAGCAGCCTGTCCAATCCAGTCCAGTATGGTCGGAGTGACATCCACGGACTCGGTTGGAACGGTGATCTTGCTTCCAGCTACAGCTTCGTTCCCGGGTAAACGGATCATCAGAGGTGTGTGATACGCTGCATCATAGACCGTCATTTTGCCCCAGCTGTGTCGATCCCCCAGCATTTCACCATGATCGGCGGTGATAACCAGCAATGTATCGTTGTATTGCCCGCTGTCCTTCAGGTACTGGACAACACGACCGATGTGGTGATCAACCTCGGTCGCCAGACCCAGATATATAGCACGCAAGGTGCGAATGTTTTCGTCCGTAGGTTCAACGTCATCGAAACCGTGAACGAATTTTTTCGCGCTAAAGGTATCCAGCTTTGGTCCAAAGAACGGGTGCACTGCTTTTTCTGCTGCTGCGCTTGGCAAGCAGTGCGGCAGAGGGACATCCGCCGGGTCATACATGTCATTGTACGGGGCCGGTGCGACCAAGGGCGGATGCGGGCGGATATAGGTCAAATGGGCGAACCAACCCTTTCCACGATGCGGCGCGATCCCATCAAGAAAGGCATCTGTCAGAAAAGCTGTATCGCTGTCTTCCGCCCGATACAGCGCGGGATCATTCAGCCGCGGGTGTCCACCGTCGGGCGAAACGGGCTTGTAGACATCCCAGTACTTTTCGAACTGGTACCCCTTTTTCATCAGATGCGCTTGCCAAGGATATGATTCTTCAAGGCGCATTTCGACAACTTCAACAAACCCGGTCATCGACTGTTCGTAAGACTTGAGGTCAGGGTCATTGGGATCATGGACGCGCGGGTCGGCGGAGGTATCTGTGTACCCAAACAACATTGGCAAGTAACCAGCTTTGCGCATCTCCGTGGCGATGTTTGGGGTATCGTGCCGTAACGGCGTTCCGTTTCTTACCGACCGATGATTCATCGCATATTGACCGGTCAGAATCGATGCGCGCGAGGGACCACAGGGATTGGTGACCGAAAAATGGCGGGTAAAGGTCACGGCCTCATCCATAAAAGCCCGTAAATTTGGAAGGTTCACATGATCTGCCAAGGCCCCGGACAGGCAATCCGCCCTGAGTTGGTCGATGATGACAAACAAGACGTTCTTGGTCTGATGCATACCGACTTCTCCGATTCCGCGCCGTAATAACCAACGCGGAATGTGTATTGCTTCCCGCCACAGCGCAACCAATTTGTCGGTCAGGCAGAGGCGTGTTATCCCGACAAAGTTGTTGTGCGACAACCTCTGGCATGCACCTGTTCAGCATAGCTCCAATGCGACGGTCGGCGTGACGTCAAGGCCATCCAGCGCGGCAAAAAGAAGTCCAATGGCACAAAGCCATTGCGGTCATTGAATGTTTCAATTCACATGACCTCATGACGCAACCTTCGATAATCTCAGAACACGATTCCAGCGGTACTCGTGTACGCATATCCGGAGAGCTGCTCACGCAATCACTGCAAACCGTTGAACAGGGTTTTGCCTCTGTCCGCGCAACAGGAGAAAGGGTCGTTCTGGATTTGTCCGAGGTCGAAGCCTTGGATACAGGCGGTGCCTGGCTGATCGCGGATCTCGGTAGACGCTTCAAGTCGCAAGGTGCAACACTTGAGTTTCAAGGGGTGAAACCAGCACATGCCACTCTGATAGATACTGTAACCCGCAGCATCCCCGACGAACCCGGTGAGCTTGATAAACCGCGAAGTCTACTAGATTTGATCGCCCAAATGGGCCACGTCGTTGTAGGCGCCTGGCGGGACACACTTTCGATCCTCGAATTTCTGGGTCTGACACTGCATCGGCTGTTTCGTACCATTGTCATGCCATGGCGACTTCGCAAGGCAGCGCTGGTCACGCACATGGAAGAAACCGGGTTCAAGGCACTGCCAATCGTGGCCCTTATGGGATTTCTGATCGGTGTCGTACTCGCTTTTCAGGGCGCAACCCAACTGAAGCAATTTGGAGCTGAGATATTCGTGGTCGAGCTGATCTCGATCTCGGTTCTGCGCGAATTGGGCATATTGCTGACGGCCATTATCGTTGCCGGGCGCTCGGGTTCTGCATTCACCGCATCTATTGGTTCGATGAAAGTGCAGGAAGAAATCGACGCAATGCGAACACTGGGTCTGGACCCGATCGAAGTTCTGGTCATTCCCCGCGTATTGGCCTTGTTGATCATGCTGCCCATATTGGGGTTTGTCGCCGATATGGCAGGCCTGTTTGGCGGTGCCTTGATGAGCTGGATCGACCTGGGTGTAAGCCCCGGCATGTTTCTTACTCGTTTGAAGGAAAACACCGACGTCTGGCAACTGGCGGTCGGCCTGATCAAGGCACCGTTCTTTGCGCTCGTCATCGGCGTAGTTGCCTGCTGGCAGGCAATGCAGGTCAAAGGGTCCGCCCAAAGTGTCGGTCAACGTACGACAGCATCAGTTGTTCAATCCATTTTCATGGTGATCGCAATCGACGCTTTGTTTTCGATCTTCTTCTCAGAGATCGGAATATGACATGAACGATGACACACAACAGGCATCGTTGGCCGCGACCACAGACCGCGAGGCGGTCATTCGTGTGCGCGGGCTCCGAACTCAGTTCGGTACGCAAGTGGTTCATGAAGGCCTGAATCTTGACGTCTGGCGGGGAGAGGTTCTGGGAATCGTCGGCGGGTCGGGCACCGGTAAATCCGTGTTACTCAGAACTATCGTAGGGCTGAACAAACCCGCCGCCGGAGAAATCGAAGTTCTGGGCGTCGATGTTCTGAATGGTCCGGAAGATGATCGTCGCAGAATCGAACGCCACTGGGGCGTTGCCTTTCAGGACGGGGCACTGTTTTCGTCGCTGACCGTGCTCCAAAATGTGATGGCTCCGTTGCGGGAACACACAGGTCTCAGCGAAAAACTGATGGAGTCTCTGGGTGCATTGAAGATCAGCCTTGTGGGCCTGCCACAGCTGAGTTGCGGTAAGTTTCCCTCGGAATTATCGGGCGGTATGCGCAAACGCGCCGCGCTGGCCCGGGCGCTGGCCCTTGACCCCGAGATCGTTTTTCTGGACGAACCGACCGCAGGATTGGACCCTATCGGCGCAGCGGCATATGATGAACTGATCGGCGAGTTACAGCAGGCACTTGGGTTGACAGTTTTTATGGTCACCCATGATCTGGACAGTCTTTACGCGATCTGCGACCGCGTTGCGGTGCTTGCAGAAAAGCGCGTGTTGGTTGAAGGTCCGATTGAGGACATGACCAAGGTCGACCATCCTTGGGTACAGGAATACTTCACGGGCCCCCGCGCCCGCGCGGCGCAGCAGAAGGGGCAAAGCAGGTAAAAGCAATGGAAACCCGGGCGAACTATATTCTGATCGGCGCGTTTACCCTTGCGGGGTTGCTGGGCGCATTCGGCTTTTTCCTGTGGCTCGCCAAGTTTGAGATCACGCGCCAATACGCTTATTACGATGTACTATTTGACAATGTCGCAGGTCTGTCGGCAGCCGGCGGCGTGAACTTCAACGGCCTGCCGGTCGGGCAAGTCGTTTCCTTGCAACTGGACGAAAATGACCCGTCAAAGGTTCGGGTGCGGATCGAAGTGGACGCAGACATTCCGATAACCAATGAGACAATCGCGCAGCTTCAGTCACTTGGCGTGACCGGTGTTGGCTATGTTGAACTGACCGGCGGATCGGCTAACACTGAACGGTTGCCACAAAAGAGTGTTATCAAGAGCAAACGCAGCACAATTCAATCCCTGTTCGAAGGCGCGCCAAAAGTTCTGGATGAAGCCGTAACGCTTTTGGAAAACCTAAACAAAGTCGTCGATGATAAAAACCGGGAAGCTGTGAGCGGTATTCTGGACAATCTTGCTTCGGCTACGGGTAAACTGGACAAGACACTGACAAGTTTTGAATCCGTCGCAAATGACATCGGCAGCGCTGCGCAGGATATTGGCGCGTTTTCAAAGCGGCTGGACCCGCTGATCGAAACTGCGCAAACAACGCTCAAGACCGGCACGGAAACATTGGAAGCCGTCAAAACGGCATCCGGGTCCGCCAAGACGGCGCTGGACGAAGCAAAAACAACCCTTCAGACGGCGGACCGCATTTTGCAGCAGGACGTGAAGCCTTTCATCGAGCGAGGCTCGCAACTGGCTGAACGATTGACCGTTTTGTCTGATGAAGGCAGCGTTACCCTTGGAATTGTGAACGAAACCGTGATGAACGCCAATTCGACGCTTGGTTCGATTTCTACGACGATGGAGTCCGCCAAGGGGGCGCTGGCTTCGGCAGAATCCGCTTTTGACTCTGCAAATCGGGTCATGGAGGAAGACGTGGCACCTGTTGCGGAAGATGTCCGGAAGGCGGCCAATCAGGTGACTGAAACCGTCGCGGGCATAACGGAAAAGATCGACCAGATCTCGGACGACGTCCTGAGCGCGTCAAATTCCGCGTCCGAATTGCTGGGAACCATCGACGGCATTGTTCAGAGCAACCGCCGACAAGTGTCAGACTTCCTGCGGGTCGGGTTGCCTCAGTTTGTTCGTTTCATCGAAGAATCCCAGCGTCTTGTTATCAGTCTGGATCGCCTCGTAGACAAAGTTGAACGCGATCCGGCACGTTTCCTTCTGGGCACCCAAGCATCGGAGTTTCGTCAATGATCAAGCCTGCACTTGCAATGCTGATGGTTGTCTTGTTTGGCGGCTGCGCTGGTTTGGGCACGTTGCAACAAGCGGCAAAACCAAATGATTTGTATCTGCTTACACCTAAAAGCACGTTTTCCTCGGCACTGCCCAGGATTGAAAAGCAGATCGTCGTTCAGGAACCGTCGGCAACCGCCGCAGTGAACACGGACCAGATTGCCATTCAACCTACTCCGTTGCAGGTGCAATACCTGCCCCGCGCCCGTTGGGTGGATCGCGCACCTTTGATCGTTCAGACCCTTTTGATCGAAAGCTTTGAGAACTCGGGCAAAGTTGCAGCCGTTGGACGCTCAACCGTAGGCCTGCGGGCCGATTACATAATTGTACCCGACCTTCGAGAGTTTCAGGGGGTTGTGATCGCGGACACCGAGAACGGAACCAAAGTTCGTATTGAAGTGCGCATGAATATCAAGGTGATCGATGAGTACGAAGACAAAATCATTGCATCCAGCTCGTTTCAGGAAAACGTTGTGGCGACCAGCGATCAGACACCCGACCTGATCAGCGCATTTGATCTGGCTTTGGGGCGCGCGATGCGAGATTCTGTTGAATGGAGTATTCGCAAGATCAATACCCATGCAGCAAACAATCCGCGATCTATTCCCAGGTAGCGGAAGCTGTGTAAGAAGGTGGAATGAGCGAGCAACTACGCGTACGCTTTCGCATGGCCAAGCATTTCCCTACCGAATGCGTATATCAGAAATGGGCGGCCGAAGCTCGTTTCCAATCATCCGCAAACTCTTCGGGAATGTCGTCCTTTAGAAAGGCACCATCCTCAAGATAAGTATACAGCTCAGCATAGGTGCGCTCGTGCTCGTCCGCAGTTCGGCGCAGGATATCACGGGGATGTAACTCGGATGCTTTTTCCTTGCCCATGGCACCCAAAAGCTCGCGGAAACTTTCCAGTGTGGCATCGTGATAGCGATGAACACGCCGACGTTTCTGCGGCACGTTCACAGCCCGCCCACGGATGGGATCTTGTGTAGCCACCCCTGAGGGACAACGGTTTGTGTTGCAATGCAATGCCTGGATGCAACCAACCGCAAACATCATCGCGCGCGCCGAGTTGCACATGTCGGCGCCAAGCGCCAATTTCTCGACCATGTCATATCCGGTCGCCACTTTGCCGGAACAGATGATCCGGATCTTGTCACGCACCCCGACACCGCGCAAACAGTTGCTGACTAAGATCAAGGCTTCGTTCAGGGGCATACCCAACCGGTTGGTAAATTCGACCGGGGCTGCGCCCGTGCCCCCTTCTGCCCCGTCAATCGTGATGAAATCCGGCAGAATACCCGTTTCAAGCATTGCTTTGCAGATCGCCATAAACTCAGACGGCTTGCCGATGCACAGCTTGAAACCGACAGGTTTGCCGCCGGACATCTCTCGCAAGTGCTGGACAAAATGCATCAAACCTGTGGGCCCATCGAATGCGCTGTGGGTAGGCGGAGAAATCACATCCTGATGTTCAGGCACACCCCGTATCTCGGCAATCTCGGCATCGACTTTGGCGGCAGGCAGAACACCGCCATGGGCAGGTTTTGCGCCTTGTGATAACTTGATCTCAATGGCCTTGACCACGTCCTTGCCTGCCTTTTCGGCAAACTTGTCCTTGTCAAATCCACCAGCAGGGGTCCGGCACCCGAAATAACCCGTCCCGATCTGCCAGATGATGTCACCACCTTCGGCCAGATGATGCGGTGACAACCCACCCTCTCCGGTGTTATGCGCGAACCCCCCATCCTTGGCTCCTCCGTTCAGCGCGCGGATGGCGTTGGCGCTGAGCGCGCCAAAGCTCATGGCAGACACGTTGAGGCGTGAGGCGCTGTATGGTTGCGTACATTGTGGACCGCCCAGCATTACACGTTCTTCACTCTTGTCCACATGTTTGGGGGCTAGTGAGTGGTTGGCACGATGATACCCGGTTTCCGTAATGTCGTATTGCGTGCCGAACGCCTGTGTGTCCACCTGCCCCTTGGCCCGAGAGTAAACCAACCCTCGGACAATCCTGTTGAAAGGCCGTCCACTTTCGTTGGTTTCCACAAAATATTGGCGAATTTCCGGGCTTACAAATTCCAGCATGTACCGGAAATGCCCAAGAACCGGGTAATTGTTCAGGACGTTATGCTTGGTCGTCAGAACATCATAAAGACCGATGATCGCGTACGGCACCAAAATGATCAGAAGCCAAAGCGCATGAGACCAGAAGAACCCAAGGATCAGAACCACCGGCAGACAGACACAGCTCAGAAAAAAGAAAATTCTGCGTACAATCATGTTCCATACTCCTTGTGTTATTATCGGGCTGATGAGCCATGCTGTCAGAACTCAACGTGAAACAGATTGAAATTTTATTTCAAGTGCCCGCGGAAAAATGTCTGCTGAGGGACGCAAACGTGAAATCATGTTACGAACCTCCCAACTGTTGAACCCGGTGCAACCGGCGGATAAATCACGCTTAACGGACGACAAAGGGCCGATCCTTGGCAAACACACAATCCCACCTCTGGCGTGACCGAAAAAGCGTGATGTTTCTGTCCGTCTTCGCAGGCGGTGCGCTTGGGTCGTTGTTGCGTGAGGCGTTTGCACTAGAGATCCCAGGCCTAAGCTTTCTCACCTCGACTTTTGGCATCAACGTAGTCGCCTGTTTTGTTCTGGGCTGGCTATATTCCGTGCGCCATAAGGTGCACGCGCATGTTCTGCATCTTGGCGCCGTCGGGTTTTGCGGTGGATTGTCGACCTTTTCGTCTTTTGTTGCAGATCTTGAACGAATAGCCGACGGCGGCCTATGGGTAACGTCCCTGGCAATCGGGCTTGAAGTTTCATTTGGCCTTGCTGCCGCGCTGTTTGGTGAAAGACTTGGACGGCATTTTCATTCCGAAAAGACGCCGTCATGAGCGAAGTGTATCTTCATTCCATGTTCGCGTTGGGCGGAGGTCTGGGGGCCGTGATGCGCCATTGGCTGGCGCTGAAGATTCGGCACGACTTGCCACTAGCAACCTTGCTCGTAAATGTGTTGGGTAGCTTGCTGCTGGGAATCTGGGTTGGGTATCTGGGCGGTCCTGTAGACATACCCGAGGACCAAAAACGCCTTGTTTTCGGGTTTTGCGGCGGTTTTACGACTTTCTCCAGCTTTGCCTACCAATCGCTTGAACTTCACCGCGAACGCACATTGTATTTGGCAGCAGGCAATATTCTGATCAGCCTTGCTCTGTGCTGGTTTTCTTTCTGGCTTGGCCTGTTGCTAGCGAGCTAAAGCGCACCAAACTGGGCAACAAACTCAGACGCTGATCTGCTTTTCTTTCCAGCCTACGTTGAGTCCCAAGCCGCACCGACGGTTTGACAAATAAAGAGTTTGAAAAGACTTATCGCTGTAAGCTGAACTGCATCGAGTGTTCTGGTGTGTGAGCAATGGTCTGTGTCCCTGATCCGGACATGGGCCATTTCTTAATCGGATCAGACCCCATAACGGGCAAGAAACATATCAACGGCTTGTGTCGCTACTTCGGCGATTTCTTCTTTGCTGAACGAATTCTGAATTCCAAAGGCCGCGCGGGTCCAGATCCTTACCTTGCAAAGCTCGGAAAACTGCTCGGCCGCGATATGAACATCTTCAACCACCAACTCACCTTTGGCCACGGCTTTTTCAAGATATTCCGCCATTTGACGTTGGCCGTTTTGTGGCCCCGCCTCGTAAAATGCGCGGCCAAGTTCCGGAAACCGGTCCCGTTCGGCAACACAAATCCGGAATACTTGCTGCGCGAAATCTGAAACCAGAAACGCCGTCAGCTGCGTCGCCGCGATCATCAGCACTTCGCGGGCGGGTTTGGTCTCGTCGATCATCGCCACGACCCGTTCAGCCATCAGGCAGCATTCTGTTTGCGCAACTTCCATGAACAAAAGACGCTTGTCCGGGAAATAGCTGTACAAGGTTGCTTTTGACACCCCGGCCACGCGGGCAATATCATCCACGCTTGCGCCCTCAAATCCATCCGCCATGAAAACCTCTCGGGCCCCGCGCAAAACCTGATCGAACTTTCGGCCTGTGCGCAGGATGGTGGCGGTCTGGTTCATGTCATCTCCTCAAGCGATACCTGATACAGTTTATAAACCGTTCGGTTCAGGTACAAGGATTCTCGTATTCCGCTGATATCTGCCAATGTTCTAATTGTGGCCCAGGGCTCTTGCGACGGCTTCAAACCGTGCTAGGACTTGGCCCATGGCCGATATCTTTTTGCGTACACTTCCCTTTTTTGCAATCATCGGCCTTGGCTTTTGGGCTGGGCGCACACGGTTCTTTACAGCCGAAGCAACCGCATATCTAACCAAGTTCGTCTTCTTCTTCGCGCTGTCGGCAATGTTGTTTCGATTTGCAGCGACCCTGCCCTTTGCCGAGATTTTCAACGCAAGACTGATCTTCGGTTATCTCATAGGCACCGCTGCTGTTTATGGCATAGCAACTTGCATAGCGTGGATACGCGGCCTTGACGTGCCTACTTCGGCGGTTGAGGCACAATGCGCTGCTATTGGGAACGTTGGCTTTCTTGGCCTGCCAATGCTCGCGCTGCTGTTCACCGAAGCTGCTATTGGCCCGGTCATGCTGGTCCTGACCGTAGATCTGGTGGTATTCTCGTCTCTGATCGTGATCCTGATCAACGGTGGGCGCGACGGCAGGCTGACCCCAGCCACATTCAAACTGATTGGAATGGGTCTGCTCAAGAACCCGATGATTGTCTCGATCTCTGCCGGGCTCGTCTGGTCATCCCTGCAAATCCCGGTTCCCGATCCGTTGAACAGCTTTCTTGACATTCTGGGTGGTGCCGCAACCCCCGGAGCACTTTTTGCCATCGGCGCTTCCTTGGCAAGCAAATCCGCGGAAAGAATTCAAATCGCTGCCTGGTTGAGTTTCTGCAAACTAGTGCTCCACCCGCTTTTCGTAGCAATCGCCCTGATCTGGCTGATCCCGATCGAAACATTCCCGGCAAGCGTTGCAATTGCAGCAGCAGCTCTGCCCGTAGCAGGAAATGTCTATATGCTGGCCGCGCATTACGGCATTGCCCCACAGCGCGCCTCGGCTGCTATTTTACTGTCGACGCTCGTCAGCATTGTCACCATACCACTTGTTATTGCGGCTCTAGGTACCCCCTGACCTTCACCCTTTCAAAAATACTCACTCCAAAGGCACTCGGACTTTACGCCGGGTCCGTGGATCGTTAGCCATGTTGCGACTCTAGAATAAGGACGATGCCTAATGGAAACCCTTTCGGAAAATGCCTGTTTCGGCGGAGTGCAAGGCGTGTATCGCCATGCTTCGTCGACATGCCAATGCGACATGACGTTTGGCCTTTTTCTTCCGGCCGAGGCGAAAGATGGCCCGGTTCCGATCTTGTGGTATCTGTCTGGTCTGACCTGCACCCATGAAAACGCGATGACAAAAGCCGGCGCACAAGCTTGGGCTGCGGAACAAGGCATTGCAGTGGTATTTCCCGACACTTCGCCACGCGGTAAAAGTGTTGCGGATCATGACGACTACGATTTGGGTCAGGGCGCTGGGTTCTACGTGAACGCCACGCAGGAGCCCTGGGCACCGCATTTCCGGATGTGGGACTACATTGCCGACGAATTGCCTACCCTGCTGTTCGAAAGCTTTGCCATCGATAGCGAACGTCAGGCCATCACGGGTCATTCCATGGGCGGGCATGGTGCATTGACGTTGGCCATGAACCTTCCAGGACGGTACCGCTCGGTTTCGGCCTTCGCACCCATCGCGAACCCGACGGGCGCTGACTGGGGGCGCAAACAGCTGGGCGCGTATCTGGGGGATGATGAATCCCTTTGGGCCAAACACGATGCTTCCCTGTTGATGAAAGAAACCGGTTTCGACGGCCCCATCCTGATCGATACGGGCACCAATGATCAGTTCATGGACCTGCTGCGCCCAGAAGCGCTTGCCCAAGCCATCGCTGAGCGTCGCCAGCAAGCAACCTTCCGCCTCCAGCCGGGGTATGACCATTCGTATTTCTTCGTATCTACCTTCATGGAAGATCACATCGTTTTCCACGCCGAAGCGCTGTACGGAGACTGAGATATGAGCAAATACGACTATGATCTGGTCATCATCGGGTCCGGGCCTTCGGGGCGTTCTGCGGCCATTCAGGCTGGCAAGCTCAAGCGACGGGTTCTGGTGATTGACCGAAAAGACCGTTTTGGTGGGGTGTCCGTTCACACCGGAACTATCCCATCCAAGACATTGCGCGAAACGGTTCTGAACCTGTCGGGCTGGCGCGAGCGCAGTTTTTATGGCCGTTCCTATCGGGTCAAGGACCAGATCCGCGCCGAAGATCTGAAAGCCCGCCTGCACATGACCCTCGATCACGAGGTCGATGTGTTGGAACATCAGTTCAACCGGAACCACGTCGATACTCTGGACGGTTTAGCCAAGTTCGTCGGGCCACATGAAGTGGAAGTCGCCACCGATGCCGGAGAGACCACACGTGTAACGGCCGCCAAGTTTTTGATTGCGACAGGAACCAAGACCTACCGCCCCGATTATGTTCCGTTTAACGGCAAGACCGTGGTCGATGGCGACGAGTTTCTGGAAATGGCGGAAATCCCGCGTTCACTGGTTGTTATCGGTGCCGGGGTCATTGGGGTCGAATACGCCACGATGTTCTCGGCGCTGGACGTTCGGGTGACGCTGATCGAGCCGCGGGATACGTTTCTGGACTTCATCGATAGCCGCTTGATCCATGATTTCACCCATCAAATCCGCGAAAACGGTGTTGATCTGAGGTTGGGATCGGCTGTCGAAAAGATTGAAGATGCGGGCGAGCACGTCGAAGTGACCCTAGAAAACGGGCGTCACGTGCGGGCCGAAATGCTGCTGTTTGCAGCCGGGCGCATGGGCGCAACATCGAAACTCAATCTGGACTCAGTTGGACTGGAAACCGATCACCGCAATCGGATCAAGGTAGACCGCAAGACATATCAGACCGCGGTTCCGCATATCTACGCGACCGGGGATGTGATCGGTCACCCTTCGCTGGCCTCGACTTCATTACAGCAAGGGCGTGTGGCTGCCTGCCATGCGCTCGAGACACCTACACTGCCGGAAAGCCCATGGTACCCATATGGCATCTACTCGGTTCCCGAAATTTCCACCTGCGGCATGTCCGAGGAAGAACTTCAGGAACGTGGCATTCCGTATGAGGTCGGTGTGGCCCGATTCCGCGAAACCTCGCGCGGGCATATCATGGGGCTGGAACACGGCATGCTGAAGATGCTGTTTTCGCTTAAAACCCGCCGTGTCTTGGGCGTGCAGATTGTGGGCGAAGGTGCGACCGAACTGATCCACATCGCTCAGGCGGTGCTGAATCTAAAGGGCACTGTCGATTACTTCGTTCAGAACACGTTCAACTATCCAACTCTGGCCGAGGCTTACAAGATCGCCGGGCTGGATGCTTTCAACCGGATGCCGATCCCGGACGAATTCAAGGTGCGGAAAAAACCTGCTGAACCAGAGAAAAAAGAGGCCAAAAAGGCGTGACAACGCTCTATGTCGATGGCGATGCCTGCCCTGTAAAGGCCGAGGCCGAACGGGTTGCAACGCGACACAAGGTGCCTATGGCACTGGTGTCGAATGGCGGTCTTCGACCGTCAGCAAACCCGTTGGCTCAGGTCGTCGTGGTCTCGGAAGGCGCTGACGAAGCCGACAAATGGATAGCAGAACGCTGCGGCGCAGGGGATGTAGTTGTTACCTCCGATATCCCTCTAGCTGCGAAATGCGTCGAAGCGGGTGCCCGAGTTTTGCGCCCGAACGGCGAGGCCTTTACGGCAGCCAACATAGGCCAGCAATTGGCAATGCGTGATCTGATGGCTGACCTTCGGGCCGCCAATCCGCTTGGGGCCGGAGGCGGCGGCCGACCATTCAACAAAGCCGATCGTTCAAGGTTTCTGGACGCCTTAGAGCGGGAACTTCGCGCGGCGACCCGAGGATAAGTGCAATCATCGGCAAGCTAAAATGCGAGCCTGCAACCAGAAACGCCCGTTTACAAGCCCGCAGAAAGAACGCAGGCTGCGAAAGACTTCTGATCAGGCTATTCGCAAACGGAGACCGAATTATGAAAGTACAGGGTGCTCATTACCGGTCGATTTGGTGGGACAAATCGGCAGGTGGGGTTCGGATTATCGACCAGCGATGGCTGCCCCATGACTTTCGGGTGGTTACCCTGAAAACGCTGGATGAATTTGCGACAGCGATCCGCGACATGTGGGTCAGGGGTGCGCCACTGATTGGTGCAACAGCCGCGTTTGGAATTGCGGAACAGATGTCCCGTGACAGCTCTGACGCTTCGTTCGATGCCGCATATGACGTATTGCACGCGACCCGGCCAACGGCAATCAACCTGCGATGGGCCTTGGACAGATGCCGCGGCGCGCTGATGCCACTTGCCCCAAGTGACCGTGCCGAACGGGCCTGGGCAATGGCACAGGAGGTTGCTGACGAAGATGTTGAGATCAATGCCTCGATAGGTCGCCATGGGCTGCAACTGATCAAAGAAATTGCAGCCATCAAGCCCGCAGGTGAACCGGTCCGGCTATTGACGCATTGCAATGCCGGTTGGCTGGCAACGGTGGATTGGGGAACGGCGACAAGCCCGATGTATCACGCGCATGACGCGGGCATTCCGCTTCATGTCTGGGTGGATGAGACCCGACCACGAAATCAGGGGGCGCTGACATCCTGGGAACTTGGCGAACACGGCATTCCCCATCGTTACATCGTGGACAATGCAGGCGGTCACCTGATGCAACATGGTTTGGTTGACGCCGTCATCACCGGTACAGACCGGACCACGGCACAAGGCGACGTCTGCAATAAAATCGGCACCTACCTGAAGGCCTTGGCGGCGCGGGACAACGGGGTTCCGTTTTATGTCGCCCTGCCCTCGCCCACGATTGACTGGACGGTTCGGGATGGAGTGTCGGAAATCCCAATCGAAGAACGCGATAAAAAAGAAGTGACCCATGTCATGGGCGTGGATGGACAGGGGGATATTGCCGATGTTCGCGTCACCCCGAACGGGACGAAAGGTGGCAATCCTGCCTTTGATGTCACACCCAACCGGCTGGTGACGGGGCTTATCACCGAACGCGGCGTCTGTGCCGCCTCGGCCGAAGGCCTTGCAGGATTGTTTCCGGATCGAGTCGGCTAGATTAACACCCCACACGGCGTTACCGCTGGCACGCGCACGTAGGTCGAGCGCGAAACGTCACGTCAGGCGGGGACTGCCAGACGGTTCTCTCGGATAGGTAGATGAACGATGGCGCTGAAGGCCCCTATTGCCACACCGATCCACCAGACCAGGGCATAGTCACCATACTGGTCATACATACGCCCCCCCAGCCAGACGCCCAGGAAGCTGCCAACCTGATGGCTGAAGAAGATTATGCCATAGAGTGTTCCCATGTAACGCAAACCATAGAGGTGCGCGACAAGACCCGACGTGAGCGGAACGGTGGCCAACCAAAGCGACCCCATCACCAGCGAGAATGTAATGACGGACAGCGGCGTTATCGGGAAAATGATGAACAACGCCGCAGCAAGCGTTCGACCGGCATAAACCGAGGCCAGCAGATATTTCTTGGGAAAATGATTACCCGCCCAACCTGCCAAAAGAGTCCCGGCGATATTGGCCAAACCAATCAGTGAAATCGATACCGCGCCAAGTGCGGACGTGGATGTGATGCCGATGGAATGCAGCACGCTGCCGGCTTGGATCGGTCCGCACATCTCGGTCACGAATGCGGGGAAGTGGGCCGTGATAAATCCAAGTTGGTAACCGCAGCTAAAAAACCCAATAAATATTAAAGCGTAAGAAGGATCTCGGAACGCCTTCCCCAGAATTTCTCCCATGCTTTCTTGCAACTCTGCCTTTGAAGCTGGTTGAGGCGCCCGCATGAAAGGCAAGGTCAATACAAGCGCAAGAATCGCAGCGGCAAACACGACGAAGACTTGTTGCCAGGGCAGGAATGACAGCAACCACTCAGCCGTCGGCGCGCCCAGAACCTGCCCAAAGCTGCCCGCGGCGGTAACGATGGCCAGCGACATGGACCGGTTTTCATCAGAGGACGCGCGACCGACCACAGCCAAAACCACGCCGAACCCGGTTCCGGCAATGCCAAACCCCACCAGCCACGCATAGACTTGGTGTTCAAGAGGTGTGACGGACCAGGCTGAAAGCACCATACCGGCAGCGTAGGTCAAAGCGCCAAGGATAATGGCCTTTCGGTCCCCTACTTTCTCAGCGATAGCTGCAAAGATCGGTTGACCGATGCCCCAAGCCAGATTCTGGATTGCAATCGCCAATGAGAAATCCGTGCGCAGCCAGCCAAATTCACTGGCGATCGGAATCTGAAACACGCCGAAAGACGCGCGCACGGCAAAGCTGACCGTGATGATGATGCATCCAACGATCAGGATCGGGTTCAACATGCGGGTGGATTGCGGCATAGAGACCTCGGGTAGCTTGGTCCGACGGACCGTACTGGATTTACGGGTTGCGTCAATTCAACAGATTTGAGGTCACGGATAAGCAAATTTGATACGTCAGGGAAAAGGCTTCTTTTCAACGGGCTGGGTCATGGGTAAGGCTCTGGGTCATGACGGATCTGATTTCGCACTACGAAGCCCGCGTCGAGGATGGAACTCTGACGCGTGACGACGCTCAAGAAGCCGTGTTGCCCCAGTTTGAGCGCATCCGTGCGGCACTGGCCGAGCCGGTTAAACGAGGGTTTTTCCGCAAGGCTCCGCCTCCGCCTAAAGGCCTATACCTGTGGGGTGGCGTCGGACGTGGTAAATCGATGCTGATGGACATGTTCGTCGACACGCTGGGTGAAGTCCCCGCACGGCGCGTTCACTTTCATGCCTTCATGCAGGAAATCCATGCCGGAATGCACAAGGCCCGGAAAGAGAACGTCGAAGATGCTCTGGCACCCGTGGCAAAGGAGGTGGTGAAATCCGTCCGCCTGCTGGCCTTCGACGAGATGCAGATCACTGACATTACGGATGCGATGATCGTCGGCCGTTTGTTTGACCTGCTGCATGAAGGTGGCGTTGTTGTCGTGACCACGTCGAACAGGCATCCGGACGCGCTGTATAAGGATGGGTTGAACCGGCAATTGTTCCTGCCTTTTATTGCCCATATCAAAGACCAGTTGCAGGTATGGGAACTGGTATCGCCCACGGATTACCGTCAGAACAGACTAGAGGGTGCTCCGGTCTATTTTACACCCATCGGGCCCGAAGCACGGCAGAAAATACGGGATGTCTGGAAAGATCTTGCAGGCGGTCCTGCCGATCCGTTGATATTGCAGGTCAAAGGCCGCGCTGTCGAACTGCCCGCATTTCGCAATGGTGTTGCACGGGCTTCGTTCTATGACCTGTGCGGCCGGATGCTGGGACCGGCAGACTATCTGGCTATCGCAGAAGCAATTAAAGTGCTGGTGCTTGAGGATATCCCCCGTCTGTCGAGAAATAACTTCAACGAAGCCAAGCGCTTTGTCATCCTGATTGATGCGCTCTACGAGGCAAAAGTTCGGTTGATCTGCTCGGCTGCGGCAGAGCCCGAGATGTTGTATGTCGAAGGTGAAGGCACCTTTGAGTTTGAGCGTACAGCGTCGCGCCTGCGGGAAATGCAGGACCAGAACTGGGGGAAGTAGGGGGCTCTGCCCCCGTCGCGCTGCGCGCGCCTCCCCCGGAGTATTTGCGAAAAGATGAAGCTTAACCGTTTTCGCGCAGGACGTTTCCGGCAAGATAAAGGGAGCCGCAGATAAGGACACGCGCCTGTGGGTCTTGATCCGTGATTGCCTTCAACGCATCCGAAACGCTTGCAGCGACCGAAGAGGGCAAGCCAACTTTGGCGGCGGCGGCGGCGGTTTCGTCGGCGCTGAGCGTGGCCGCCTCGCCCGGTATGGAGACGGCAGTCAGACTTGCAACCTGTCTGGACAGTGGCGCGAGATACCCAGTCACGTCTTTCGTGTTGAGCATACCGCAGATTAAGTGCGTGGGACGTTGCGGCATTTTCGCCAGCACATCGGCCAGCGCGATACCTGCGGCCGCGTTATGCCCTCCATCCAGCCACAGTTCGACCTGGGGGGCTTGCTCGGTCAGCGGACCGGTTTTGAGACGTTGCATACGCGCGGGCCAATCGGCATTGGACACGGCAGCCTCGTAGGCAGTGTCACCCATTGAAAGATGACGCAGAACCGCCAAAGCGGCACCGGCATTTTGGAACTGATGTGCACCCAGCAGGTTGGGGAGCGGCAGATCACGCAACCCGGTTTCGTCCTGATAGATCAAGCACCCGTTTTCTTCATGAACGTGCCAATGCTGGCCATGTATAAGCAGCGGTGCGCCCAACCGGGCGGCTGTGTACTCGATCACCTCCAGTGCCTCGTCTTCCTGCGGGCCGACGATGCATGGCACACCGGGTTTGATAATTCCCGCCTTTTCGGCGGCAATCTTTCCCAAAGTGTCGCCCAGATACTGTTCATGATCGATTGAAACAGGCGTAATGACTGTCACCGCCGGTTCATCAATCACATTTGTTGCGTCCAGCCGTCCGCCGAGACCGACTTCAAGCAGAGTGTAATCTGCTTTGCAGCGAGAGAAGGCCAGCAAGGCAGCGCAGGTTGTGATCTCGAAATACGTGATGTTTTCGCCGCCATTCGCCGCGTAGCACTCATCCAGAACCGCAGTCAGGTCGGGTTCTGAAATCAGTTCGCCCGCCAACCGGATACGTTCGTGAAATCGCGCCAGATGGGGCGAGGTGTAGGCATGAACGGAACGCCCTGCCCCTTCCAAGCCCGCCCGGATCATGGCCTGGGTCGAGCCTTTGCCATTGGTCCCGGCAATATGGATAACCGGTGGCAGCTTGAGCTGCGGATTGTCCAAGGCGGCCAGCAATCGCCAGACGCGATCCAAGGTCAAATCAATGATCTTGGGGTGTAGCGCCATCATCCGGTCGAGGATGGCGTCAGATGTCTTGGTGTTCATTTTTTCCCGGTCTCTTCGGCCTGCGCGACCTTGGCCGTTTCATCCGGTGTCGGTGCTGGCAGGTCACCTTTGATCGCCGGCGGTTGGTTCATCAGCATCCGGGTGATGGTGATCAGTTCGTCACGCATCTCGGTACGTTTGGTGACACGGTCCAGCATCCCGTGATCCAGCAGGTACTCGGCCCTCTGGAAGCCGTCGGGCAGCTTTTCGCGAATCGTCTGCTCGATAACTCGGGGACCGGCAAAGCAGATCAGCGCGTTCGGTTCCGAGATGTGGACATCACCCAACATCGCATATGACGCCGTCACACCACCGGTGGTAGGATGGGTCAGCACAACGATATAGGGCAGATTTGCTTCTTTCAGCATTTCGACGGCCACGGTTGTGCGCGGCATTTGCATCAGGCTGAGTATACCTTCCTGCATCCGCGCTCCACCCGCTGCCGAGAACAGGATCAGTGGGCGCTTTAGCTTAACCGCTTCTTGAGCGGCCGCGATGATTGCGTTGCCCACATACATGCCCATTGATCCGCCCATGAAGGAGAAATCCTGCGCTGCCGCAACGATAGGTGTGCGCCCGATTTCGCCTTTGGCAACCAGCATCGCCTCTTTTTCGCCGGTCTTTTTCTGCGCCGCTCGCATACGCTCGGGGTATTTCTTCTGGTCGCGGAAATGCAAGGGATCTTCTTTTGGCGCTGGCACTGCAACCTCAGTGAAAATTCCGCCGTCGAACAGGTGATTAAACCGCTCGCGTGGGGTAATCGCCATGTGATGGTCACATTGGGTACAGACGTTCTGATTTTCCGCTAGTTCACGATGAAACAGCATCGTTCCGCACTCGTCACATTTCTGCCAGAGGTTTTCGGGCACTTCGCGGCGAGAGAAGATCGAGTTGATCCGGGGGCGGACGTAGTTTGTGATCCAGTTCATGTCGGAACCTTGGCTTGTGCGGTGTTGACGTCAAATAAGACGCCACGGGAAGAAATGCAATCAACGCCTGATCGCAAGCCGCGCCGCCAGCCAGCATACGAACATCACAGCCAAATCCACCACCAGCCAGGGACGAAGCTGTTCGGCGTCAGATGCATCGAACGGAAGCGAGAAAAGCGCCAGCCCGCTCAGGTTGTCCGGCAAGGAAACGAACAATAGTGCGATGATGTTATTGAAGAAATGCAAGGCGATAGCTGGCCCCAATGTCCCTGATCGCGCTGTGAGATCGGATGCAAGCATCCCAAACATTAAGGCCCACAGCACAAACAGAATTGCGTTTTCTCCTGCCAGTTCCGGTGTGTAATGGCCAGCAGCAAACACAACAGACGGAACCCCCATCCAAATGACGGGCGATTGAAACCTGGCGGCAAGGGCTTGCTGAATGTACCCTCGAAACAGAACTTCTTCGGCGCTGGTCTGAATCAGGACAACCAATACCGAGACCGGAAGCAACAAGAGCCATGTTAAAAATGGCAGATTCTTTGACAGAGATCCCCCCAAACCGTAGGGCGGTAGCAAGACACCGACAGCGCCCAAGATGAGCAGGGCTTTCAGCACTTTCAGAAATTGGGCCGCAACCAGACCCCGCTGGCCGAAAATTGATCCTAAGGATCGGTGCTGCAGCTGACGTGCGGCCACTGCCACGCCAAGAATGATAAACCCGAAACTGGCCAGCAACAAAAGCAGCGCCAAAGGTGTGCTGCCTTGCAAAAGTTCCTGAGCCCACTTCGCTGAGCCCAACCCCGCGACCACGGTAAAAAACACCAGGTTCAAAACGCTGACCAACACGGCGATCAATGCCAGCCCCAGCAATAGACGCCAGAGTTCGGGTTTGGCGCGGGCTGTTTCGATCAAACGCGCATGAGCTGAATACGCACTAGGCATCCTTACCAATACCTTCCTGCACCGTTTCATCTGTCACGGGTGGAAACATGTCTTCGGCGTTCTGGGCCACGCTGATTCTGTTCGAGAGCGTCGTCAGATACCCTGCAACTGTCTGCAGCAACTGCAAAGCGACCGAAGCGTCACTTTCAACAACGGCACGCAGCTCTTCCGCGCCGATACGCAAGAAGCTGCTATCTTCCGTCGCGACCAGATCCAGCTGCCTTGGTTCCCCTGTAATGATGGATAGGTCTCCGATAAGCCGACCGGGTTCTATGATCGAGATTGTACGTTTCGTTCCATCCTCGTTGGACCAATCCAGTTTGGCCTGTCCTGAAATGCACAAATAGGCCGCATCCGGCGCCTGACCGCGGGAAAAAATGACTTGCCCGGCGCTGGCCTCGTACCATTGCGCCGAAAACGCCAGCAGCCGCTGGTTTCTGCCATCCAGGCCGGAAAACAACTGCGTTGCTGACAGGATCTCGAGTTTCCGGCTCAGATCGTCCGACGTGCTGTCCTCATGCGCTGGTCTGCTTCGCGAGACGCCGTCGATCCGTCCATCCTTGATTTCCACAAACAAGTCATAGGCTTCGGGATGTGCAAAATGATCCTCCATGAATATCATGATGGAATCGGGCAGCAGTTCCCGTAGTTTCAGGCGCGTGCGCAACCGGCTTTCCGAGTCGTGGCTGGCTAGTGCTTTGTCCAGGATCAGGATGTCGGGGCGTTTGATGCCTGCGCGCGAAAAAGCGGCACGCTCCTGAAACACGGTTGGAAGGTTGTTGCCGCCCAGCCCGGACGGAAGGTCATAAATAATGGCCGCTGCCCGACGGCGCAGACCGGCTTCGTTCATGGCCTCTGCAACGATGTCTTCGATATCTTCGGCATGGGCACCCGCCATCAACGATATCCGGCCATAGATCGCGTTCTCCATCACGGTCAAGCGCGGCACATAGATGTCAGGCGCCACAGACATGAACAAACCGTCCATTGCACCACGCAACCGTTCGGCTTGGGTCTTGCGGATAGCAAGAATTTTTTCCTTGTATTCCTCTGGGAAATCCGGGCCAATCTGTTCCGCGGTCAGAAGGAAAGGCACTGTCAGTAGCAAGGCGCGCTCCTGATCGCTCAGCGCGGCATTCCCTTTGGCTTTGCGCCGGTCCTGGATGTCGAGCAGCCGATGATACATGTCCTTTGACATGCCAAGCCGCAGAAACAGAGGATGGTCAGCCCCGTCCCGCCCAAATGTCTTGCCAAGAGTATCCATGACAGCATTCGATATGCTGATCGCGTCATCTGCCAGATCATGGGCGCTGAGCAATTGCACGAACCGCGCGTCTCCGGCCAGAATGTCTGGAGATATGTCTCGCGACGGTGCCGCGAACAACAGGTTGCCCCCAAGCGGGACGGCCGGGTTAAACTGGTTTGGATCGAACCTATAGACATACCGATCCAATCCTTTTTCTTTCAGCCGTTCTGCGATGGTTTCTCTCAGCCTGACTATTTCCTGTGCCAGTACAGGGTGTATTTCTGGATCAAACTGGGAGCGCAGAGTGCGCCGGAACATGAACTCGTCAATCCCCATGGCTTCCACCAGCTGGAACCACCAGTCACGTATTCCATCGATATCGTCCAGACCGGCAAGCCCCGGATCGATCCACTCATCTGCCAGCGAATCCGGTGGGTTACCCGCCCGAACAGACTCGATCTGACGACGGGACGGGGTTCTTATGGCATCTGCCTCGTGTTGCGGGTGGGTGCGCAACGGCATCATGAGGTTATCGCCCAGAGTTCCGTCAAACAGATAGGGGCGTGAATAGGCATACCCGATCCGGGCCGCGATAACTGATTGGTGCAAATCGTCCAGCTTGTGGCCAGCTATGACCACATCCCCCTGAACAGGCAGAACCTCGCGGGTCAGCAACTGGCCCAACGCACTACGTTCCGACGCATGGGCGGATTGAATCGCCACACGCGCGCCCCGTGGGATGGTCAGATCAATGTCTTCCAGAATGGTTTTGCCGTCGCCATCGCGAACGGTCACATTGCGCAATTCGATATCACCGGTCAGATGTGGGATGGTTTCCGGCTCGCCGATGAACAGCTCTTCGGGGATCATGTTGTCTGGGGCAAATCTTTCGGTGACCACCTCCCACCGCAGGGACATGTCCTGTACCTGGTTGTAGTAGGTCAGAAGGTCTTTCCAGGGGCCGCTTAGGTCTTTGTACGCGCCCAACGCGGCAACCAGTGCACCTACTGTCACCTCGCCCGTGATCGCCAGGTATCCGCCCACCGAATAAAACAGGAATGGCGTCATCTGAGTGATCAAATTGTTCAGGAACTTCATAAAGAATTTCTTGTTGTAGATCTTGAACCGGATCTCGAACAAGGTCCCCAGCCTGTGACTGAACTGCGCCAGACGATACCGCCAACCGCCATTCGTGCGCAGGTCACTGATGCCCGCCGCACTTTCCCCGATTTCCGAGCTCAGACGCCGAACCTCCTGAATACGATCCTTGTTCAGCAAGTTGATCTGACGTTGTAGCTTGGGAATTAACCAGGCCTGAAGCGGGATCAGCGCGATGCTTGCCAGACCGAACCAGATGCTTTGCATGAACAGAAAGGTGACGATTGTCATCATCTGACCAAACTGAAACACCGGTTGCGCGATCGCATCCCCCATAAGGCCGCCCATCGGCTCGGCCTCGGATGTGATCATCGAGACCAGCTCTCCTTGGCTGGTGGTAGCAAAATAGGATCTCGGGAACCGCATCGTGCGTTGAATCAGGGTATAGCGAAGACGGCGCAGCATGCGTTCGGACAAGATGCCTTTCATCGTATTGATGCGCATCTTCATCAACCCGCTGGCAATTACAGTAGCCAGAAATGCAAAGCATAATATCATCAGGTACTGAACCTGAGACACTGTGATGCCCCAGATTGTCACCGTATCGCCTGGCGCACCGATGGCATCGTTGATTATTTGTTTAGGCAGCTCCAGCGACGCATACAGAAACGGGAAAGACAGGACCGTTAACAGCAGCAGGACAAGTTGCTGTTTTTTTGAATGCTTCCAAATAAAAGAAAATAATGTGGGCTCCATAGCCTGGCCTTATCGATAGCTGAACTGATGTTTGGCTGTTCAGGGGTAACCCATTTTTAGGAAACAGACGGTAAGCATTGACCCGACGTATTGCAAGAATTGACGGGGTCAGGCTCCTAATCCGGCACCTATCTTTTTTACGCTTAGCCACCAACCGGAAAACGTAGCGCTCAAGTAGTGTTTTTGTGATTGCGGGTTTATTCCTACTCATTTCTTTGACTAAAGAAGGACATTATCGGACGAAGAGACCATGCGCAGGATTCTGGATCGCTATATTCATCGCCGGACGCTCGGCCGCTGGCGCCGGGCCGTGCAGCAGGCGCCAGATTCAGCGCAGGCCGAGTTGCGGGTGAAACGCGATCAGGCGCGCAGTCTGCGTGGGCAACTGGATCGCCTTATCCAACTGGCGGATGCGCGCTTGCTCCGCCCGAAAATGGGATCAACTCAGTTTCACCGGCCTGTCGGCACCGACTGGAGCTGGCGACCCGACCTGTGGCGCGCGCCGTTGTTGCAATCCGGCATGGCCTCTGTTCCCCGTAAAACGGTAATGGACGATCAGGTCAGCTTATTTCACGACTGCCCATTGACCGAAATCGCTGTGCGGCAAATCCGCAACCGGGGGGCAAGTGATCTGGCCCCGTTCAGTCTGGAGGTCGAGGTCTTTGGCTTCGAGGGGTCGTTCCTGTCGGTATCAATCGATTTGCCGCGTGAGGTCGCCCGCGACCTGACACGCGAGCATCTGATCCGGTTGGAAACCCTGATTGACTGCGAGAAACCGTCTGGCGTGTTTGCACGTCTCAATGTTCAGCACGGGCCCAACATGGAGCAGGTTTTGCGGCAGCTAGACCCTTCTGACACCGTGAACGCAGTTGATTTCGACCTGGCTCACCTGCCTCTGAATGACCGTCGGATCGAAAAGATCTGGCTGGATCTTATTTTTGAGAAACCGCAGATGAACCGTATGAGTGTGCGAGACCTTACGTTTTGCCGCTTCCATCGCGCGGACTTGTGAGACGATCAAAGATGACACAACCATCCCTGACTTTCATTCAGTTCGAAAACGGTATTTGGCACGGCCATGTTGAGGCCGAACGGCAGCCAGATTTGGAGGTTCGATATCTGGGCAAAGCTCTGGAGGGTGTTGAGCTTTCACCTACAGACAACGGATGGAATCTGTATGTTCCAGTACCCGTCACAGCCCTGTCCGAAGGCGTGCACAGCTTCGTCATAGTCGACGCAGGCAGTGTCGATAAAATTGGGAGTTTCTCCATAATAGCAGGAGAGCCCGCCGCCGATGATCTCAGGGCTGAAGTGGACCTTTTGCGCGCGGAGTTGGATATGCTGAAACGCGCGTTCCGACGGGTAAGCCGCGGAGACGGCTGAAACGCTTGCGAAATCGGATCATCCATTCGGTTATGCGCGCTCTGCGCGGCGCCTTCGGATTGCGCTGCTGGATGATGAAATGAAATCTCGCGAGACAGAAAGAAAAGGGCCGCGTTGTACGCGACCCATTGGTTTGGTTATTGGGATGGCCCGTGCGGGGTGAACGCTGACAAGCCTTTGAGGATGTCTATGGCATATGCCAGTTGATAATCCTCTTTCCTCAGCTCAGCGGTTGCTTCGGCCCTTGCACGATCTTCCTCGATCTGGCGGATTTCATCCTCGCTCAGGCTGTCATTGTTCAGACTGCCGCGCAAGTCAGCTTCGGACCGGGTACGCCCGTTGCTCTCTTCCTCTTCTTCTGCAGGTGCAGGGCGAGGCTGTTCAACAATGATGTCCGGGCTGACGCCAAGGGCCTGGATTGATCGTCCTGATGGCGTGTAATAGCGCGATGTGGTCAGGCGCATAGCGCCGTCGCCGCGCAGCGGCATGACCGTCTGCACGGATCCTTTGCCAAAGCTCTTGGTGCCCACAACGATAGCGCGGCGATGATCCTGCAATGCACCGGCCACAATCTCGGATGCCGAGGCCGAGCCGCCATTGATCAGCACCACAATTGGCTTGCCTTCAGCCAGATCCCCGGGGGTGGCGTTGAACCGCTCACCCTCATTCGGGTCGCGGCCGCGCGTGGAAACAATTTCGCCTTCGTTCAGGAACGCATCCGAGACTTTGATCGCCTGAGTCAACAGGCCGCCTGGGTTGTTGCGCAGGTCCAGAACAAAACCGTTCACCTTGTCGATGCCACCCGCTTCGGCAATCTGTTCCTGCAATCCTTCCTGCAGGTTCGGGAAGGTCTGGTCGTTGAACGTGGTTACACGCAGCACGACACTGGTGCCTTCGGTCCGTGCGCGCACAGCGGTCAACTTGATTGTATCACGGATAATAGTGACATCGAAGGGATCAGGCTCACCCTCGCGTACGACGGTGATGATAATTTCGGATCCGACCGGGCCGCGCATCAGGTCAACCGCTTTGTCCAGCGTCAGGCCCAGAATACTTTCGCCGTCCACATGGGTAATGAAATCCCCGGCTTCGATTCCGGCTGCGTCGGCGGGGGTATCGTCAATAGGTGAGACGACTTTGACAAAGCCTTCTTCCTGCGTGACTTCGATACCCAACCCACCAAACTCACCCCGGGTCTGCACGCGCATCTGTTCGGCGTCGTCAGGAGAAAGATAACTCGAATGCGGATCAAGCGATGTCAACATGCCGTCAATGGCCGCCTCGATCAGTTCTTCGGGCTCAACCTCTTCGACATACTGGGCGCGGATACGTTCGAAAATGTCGCCGAACAAATCCAGCTGTTCATAGACGCTTGCCTTGTTCTCGGCCTCCTGCGCCAGCAGGGGTCCTGCAATCTGAGTTGTTGCAAGAATACCTGCCACAGTTCCAGCCAGACCGGCCACCACAAATTTCTTCATACGCGTTTATCCATCCTTGTCGGTCCGAAACCACGATTCCGGGTCCACGGGGCGATTGTCTTCTCTTACCTCTATATAGAGCGTTTCTGAGCGGTCAGTTCCAGTGCCATCACTGCTTGTTGACAAAATTGCGCCGATTTCCGGCATTTCACCGGGCATCAGACCAACTGGTGTGCCCTCTGGGATCACCTGACCGGTCTGGCCATAGACCTCCTGCAAACCGGAAAATACGAACAAAAGACCCGATTGAGGTTCAAGTATTATCAGGTTCCCCAAGTCCAGCAGCGGCCCGCGATAGCGAATTGTCGCAGCGGTGGGCGATGTGACCAAGGCGCGCGGGCGTGTCCCCACGATCAGGCCGGGGCGCGTGACACCGGCGGCGTCCGTTTCACCGGCCTTGTGCAGCAAGATGCCCTGTACCGGCATTGATATCCGGCCTTTCCTGTCCAAGACGCTGGCATTGCTGTCGAGGATCTCTCCTTCCGAGATCTCGGACAGACCACTTGCAAAACCATCCAGTGTTTCGGTCGACGAGATCAGAATGGCCGTACGCACCGGGTCTTCCACGAAACGGCGGGGCAAATCCGTGCGGTCGGCGATTGCCTCGCTCAGACGGGTACGGGCCGCCTGAACGCCCGTCAGACCCTCTGTCAAAGTTTCCGAGGCCTTTTGCTGCAAGACACGCAATGTCTGCACTTCATTTAGGTCCTGCGCCAGTTCCTGCGCGCTGGCATTCAGGCCGGGGGTGACCTCGGACAGCATAATACCCGCGCGAGCAGCCCCCAACGGGCCGGCGGGATGTAACATCAAAACAGGTGGTTCGGTCGTTTCAATGGTTTGCAGAACACCGAGCAATCGCCGGATTTCCTTTTCGCGCGCCCGCAACTCGGCACTCAGTTGCGCCTCACGGGTAGCCGCTTGGCGCAATCCCACCCGCATCGCACCCAACCCGGCCTCATAGGCATGGATCGTCTCCGTAAGAGCATTGACCCGGTCCCGGGCACTTTCGGCTTCGGATAACGCGATGGACGCCTGTTCGAGCATCTGCGCTGCATCCAAAGCAGCCTTGGAAGCGTCTGGCTGGGCCAGCGCCGGCAAGGCCAAAAACAGACACACTGCCAGAGCAGCCGGTTTCATGACAGCAGGCTTTCCCCGGTCATTTCCATGGGTTTAGGCAAACCCATCAGTTCAAGCAGGGTCGGGGCGAGATCGGACAAACGTCCTTGGCGCAATATAGCACCTTCTGGCCCGCCAACCAGCGCTATGGGAACAGGATTAAGCGTATGGGCCGTATGCGGACCACCGGTCACAGGATCAACCATGACTTCGCAATTGCCGTGATCGGCCGTGATAATCATCGCCCCCTTGACCTTTTCAAGAGCCGTAATGACTTGAGCCAACCCATGATCGACGGCTTCACATGCTTTGATTGCGGCATTCAGATCACCTGTATGACCAACCATATCGGGGTTGGCATAATTTGTAACAATCAGGTCATACCCGCCTTCGATGGCTTCGATAAACTTCGCCGTAACCTCTGCGGATGACATTTCGGGCTGTAGATCGTAGGTCGCCACTTTCGGCGAGCTCGGCATAAAGCGGTCCTCACCTAGTTCGGGCGTCTCCTTACCGCCATTCAAAAAGAACGTAACATGCGGGTACTTCTCGGTTTCCGCCAGTCGGAACTGACGGAGCCCTTGCTTGGCGACCCATTCGCCCAGCGTATTTACAAGCGCGCGCTTTGGAAAAACCGTGGTCATGTAAGCATTATGCCCGTCAGAGTACTCGACCATGCCCAGCAGTGCTGAAAGCTTCGGGCGCGGTCCTGTCGCGAACTCGGAAAATCCGGGCTCTCCGAGGGCGCGCAGGATTTCACGTGCACGGTCAGCGCGGAAGTTCAGGCAAAAGAAACCGTCGCCATCGTGAATACCGTCATATCCCGTCAATACGGTTGGTGTGACAAACTCGTCAGATTCGGACTGGTTATAGGCGTGATCAACCGCGCCATGGGCGCTGCTGGCTGTTCGGCCCTGCCCGTTGACCATTGCACCATATGCTTCACTGACACGCTCCCAGCGATTGTCGCGATCCATGGCAAAGTACCGCCCGCTCACGGTGACGATGCGTACGTTTTCGGGCAGGCGTTCTTCCAGCTCAGCGATGTAAGTCAGAGCTGACCTTGGCGCGACATCACGCCCGTCCGTCACTGCGTGCAGTGCAACCGGGACACCGGCATCCGTTATGGAAGTGGCTGCGGCAAGGATATGGTTCAGATGACCATGCACCCCACCATCCGAGATCAACCCCATCAGATGCGCAGTACCGCCAACGGACTTAACACTGGCGATGAAAGCTTGCAGAGCTTCGTTTTCAAAGAATGTCCCGTCTTCAATGGAAAGGTCGATCTGGCCCAGATCCATGGCGACCACACGCCCTGCACCGATATTGGTGTGCCCGACCTCTGAGTTGCCCATCTGCCCGCTAGGCAGACCCACATCGGGGCCGTGGGTGATCAGGGTTGAATGCGGGTACTCAGACATGATCGCGTCAAACGTCGGCGTGTTTGCCAGATAGGGTGCGTTAGCTTTTGTGTCCTCGGACAGGCCCCAACCATCAAGAATGCACAGGACTACAGGTTTGGGGGTGGCCATTGATGTACTCCATTTGCTGCTCTTGGGTCACCTTCTATCCTTTGGACTTCGACGGGTGAACCGCCTTTTGCAATGATGTACAATTATAACCAACACAGAGGTGTTAGTCCTTCAGATAGCTTTGGAAAGGGCGCGCCTTGCGATCGCGGTATTTGACTGTCAGATCCAGTGGTGCATCGTTTTCATCATAAACGCCCAGAACAACACCCCTGCCCCGGCTTTTGGTACGCATTTCAATCAATTGCTGCTCGGATCGGGTCGTGCGCTGTGACGCCCGCCGCGTCCAGGCGAACAGGTGCTCGTACATTTCGGCGATTACACCGGCATGTTCGGCGCTGTCACCCAGATCGTTCAACTCATCGGGGTCGTTTTTCAGATCGAACAGGATTGGCCGGTACCCACCTTCACAATGGATCAGTTTCCATTTCTTACTTGCGACCATGAACATCACCGCATCGCGGACCGACATGTCCAAAACATTTGCGATTGGCGAAGCCGAGTAGTCATATTCGCAGATCACCACATCGCGTTGCAGCGTGTCCACCTCCCCATAAAGGATGGGCAGCAGGGAGTGACCTTCCAGAATATGCGTCGCCACTTCCCCACCAGCCGCACCGACAAAGGTCGGTGCAAGGTCGATGGATTCTACAAGCGCATCGCTGACAGTGCCACGTGTCGCGTCCGCCTCGGGCGACGGGTCATAAATGATCAACGGCACTCTGGTTGAGGCGTCGTGGAAAAAGGTCTTTTCCCCCATCCAGTGATCGCCCAGAAAATCACCGTGGTCTGATGTCAACACGATCATCGTGTTTTCCATTCGCCCGGTTCTCTCCATCCAGTCCAACAGGCGGCCCATCTGATCATCGGCTTGCTTGATCAGCCCCATATAGGCCGGGATAACCGCCTCACGCACATCCTGCCGCGAGAAGGTCTGGCCGATCTTTGTGTCCATGAAGGCTTTGAGCACGGGATGCGCATTCTGACGTTCCGCCTCGGACCGCACCACAGGCAACACATGTTCCGGCCCATACATCGAGGCGTATGGGTCCGGTACGATGTACGGCCAATGCGGCTTGATAAAACTCAGATGGCAGCACCACGGGCCATCATGCGTTTCCATGAACTCGATCCCGCGCCCGGTCAGATAGGGCGTTTCGCTGTCTTCCTCGGCAATATTCGCGGCTTCGGGTGAATTCTTCAGAAACCAGCCAGACAGAACGTTGCCATCCGCATCCAGTCCGGAATTGGCAAAGTCATGCCAGGGATTGTCACTCTCATACCCCTTTGCTTTCAGGAACTTGTTGTATTCCTTTGCCCCGTCCGGGTCATAATACCCATCCGGACCTTCGGGCAGCATACCGTCATCCCGTTCATATACGTCAAACCCACATTCGGCGACGCGCGCACCTATCAAGCTGTCAGGTTCCAGACCAAGCCGCGCCATCCCTTCGGCGTCTGCACGCATATGGGTTTTGCCAACCAGCCAGCAATCCATCCCCGCCTTACGCAGGTGATCACCCATCGTTATCTCGCCGACTTTCAACGGAATTCCGTTCCACGACGCGCCGTGAGAATGCACATAGCGCCCTGTATAGGTGGACATGCGAGAGCTGCCGCAGATCGGTGATTGGATATAGGCGCGGTTGAAGCGCACGCCTTTGGCAGCCAGACGATCGATATTTGGAGTATGCAGATGTGGATGGCCGTAACAGCTCAGATAATCCCATCGCAGCTGGTCGAACATGATGAACAGGATGTTTTTTGCCTTGGCCAAGTTGACGCCCTTCCCCAAAAGTCACGAGGGCCTAGTTAGCCCCTTCTATCCGCAGAACGAAGCAAAACCTGCGTCAGGCCTGACGGTCCATTTGTTCCAGCATCTTCTTGGCGCGTTTACATTGCAGCTTGTCGCGCAGTGGGCTGTCGGGGTCGATGTCTTTTTGGCAGACAACGCAATTGTCAGCGCCCGAGATCGCGTTTAGACCACCGCAGCTGCCTTTGATGGTCTTTCCCATCAGCATGACACCCAATGACATGCCCACCATGACGAGAGCGAGAAGAATGAAGGCCAGAATAAAGGTACTCATCTCAGCTCCAACAGTCAGTTCAATCCCAGCGCGTCTTTGAACGCCGCACTATGGGCAGTGATATAGGCATCTTCGCCGCCTGTCACATCCCGCGAGATGAAATACACGGCAAGTTTATGCTCCTCCGCCAAAGCAAGACCCTTTTCCTGACCCAAAGCCAGCATGGCTGTTGCCCAGGCATCGGCCATCATCGCGTTTTCGGCCAGCACGGTAACCGAGGTGGTGCGATGCGTGATCGGGTGGCCTGTTGTCGGATCGATGATATGCGAATAGCGCACTCCATTCTGTTCAAAGAAATTCCTGTAATCGCCCGAGCTGGCCATGCCCCGATCATCCAGTGAAACAACCAGTTGGATGGTTTGCGAACCCGTTTCAGGTTTCTCGATACCAATGAGCCACGCTTCGCCCTCGTCATTCTTACCTTTGGCCACAAGATCGCCGCCAATTTCGACCAGATAGTTTTCGATGCCAGCGGCCTGCAAGGTTTCCGCAACAGCGTCAATTCCATAGCCTTTTGCAATCGCGGACAGGTTAATGCCCACACTGGCGTTTGACTTGGCAAGCGTACCAGCATCGGTATCGAGCGCTAGCAGGCGTTCTTGACCTACACCGTTCAGCGCTGCGTTGATATCGGCATCAGATGGCACCGGGTCCTCGGGTTTGCGTGGGCCAAAACCCCAAAGCTCGATCAGAGGGCCGAGGGTTACGTCGAAAATGCCACCGGATTTCGCGTGCACTTCGTTCGCCGCCGAAAGAACCAGCGCAAATTCGTCGGAAACAGGCATTGGATCTGTGCTGGACGACGCGGAAAAAACGGAAACCTCGGAGTTCGGATCCCAATTGGACATCTTGGCATTCACAGCTGCCAGCTTTTCACTGACGGCCGCAGCCAGTGCGTCTTCGTCAAGGTCTTCGCCAATTGCGGTGATATTGTAGGTCGTGCCCATTGTCTCACCGGACAGACGGACCACTTCGGGTTCCTTATCAAAAAGACAGCCTGAAAGAAGGGTGAAAAAGGCCAGTATGGGCAAAAGACGCATTGGGCGTTCTCCGGGACATTCTGTGCCCGGCATATGACAGCGGTCCCCGCCAGAGTCAAATTGGCATTACGGTTTCAGCGGAAGGAAACCCAACAGCAAAAGACCAGTTCCGGCCGGAATACCAAACAACCACGCGCGTTTGCGCCACCCGGGCTGCTGTTGCTTCCACGCCATACGAAAGTTGTGACCGCACACGACAGCCGCAAAGAAGATCAGCGCGGCAACGGGGGGCGTAAGATAGAGTTCATTCAAAGGCTTAAGCTCCCTTTTCTGACCTGCGTTTGGCCAACTCGTGCAATTGTACCCTATACAGGTCGTTTAGCTGCGCTAAGGTGAAAGGGAAAGACTTTGCAAGAACCAAAAGGAGATTGCCCATGGCTCCAACCTCTTACCAGTCGCCGTCGCGCGGTGACAAGGCTGACAAGACAACCTACAGCCAATCAGCGGAATCAAACCTGTCGCATTCGCAGACGACCGTGGCCAAGTTGCTTGAGGGTAAAGGGGATGCGGTGTTTTCGGTGCGGCCTAATGATACCATCCATTCGGTGGTGAACACGCTCAAGGAAAAGCGGATTGGCGCTGTTCTGGTGACAGATCAGAACGGGGCATTGCAAGGGATCTTGTCGGAACGCGACATCGTGCGTCGCATGGCCGATACGCCCGGACAGACCCTGCCACAGTCGGTCGAAGACCTGATGACCAGGGATGTAAAGGCCTGTACGCCCGAGGATACGCTGAATGACGTGCTGAAAACCATGACCGAAGGGCGTTTCCGCCATATGCCGGTTCTGCGTGATGGCAATTTGTGCGGTGTCATCACTATCGGTGACGTGGTGCATTTCCGTCTGAGGGAATTGGAGTATGAAGCGCTTCGCATGAAGCAGATGATCGTAGGATAGTTTCAACCGGTTGAAAAAAACCTGACACTGCCGCCGTTTATTTCAGCGGCAGTTAATCTGCCTGAGGCAAAGGCACCTGTATCGATCGACACAACCCGGTTTCTAATCTGGGGGTGGCTTACAATAGTATGACCGTGAACAACCCATTGCGCGTCGCTGCGTGCAAGCCGTGGAAACATCGGATGACCCCAAAGACAGATCTGGCGATCCTGGGATTGAATGGATTGCCGCGGATCAAGTGCCGCGTGGACAAAGGTGACGTTGCCGCTGGTCCAGGTCAGCGGCAGATTTTCAAGCCAGTCCAGCAAGCTGTCGCCCATCTTGTGCCGCAGACGCTCTGCCAGTTCAGGCAGATGCTTGCCACTGTCCAACTCGTCGGGACATTCGAGACCGAAAGATGCCAAAGTTTCCGCTCCGCCGTTATGAAACCAAAGCCTGGCGTATCGTTCCGGGTCGTTTACAAACTGCAGCAGCATCTCTTCGTGATTGCCAAGCAGGCATTGAACCCGCCCGTCTGACGCCTCACTCAGGTGATGCAAATGCCGCAGTACCTGCGCGCTGTATGCCCCCCGATCGATGTAATCGCCCAGAAAGACCAGCGGGCTTTGATCGTCGAGTCGTGGCAAAACCGCCTGAAGCAAATCAAGACGGCCGTGAATATCACCGACAGCTGTCACCTTTTCCGCGGGTGCCACGTCGCATAGCATCGCATTGGTGCTTTCCTTCGCCGCGGATTGGAACCGCCGTCTGATCCAGTCTTTTATCATGGCATTTGATCCCTACCTGCCCTGCGTAGTGGTCGCAATCAACAACTGTTTGAGTAGGCAAAGTGTTGACCACGAGCCTTAGATTGTCCGATATGGCCCGCAGGATGTTCGCAAGCAGTTGATCTGATGATAGGATCAACGCCTTTCGATCAGCGATGAATTTGCAGTGAGTTCTGAGGGTTTCATGAAACGAGTATTGATTACAGGTTCTGCCGGGTTCATCGGGTTCCACCTGGCCAAGTTGCTTTTGGCAGAAGGGTTTCAGGTACATGGCTATGACGGGATGACCGACTATTATGATGTGACCCTGAAACAGCGTCGACATCAGATACTGCTTCAAACCCCGGGATTTACGGCAACTGAAGACCGTTTGGAAAACTTTGACCGTCTTGTGCAGGTCGCTGAGGAGTTTCAGCCCGATGTCATCGTCCATCTGGCCGCGCAGGCAGGCGTGCGGCACAGCCTTGAATATCCTCGCAGCTATATCGAGTCGAACGTTGTGGGCACGTTCAATGTGATGGAAATCGCGCGTCAGCACAAAGTGGAACACCTTTTGATGGCGTCGACCTCATCAATCTACGGTGCAAACGAGGACATGCCGTTCATCGAAACAGAAAAAGCCGACACCCAACTGACGATCTACTCCGCCACTAAAAAGGCAAATGAGGCGATGGGGCATTCCTATGCCCATCTGTGGGATCTGCCGACCACCATGTTTCGATTTTTTACCGTTTACGGCACTTGGGGGCGCCCCGATCTGGCCTATTTCAAATTCGTCGCTGCGATACTGGATGGCAGACCAATCGACATCTACAATCATGGCGACATGTATCGCGACTTCACGCATGTAGAAGACCTTGTGCGTGGGATCAGGTTGCTGATCGATGTTCCGCCGGTCCGCCCGACCAGCCGCGCGGATATCGAAGATGGTGACAGCTTGTCGCCCGTTGCACCGTACCGCATCGTCAACATTGGCAACGGAGACAAGGTGCGTCTGATGGATTTCATAGAAGCCATCGAAGAGGCTGTTGGCCAGAAAGCGGTCAAAAACTTCATGCCAATGCAGATGGGCGATGTTCATGCCACCTGGGCTGACAATCGGCTGTTGCAGCGGCTGACGAATTATCGCCCGCAGACCGACCTGAAGGACGGTATCGCACAGTTCGTCGCTTGGTATCGGGACTATTACAGAAAATAGGTCGATCTGGCGCCGGAATGAAAAAACCGGCGCACTCAGCGCCGGTTACTTTAGTTACCCGCCAAAATCGTCGAGCATGATGTCTTCGCGATCCACGCCCAGATCCAGCAGCATGTTGATAACCGACTGGTTCATGATTGGCGGTCCACACATGTAGTATTCACAATCCTCGGGTGCCGGGTGGTTCTTGAGGTATTCTTCGAACAGAACGTTGTGGATGAAGCCGGTATAGCCTTTCCATTCATCCTCGGGCTGTGCATCCGACAGAGCGACATGCCATTCAAAATTGTCGAACTCATCCGCCAGTTGGTCGAAATCCTCGACAAAGAACATCTCTTTCTTGGACCGCGCACCGTACCAGAAACTGATCTTGCGGTCGCGGTTCTCAAGGCGTTTGAGCTGGTCAAAGATGTGGCTGCGCATCGGTGCCATACCGGCGCCACCACCGATGAAGACCATTTCCTTCTTGGTTTCACGTGCGAAAAACTCGCCAAATGGACCCGAGATTGTGACTTTGTCGCCCGGCTTCAGGTTGAAGATGTAGGACGACATCTGTCCCGCCGGAATTCCTTCTGAGCCCGGAGGCGGTGAAGCAACCCGGACGTTAAGCATGATCATGCCCTTTTCATCCGGATAGTTGGCCATCGAATAGGCGCGCTCGATAGGTTCGTTCACAACCGACTCATATTGCCATAGATTGAAGCGATCCCAATCCTCGCGATATTCTTCCTGCACGTCGAAATCAGTGTATTTCAACTGATGAGCGGGCGCTTCGATCTGGATGTAGCCCCCGGCACGGAAATTCACATCCTCGCCTTCGGGCAGGTCTAGGGTAAGGGCCTTGATAAAGGTCGCAACGTTGTCGTTCGAGCGAACTGTGCATTCCCATTTCTTGACGCCAAAGACCTCTTCTGGAACCTCGATTTCCATGTCCTGTTTCACCGCTACCTGACAGGATAGACGGTCGCCACAGGAGGCTTCGCGCTTTGTTATATGGCTTTCTTCGGTCGGCAGGATCGAACCACCACCCGAATGCACTTTCACGCGACACTGGGCACAGGTACCACCACCACCGCAGGCTGACGGAACAAACAGTTTTTCGGCCGCCAATGTTTGCAGCAGTTTGCCACCCGCCGGAACCGAGATAGTCTTTTCACCATTGATGGTGATGTTGACGTTGCCGGTCGACACCAACTTTGACCGAGCAGCCATAATGATGGCCACCAGCGCCAGAACGATCAGGGTGAATAGGACAACGCCGAGCGAAAAGGTTTCCATTCTCACGCCCCCCTTACAGTTTCACGCCCGAGAAGGACATAAAGGCCATCGCCATCAGTCCGGCGGTGATAAAGGTGATGCCCAGCCCCTGAAGCCCGTCCGGCACATCCGAGTATTTCAGCTTTTCGCGCACGCCTGCCATCGCGGTGATTGCCAGCGCCCAGCCGAAACCGGATGAGATGCCATAGGTGGTCGCCTCGGCAAAATTATAGTCGCGTTCGACCATGAACAGCGAACCACCTAGAATGGCACAGTTCACAGTGATCAAAGGCAGGAAGATCCCCAGCGCGTTGTAGAGGGGCGGGAAATATTTATCGAGGATCATCTCGAGGATCTGAACCATCGCTGCGATCACGCCGATATAGGAAATCAGCCCGAGAAAGGTCAGATCCACATCCGGGAACCCGGCCCATGCCAATGCACCCGGTTTCAGCAGGAAGGACAGCAACAGGTTGTTGGCGGGCACGGTGATCGCCTGCACCACCATGACTGATATTCCCAGCCCGATGGCAGTCGAGATCTTTTTCGACACGGCGATGAAGGTACACATGCCAAGGAAAAAGCTGAGCGCAAGGTTTTCGATAAAGACGGCCTTCACGGCCAGAGAGATAAGCCCTTCCATCAGTGCGCCTCTACCTGCTGGATTTTGTATTCACGTTCTTCAACCTGGTTCGGCTTCCACGTGCGGAAAGCCCAGATCAGCAGGCCGATCACGAAGAACGCCGAAGGTGGCAGCAGCAACAGGCCGTTGGGCACGTACCAACCGCCATTGTTGACCGTTTGCAGGATTGTCACGCCGAACAGGCTGCCCGATCCGAACAACTCCCGGATGATGCCCACCAGCATCAGGATCAGGCCATAGCCCATGCCGTTGCCCAAACCGTCGACGAACGAGGCCACCGGCGGGTTCTTCATGGCGAATGCTTCGGCACGGCCCATTACGATGCAGTTGGTGATGATCAGGCCGACAAACACCGACAGCGTCTTGGAAATCTGGAAGGCATAGGCCTTCAGTATCTGATCCACCAGAATCACGAGTGAGGCGATGATCACCATCTGCACGATGATCCGGATCGAGCCCGGGATCTGGTTGCGCAAAATCGAAATAAACATCGACGAAAACGCCGTCACCGACGTCACCGCTATGGCCATGACAAAGGCCACTTGCAGTGATGATGTAACAGCCAGTGCCGAACAGATACCCAGCACCTGCAAGGTGATCGGGTTGTTGTCGACAAGGGGGTCGACCAGCAGCTCTTTCTTGGTCTGCGACATCAGATCTCTCCTGCTTGCAACTTGGCCAGGAACGGCGCGTAACCCGCATCGCCCATCCAGAATTTCACAAGGTTGTCGACCCCGCGCGATGTCAGGGTCGCGCCCGCCAGCGCATCTACGAAAAACTCGGGCCCGGCCGCTGGTTGTGACTTGGCGACGGTGATCTGCAAGGCGCCCGCGTCATCATGCAGTTTCTTGCCGTTCCACAACGCCTTCCAACGCGGGTTGTCCACCTCGGCACCCAGACCAGGCGTTTCACCATGCTGATAGAATTGCAGGCCGAAAATGTCGTTGCCGTTCTTTTCCAGCGCGATGAAGCCATAAAGCGTGGACCACAACCCATAGCCATGCAGCGGCAGGATCACCTTGTCCAACGCTCCGCTGTCGTCGCGCAGCAGATAGATGACCCGATACTTTGCCTTGCGACCAATGCCTGCGGGGTCATCGTCAAGGGCAACACTTAATTCCGGATCACCGGCAGCGGCCAGATCGTCAAAGGTGGCTGGGTCGAACTGATCGTCCGCAAATTCGCCCGTCGCCAGATCCAGAACATGCGGCTCGAACGCGGCAAAGGCCTGGCTGACATCAATGCCGGGTTCATACACCCCCGCCACCTGCAGAATGTTGACCTGCTTGTCCTTCAGCTTGTTGGCCTCCTGCACCGGGCGCAGGCTGACTGCCGCGGCCGACACGATCATCGAGGCAACGAGACAAACCGCAACAGCGATGAAGATCGTTTTGCCAACCGAATCCGGCGAGGCCGCCAGAAACCGGGCAATCGCGCCCTTGCGTTCAGGGGATTGCGTATCAGACATGGCGACGCGCCCTCCGTTTGATGTTGGCCTGAACGACAAAATAGTCGATCAGCGGTGCAAAGACGTTGCCGAACAGAATGGCCAGCATCATACCTTCGGGGAAGGCTGGGTTGATCACACGAATTAACACAACCATGACACCAATCAGTGCACCATAGATATAGCGCCCGACATTGGTGTGGCTTGCCGAGACCGGCTCGGTCACCATGAAAGCCAGACCAAAGGCGTAACCGCCCAACACGACATGCCAGTACCATGGCATTGCGAACATCGGGTTCGTCTCGGACCCGATCAGGTTCAACAGCCCGGTGAACGCAATTGTGCCCGCCAGACATCCCAAAATCAGCCGATAGTTGGCAATCTTGGTGATCAGCAGGAAGGCCAGACCGATCAGGCAGGCCAGAGTCGAGGTTTCCCCGATACTGCCCTGAATGGTGCCGTAAAACGCGCTCCACCAGGTGATACCGTCAACGGCCAGTGCCTGGTAGCCTTCGGCAGCCGACACAGCCAGAGCCGTCGCCCCGGAAAACCCGTCGACCGGGGTCCAGACAGCATCGCCCGACATCTGCGCGGGATAGGCAAAATACAAAAACGCCCGCCCCACCAAGGCGGGGTTGAGGAAATTCTTACCAGTGCCGCCGAATACCTCTTTGCCGATCACGACACCAAAGATAATCCCCAGGGCAACCTGCCACAGGGGTGTGGTTGCAGGCATGATCAGGGCGTAAAGCATCGAAGTGACAAGAAAGCCTTCATTCACTTCGTGGCCGCGGACCGTTGCGAAAATGACCTCGAAAATACCGCCTGCCACCAACGTGACGACATAGATCGGCAGGAAGTACATAAGCCCGTGCATGACATTGGCAAAGATGCTGTCCGGATTCAGCGAAATGCCAAAAACCTGAAGAATTGCAATCCGCCAGCCGGTCGCAGACTCTGGGCCAAGCGCGGCAATGGCCGAATTTGCCTGATAACCGGTGTTCCACATTCCCCACAGGATGCAAGGAATAGTGGCAATCACGACATATGTCATGATCCGCTTCATATCTACATAAGACCGCGCATGAGGAGCAACGGTGGTTACGGTTTTCGGAGTGTAGATGAAGCTTTCCACCATCTCGTAGATCGGAAAAAGCTTCTCGTACTTGCCGCCCTTGGTAAAGTTCGGCTCGATCCGGTCAAAGAAGTTACGCAATCCCATTCGGATCAGCCCTCCTTTTCAATCTTGTTCAGGCAGTCGCGCAGTGCCAGCCCGTATTCGTATTTCGCCGGACAGGCAAAGCCCACAAGGCCCAGATCCTCTTCGTCCAGCTCAAGCGCTCCCAGTGCCTGAGCCGTATCCGTATCCATCACCAGCAAGGCCCGAAGCAATTGTGTGGGCAGGTAATCCTGCGGCATCAACTCTTCGAACACGCCTGTTGGCACCATTGCACGGCGGCCACCGTTCAGGTTGGACGTAAAAGCATAGAGTTTTCTGGAAAAGGCCGAGCCCAATACTGGCTGGACGGAATACTTGGAAGGCATTGGCCGGATCCAACCCATCGGAATCTGATCGTGATCCTCTCGGATGATACAGATTTGACGGGCAAACCGGCCCAGATATGCGGTCGGTCCGTCGGCATGTTGACCCGACAGGATCGAACCCGAGATAATGCGGGGCGTTCCGTCCACACTTACCTCACCTCGTGTCAAGTCGTCCGTGGACGCGCCCATCACGGTGCGGATCAAACGCGGCTGACGCGCACCGGGCCCGGTCAAGGCGATCACAACACTCGGATCCAGACGCCCGGTCTGCATCAGGCGGCCAATCGCGATGGTGTCCTGATAACCGATAGTCCAGACTTGCTTTTCCCCCGCAATCGGTTCGAGGAAGTGAATATGCGTTCCTGCCAGGCCCGATGGATGTGGACCGGAAAACGCCACGGCCTCGACACCGGCAACATCCGCGCCGGGGATCGTGTCGCCTTGTTTCTGGCAAAGATAGGTTTTGCCCTCTGTCAGCTTGCTGATTGCTACCAACCCAGCGGCAAAGGCCTCGGGTGCCTCGGCAATGATCGTGGCGGCATCAGCCGCCAATGGGTCACTGTCCATGGCTGTCACGAAAATCGCGTTCGGTTTGGCACCGGGTTCCGGCATTTTCGAATAAGGCCGCGTGCGGAATGAAGTCCATAGACCCGCGGTGCACAGTTTTGCAGTCACGCCTTCGGCGCTATGCGCATCGCCCACGCTCGAAAAATCCAAGCCCGTGTCATTGGTGTCGGACACTTCGATGACGACGCTCTGCAACACCCTGCGGGCACCCCGGTTGATGGCAACAATCTTGCCAGTCACCGGTGCGACCATCATCGCGTCAGGCGCATCTTTGTGACAAAAGAGCGGCGTACCCCGCTCGACACTATCACCTTCCTGCACCAGCATCTTTGGCTTCAGGCCAATGTAGTCCCCACCCAGAACACCAACGGTCGAGTATTCCGGACCCGGATGAATGGTTTGGTCGGGAGCGCCTTCCACTGGCAGGTCCAACCCTTTTTTAAGTTTGAAAGTTTGCATACCGCTACGTTCTTCCAAGCCTCTTTCCTGCGCCAGCCCTGCCGACACCCTTTAGGGGTCATGCAATAACGCGGTTTTTTCCGGTGCCCATCGCAAAAGCGTCGAAACGGGTCCAAATTCCGCAGGCGTATTTCTGATCACGGACCCTTTACGCGCGGATGCCCGCAAACGCAAACCTGTTACCGCCGAAAGTTAAGATCAAACTGCAAAATCTTGGAGTTTTCCCTCAAGATGGCCAAAAATTCGGGTCAAAATTGCGTGTCGCGCCCGCTGAACTTCCAGTGTAAGCAACCGGAATGAAAAAAGACACAGACTTCGAAATCTTTCTGATTGCCACCCCGGGCCTTGAAGCCCCCCTCTGTGCCGAGGCGCAGTCCAACGGGTTCGCTCAGGTCAAGACGATTCCAGGGGGTGTCATTTGCCGTGGTTCGTGGTCCGAGGTCTGGCGCGCCAACCTGACCTTACGCGGTGCAAACAAGGTTCTGGTTCGTCTGGGCAGTTTTCCTGCCGTGCATTTAGCCCAATTGGACAAACGTGCGCGCAAATTCCCGTGGGGCGAGTTCCTGCGCTCCGGTGTTCCGGTCAAAGTCGAGGCCACCAGCCGCAAATCCAGAATATATCATGCCGGTGCCGCACGGCAGAGAGTTGAACAAGCGATATCCGAAACTCTGGGCGCTCCGATATCTTCCGACGCCGATGTCAGGATCTTGCTGAGAATCGAAAAGGACATCTGTACATTTTCCGTCGACAGTTCTGGAGAGCTTTTGCACAAGCGTGGTCATAAAGAAGCAATTGCCAAAGCGCCAATTCGCGAAACGATGGCAGCCATGTTTCTGCGTGACTGCGGATTTAGCGGCAATGAACCGGTGTTGGACCCGATGTGCGGTTCGGGTACTTTCGTGATCGAAGCCGCCGAGATTGCCCTGGGGCTGCGCCCTGGTCGGTCCCGCAGTTTTGCGTTTGAAAACCTTGCGGGCTTCGACCCTGACCGCTGGCAAGACATGCGCAGCGAGTCAGAGGTCGCTGAGTGTTTTCTCACCTTCTGTGGCTCTGACCGCAACGCCGGAGCTATCGAAGCCGCAACAGCCAACGCCGAGAGAGCGCAGGTAAGCGCCAACACGCGTTTTCAACAGCTTTCCGTCAGTGACATCAAACCCCCTGCGGGACCCGCCGGGCTGGTCATTGTGAACCCTCCCTACGGGGCGCGAATTGGAGATGAAAAGCGTCTGCGCTCTGTCTACGGAGCCTTGGGTAAATCTTTGATGAGCCGGTTTCGAGGATGGCGTGTTGGGATTGTGACCAGCGCTCCGGCTTTGGCTCGGGCGACCCGCCTGCCTTTGCTGGCACCCGGTCCGGTGGTAGACCACGGAGGCACCAAGATCCGCCTGTACAAAACAGACGCTCTGCCATGAGAGTCGCGTGACCTGCCTTGCCCATCCGATACCGGTTCAAAGACGGCAGATTCAGATGATCGCTTCTCAAAATCCTCTTGCGCATCGGAATAGCCCCGTATAGATCACCCGCCACGGTCGGAGTGTAGCTCAGCCTGGTAGAGCACTGTCTTCGGGAGGCAGGGGTCGGAGGTTCGAATCCTCTCACTCCGACCAAATTAGCCAAGCAAAAACATTAACTTAGCTTCATATCGCTTCCCATGAATGCAATGCTCACCGTGCCAGACTGGCACGGAACATCGGGAAAGGCTGATTCATGAGTTACAGAAATCACCGAAAACAAGTCCGCGCATCCACTTGTTCCTTGTGAGCAGCCTCATCTGACTGGTCCAAGTTGATTGTTAGTGCATCATCGGCCTGTGATCCATCGGGATGATGGTTTCAGGTGCCGGCGGGC
>NZ_JBQERC010000019.1:0-66876 GCF_056534665.1 Ruegeria sp. P8
AACAGGGAAACCTCGACCAACTCATGCAGAAAAACGGACCCTTCAAAAACCTCTTCGACCAACAGTTCAATAAACACAAACAAAAAGTCGCTCAGTAATGAGAGGTTACAAGAACTGAGCGCAAAGCTCTTTTCAGGCCAAAAATCTCCTGATTGCCACGTACCGCTGAACAGAGGGCTTCCACGCTTCACGTAATATGCGCATGTTTGACGCGCATATCGTGTGATGGTAAAATGGCGCAGTTCAGAGGGTAGTCAAATGAATGCTCCATCTCGCAAACCGACAAATCTATCACTGGATGGCGATATGCTGTCCGAGGCGCGGGATCTGAAGATCAACCTGTCCCGCGCAGCCGAAGACGGCATTCGGGCCGCAGTCGCCAGCGCAAAAGCTGAACGCTGGAAAGCCGAAAACAAGGCCGCACTTGAGAGTTCCAACGCGTATGTCGAGCGTAATGGCTTACCGCTGGACACCTACCGACAGTTCTGATGCCAAAATACGACGTGTTCCCCAACCCGTCAGGTGACGGGTATCTTCTGGACATCCAGAGCGATCTGCTGAGCGGGTTGAACACACGCGTCGTCGTGCCACTCCTTCCCGAAGCGACGGCACCGATCCCAGCCACCCGGCTCAATCCCGTCTTTGTTATCCAGGGCAAATCGTTTGTAATGGCAACCCAATTCATGGCTGCCGTTCCGGTGGGCATTCTAAAATCGCCGGTCGACAACCTTGATGATCACTTTGCGCAGATCACCGCCGGCATCGACATGCTAATGCAGGGATTCTGACAAGCTTCTGGCTCTTGGAGAACCAAGAGCCAGGAACAAGTATGACAATGAAAATCAGTCGTACAGAACAGCCGCGATCTTTGGATCGTCGATGTTGGATGCGTCGTAGTAGTAAAACCCGGTATCAATCAGGGCAGGAACTTCTTCGCCCTTCATCGCGGCCACAGCAGCCTTGACGGTTTCATACCCGATGCCCACGGGATTCTGAGTGATTGCACCCGCCATCAGCCCGCTTTTGATCGCATCTTTCTGGGCCTTGCCGCTGTCATACCCGATGATGACCAGCCCCTCGGTCCCCAGTTCCTGCACCCCATTCACCACTCCGATGGCCGAGCCTTCGTTGGTGCCGAAGATGCCATTCAGATCGGGGTTCGCCGTCAGGATCGCTTTGGTCACCTCGGTCGATTTCAGGTGGTCACCCTGACCGTATTGAACCGTGACAACTTCGATATCCGGGTATTTTTCGGCAATGCGACTGACGAAGCCGTCGCGCCGGTCGATGCCTGTGCGGCTGGTCTGGTCATGTGCAACAACGGCCACTTTGCCTTTGCCGCCGATCATCTCGGCCATCTTGTCCGCAGCCAGCGCAGCCGCGGCCTGATTGTCTGTTGTTGCTGTAGAAACCGGAATGTCGCTGTCAACGCCACTGTCAAAGGCAATGATCGGAATGCCCTTTTCATCAGCCTGCTTCAGCAGTGGAATGGCGGCCTGGCTGTCCAGAGCGGCAAAACCGATGGCCTTGGGGTTATTGGCCAAGGCCGCCGCCAGCATGTCGATCTGACGATCCACCATGGTTTCGTTGTCCGGGCCTTCAAAGGTGATCGTGACACCGTATTCCTCCGCGGCCTGTTCCGCACCGGACTTTACCGCCTGCCAGAACTGGTGCTGAAACCCTTTGGACACCAGCGGAATATATATGTCTTCCGCTGATGACATAGTTGCAGGTATCGAAAGGCTGGCCGCACTCAGGGCCCCCAAAATGAAACGACGTGTTAGCATGTCTTCTCCTCCAGTTGGTCTTCGTTTCTGATTTTTGTGACTGTTCAACCTGTCTTCCTGCGCCGCGCCATATCGGCGTAAACGGCCAGAATGATGATCGCGCCGGTGACAACGGTCTGCCATTCCTGCGCGACGGACAGCACTCGCAAACCATTGGTCAGAACTGCCATGATCAGGGCACCGATCAGGGTTCCAAGGATTGTACCACGCCCACCGGACAGGGACGTGCCCCCGATCACGACGGCAGCGATGGCTTCCAGCTCGTAGCCAAGCCCCAGCGCGGGCTGCGCCGAATTCAGTCGCGACGCGATCAGAATTCCACCGATACCGCAGATCCCACCTGCCAGAGCGTAAATACGCATCTTCCAAAGATCGGTATTCACCCCCGATAGGCGCACCGCCTCTTCGTTTGATCCCAGCGCAAAGGTGTATCTGCCCAGAACCGTGCGCCCCAGAATGTACGAAGCTGCAATGGCAACAAGGAAAAGGATCAGCACGCCATTGGGGATCGGTAATGCGGGAAAAACCTTTCCGATCAGCGACCCGCGCGAAATCTGGTCAAAGCCCGGCGTGTCGTTGAAGTAGATGGGCCGCGTGCCGGAAATCACCAGCGACAACCCTTTTAGGATCAGCATCATACCCAGCGTGGCAATGAAGGGCGGGATTTTCATCTTGGCGACAAAGGTGCCCGAGCACAGCCCGCAGAACGCACCCGCCGCAATCGCTGCCGTAACCCCCAACAACAGTGGCATTCCGAGATAGGTCAGCACGACACCGGCGATAACGGCACAGAATGTCATCAGAGTTCCCACGGACAGGTCGATCCCGCCAGTTATGATGACCAATGTTGCAGCAACCGCCAGCACCCCATTGACCGATGTCGCCTGCAAGATGGCGATCATGTTTGAAGTTTGCATGAAGTTCGGCGACGCGATTGAAAACCCGATCAGCAAGGCAATCAAGCTGGCGAAGGCCAGCAGCTTTTGGTAGGCGCCGCTTTCCGAGAGCCCCGCCAGTGGGCTTTTCTTTTCGATTTCCGTTGCTGAGGTCATTACGCTGTTCCTGTTATCTGCATCGCCGCCGCCCGCTGCGTCGCCAGATGCATGATGTCTTCCTGAGTGGTGGCTTTGCCGCCCGGCAAAATGCCGGTCAGTCGGCCTTCGCACATCACGGCAATGCGATGGCTTAGGCGCATGATCTCGGGCAGTTCCGACGAAATCACGATGATCGTCTTGCCCTGCCCGGCCAGTTCTTCCAGCAGCTTGTAGATTTCAGATTTTGCGCCCACGTCGATACCGCGCGTGGGCTCATCGAAAATCAGGATATCGCAATCCCGCAGCAGCCATTTGGCAATGACAACTTTCTGCTGATTGCCGCCGGACAGCAGGCGTACCTCCTGCGTGTCCGAAGGCGTGCGAATGCCCAGCTGCGTGATGTAACCCTTGGCCGTCGTGCTGATTTCACCATCGTTCAGAACACCGACACGTCCGGTGAACATATCCATCGAAGCCAAGGCAACATTGTCACGAACGCTCATCCCTGTGGCGAGGCCGAAATGCTTGCGATCCTCGGAAAGATAGCCGATGCCCGCCTTGACGGCATCGGATGGTGTCCTGATCGAGACCACCTGCCCATGCACCCGGATTTCTCCGCTATCTTTGGGATCAGCCCCGAAGATTGCCCGCGCAACTTCGGTACGTCCGGCCCCCATCAGCCCGGCAAAGCCCAGGATCTCACCCTTCAGGACCGAAAAGCTGACATCGCGGATTTCGTGACCCCGACACAGCCCGGTCACTTCCAGCGAAACCTCGGCATCGCTCAGATCGGGGGGGACCAGCGGCTCTTCCTTGACTTCGCGACCTACCATCATCGCGATAATCTGGCTGATCGGCGTTGCTGCCGCGTCAACGGTGCCAACGTATTCTCCGTCGCGCATCACCGTAACCCGGTCAGCAATCTGCTTCAGCTCATCCATTTTGTGGCTGATATAGACAATGCCCACGCCTTCGGCCTTCAGGCGGCGGATGATCACGAACAGCTCGGCAATTTCAGCATCGTTCAGGGCCGCGGTCGGTTCATCCATGATCAGAACCCTGGACCGGAAAGACAATGCCTTGGCGATCTCGACCATCTGTTGTTTCGCAATGGTCAGACTGCCGACCTGCGCCCTGGGGTCGAGGCTTAGGTTCATGGACGCAAAAATCTCGGCCGTCTGTGCATTCAACGCGACATCGTTCAGCCGCCCAAACCGTTTACGAGGTTCGCGGCCGATAAAGATATTCTGCGCCACCGTCAGATCATTCATCAGGCTCAGTTCCTGATGAATGATGCCGATACCCAAGGCCTGCGCCTCGCGTGGCGAGGTTGGGTTTGCATCACGCCCTTCGATTTGCAGTGTGCCGCCGTCGCGCTGATAGATCCCCGAGAGGATTTTCATCAGCGTGCTTTTTCCCGCACCATTCTCGCCCATCAGCGCATGGACTTCACCCAGCATCAGATCGAACTGCACTGATTTCAGCGCATGGACTCCGGGAAAGTGTTTCTCGATCCCCGACATGTCGACCAGTTTTGTCATTTATCCTCCCAAACACCCCTCTCCCCAAGGGGTGGTGCCGCCTACATCACCGCGCCGATTTGCCAGGGCACAAATTCGACCCCACCAAAGCCAAGTTCTTCGCTTTTTGTTTGTTCACCCGATGCGACGCGGATCAGCATTTCGAACAGCTCTTCGCCTTTTGCCTCAATGCTCACGCCGTCTGTGACGATGTCCCCACAGTTCAGATCCATATCTTCCGACATCCGGGCATACATTTCGGAGTTGGTTGCAAGCTTGATGCAGGGTGTTGGCTGATATCCTGAAACCGAGCCCCGCCCGGTGGTGAACACGATCAGGTTCGCGCCTGACGCTACCTGCCCCGTGACCGAGCATGGATCAAAACCGGGGCTGTCCATGAAAACAAAGCCGGCCTTGTCGATTTTCTCGCCGAACTTGTAAACACCGCGCAAGGGCGCGGTGCCGCCCTTGGCGACGGCGCCAAGCGATTTCTCAAGAATGGTCGTCAACCCGCCGCGCTTGTTGCCCGGGCTTGGGTTGTTGTTCATCTCGCCGCCGTTGCGCTGTGTATACCCCTCCCACCAGCGAATGCGTTCGATCAGCTTTTCCCCGACCTCAACGGTCTCGGCCCGCCGGGTCAAAAGGTGTTCCGCGCCATAGATTTCCGAGGTTTCGGACAGGATCGTCGTACCGCCATGCCGCACCAACAGATCCGACGCATAACCCAAAGCAGGATTGGCGGTGATCCCGGAATACCCATCCGACCCGCCGCATTGCATTCCGACCGTTATCGCACTGATCGGCGCATGTTTGCGTTCGGCCTTGTTCGCGAGGTCGGCAATCCCGCGCAGCTCGTTCAATCCACGTTCAATGGTACGGCGTGTGCCGCCCTCACTCTGAATGGTCATGTAACGCAGCACGCCATCAGGACGGATCGGACGACCGCCAACCAGATCGGCCACCTGCATCACCTCGCAGCCCAAACCGATCAACAGGATACCGGCGAAATTCGGGTGCTGGGCATATCCCGCCAGCGTTCGAAACAACGTGGCGTAGCCTTCATCTTTGCCCGACATGCCGCATCCAGTGCCATGAACGATCGGGACGATACCGTCCACATTCGGGTACGCGTCCAATAAGCCCCGTTTCTCGGCGGCTTCGGCGATGAACCGCGCCACGGAGCCAGAGCAATTCACCGTTGTCAAAATGCCGATGTAGTTGCGCGTGCCGACCTTGCCATCGGCGCGGTGGAAGCCCTGGAAGATACGGTCGCCTGAAATCTCGGGCAGCGGCGCGTTCGCGCTTGCATATGCGTAGTCCTGCTGATGCGCCCCCATACCCAGATTATGGACATGAACATGCTCGCCCGCGGCGATATCCGCTTTGGCCTGACCTATGATCTGTCCATAGCGGATCACATTTTCACCCGCCGCAATCGGGGCGGTGGCGATCTTGTGCCCGCGTGCGATGTCCGTGGGAAGCCGTATCGATATCCCATCCGGTTGCGCGTCGGCTTTCAGGTCGCGCAACGCGATGATCACGTTGTCATCCGGGTTCAGCCGGATTGTGTCACGGGCCGGGCCTCCCGGGGTTTTGATCTCTGAAACTGGGTGCATGGAATCCCCGCTTGTTCGCCACAGAGCTACGGGGATAATCTGCTATTGTCAACTAACATGTTAGTATGATAGTTCAGATTCATGAACCACCCATATGACATTGACGCCACCCGCCTGCCCGACATTTCAACATTTGAGGGATCGCTTGCGCAGCGGGTTTACCAATCCATCAAACAGGCGATCCTGGCACTGGATTTCCCTCCCGGTGCCAATCTGAGAAAGGCACCAATCTGCACGCGCCTGGGTGTATCCCGCGCACCTGTCGCGGACGCCATCACCAGGCTTGCCGCCGAAGGACTGGTGGATGTGGTGCCGCAATCGGGTACACGCGTGTCCTATTTCTCGATGGATGAAATACGCGAAGGCGCCTTTCTGCGAGAGGCCCTGGAGCTGGCAACTGTGGCCAAGGTTGCGCGTGACCTGACCGATGATCAGCGCAAAAAGCTGAGCCGCAACGTGCGCCTGCAAGAGCTGTTGATCGAAGATGACGACATTGCCGGGTTCTATCACGCGGATGAAGAATTCCACGCCCTGTTGATGGCGTTCACCGGGATGCTTCGCTTGCCGGATGTGGCGCAGACGGTGTCGCTACAGGTCAGCCGCGCGCGTATGTTGCTGTTGCCGACACCCGGCCGCATCGCGGAAACACTGGCCGAACACCGGGCGATATTCGATGCCATCTGCGCCCATGATGAACGTGCAGCACAAGACGCCATGCGCCATCACCTTGGGCAACTGATGCCTCGGATAGAACAGCTGCAACAGGAAAGACCGCAGCTGTTCAATTTACCCCCCCAAAACACCCGAGAGGCAGGATGACCGTTTCGCAAACCGCCCTTCTGAACAACAGGACGTCCCGGCCTGTACCGCTGACCCGCATGGGGTTTGGCGGCGCGCCATTGGGCAATCTTTATCGCAAGGTCTCGGATGCTGATGCGCAGGCTGCGTTGCAATCCGCTTTTGACGCAGGCATCCGGTTCTTCGACACCGCGCCGCAATACGGGTTGGGGCGGTCCGAGTATCGCTTTGGCGAAGCGATCAGGCGGTTTGGGCGTGAGAACATTCAGCTATCAACCAAAATCGGTCGTCTGCTGTTGGATTGCGAACCACATGAGGTGACACCCGAAGCGTTTGTGGACGTTCCGCAGAAACGCATTGTGTTCGACTATACCTATGACGGCGTCATGCGGTCATATGAGGCAAGCCGGGACCGGACAGGTGTTGCCAATGCGGACATTCTTCTGGTGCATGACGTCTGCGCTTTCAGTCAGGGCAGTCAGGAAATGTCAGACGCCAAAGTACGCGAGTTGTTCGATGGCGGCGGGTACAAGGCGCTGGTTGAACTGCGCGATGCAGGTGAGATCGCTGCGATTGGCGCCGGCGTGAATGAATGGCAGGTTTGCGAAAAACTGCTGGGTCTTGGCGATTTCGACGGGTTCCTGCTGGCAGGTCGGTATACGCTTTTGGAGCAGGAAGCTTTGGACAGTTTTCTGCCACTTTGCGAGAAACGCGATGTGGGCATCATTCTGGGCGGGCCGTATAACTCAGGTATCCTCGCCACCGGACCGGTGCCTGGGGCCAAGTATAACTATTCCGATGCGCCTGAGGATATTCTTGAACGGGTGCGCAGGATCGAAACTGTCTGTGCGGCCCATGACACACCGCTGATCGCAGCCGCGCTGCAATTTGTTCTGGGACACCCCGCCGTGAAAACGGTTGTTCCGGGCGCCGTCAATGCGGCCGAGGTTCAAGCCAATGTCGCCCTGCTGGAGCGGACTATCCCCGCCCAGCTTTGGTCAGACCTGCGTACCGAAGGCCTGATCCGGCCAGATGCCCCCTTGCCCAAGGAACCTGTCAATGCTGCGTAACCTCGACCCGCTGTTGTCTCCTGAGTTGCTGTACGCCTTGCGCGCCATGGGCCATGGCGATGACATCGTTATTGCGGACGCCAATTTCCCGGGCTCCAACCTTGGGCCTGACTGCATTCGTGCGGATGGTTCAACGGCAAGTGATCTGCTTGGCGCGGTGTTGTCTGTCATGCCGCTGGACACATTCGTACCCGACCCCGCGCTGACCATGCAGGTTGTCGGTGATCCCGAAGCCGTGCCCGAGGCCGTCGCAGATTTCCAAAAGATCATCGACGCGCAGGCTGACAACCCCGCGCAAATTCAGGGTCTGGACCGGTTCGACTTCTACCAACGCGCGGCATCCGCATTTGCCATCATTCAGACCGGCGAGCGCAGGCTGTACGGCAACATCATCCTGAAGAAAGGCGTGATTGCATGAAGATCGACGCCCATCAGCATTTTTGGGCGCTGGCACGTGGTGACTATGGGTGGCTGACACCGGATTTGGGCCAGATTTACCGGGACTTCGGGCCAGGTGATCTTGCGCCATTGTTGCAAGCACAGGGCATCGACGGGACAATTCTGGTTCAGGCAGCGTCGACCGTCGCCGAAACGAAGTACCTGTTGTCACTGGCGGACAAGACACCTTTTATCAAAGGTGTGGTTGGCTGGGTCGGTTTCGACGCCCCTGATGCGCGTGCACAAATCATCAGACTAGCCACTCATCCCGCTTTGGTTGGTCTGCGGCCAATGATTCAGGATATCGCTGATCCGAACTGGATGCTCGGCGCAGCCCTGAGACCTGCCTTTGAGGCCATCCAATCTAACGATCTGACTTTCGATGCCCTCACCCTGCCCCGGCACCTGGGGCCGCTGCGTCAACTTCTGACACAGCACCCGACCATGCGGGTTGTGATTGACCATGGCTCGAAACCTCTGATCCGGGACGGTGCATTTGACGGGTGGGCCGAAGACATGGCCGCCATCGCGCGGGACACCAACGCGTTCTGCAAACTGTCCGGTCTTGTCACCGAAGCTGCACCTGACTGGACGGTTCGGGACCTGTACCCCTATGTGGATCACCTACTGAACACGTTCGGACCATCGCGGTTGATCTGGGGCAGCGACTGGCCGGTCTGCACATTGGCCAGCAGCTATGAACGATGGATCGATGCAACCGATGAACTGCTAAACGCACTTTCCTCCAAAGACCGTTCGGCCATCCTTGGAGGGAATGCGGCAACGGCTTATCACATCAGGATTTGACCGTGCCGCACCGAACCCCAAACACGCACTGCTTTGCGCCCGCTGATCCTGCCCAATCTTTTCCCTGAGGCGCGACCAACAAGGCAGTTATCCCCAACACACCACCCGGCTTCGGGAAAATCATGAGGACCAGAATGACATCGCATCAGCCTTCTGACCGACTAAAAGGCAAAACCGCATTCATCAGCGCGGCTGGACAGGGCATCGGACGTGCCACGGCCGAACTGTTCGTAGCCGAAGGCGCGCATGTCTTTGCCAGCGACATCAACGAAACCACATTGGCCGAGCTTTCGGAAATCGACGGGATCTCTCCGATCCATCTCGACGTGACAGACGCGCATGCTGTGAAACGTGCCGTGGCTGAATTGCCACCGCTGGATATCCTGTTCAATTGCGCGGGTTACGTGGCAAACGGGACCATTCTTGAGTGCGAAGAGGACGACTGGGATTTCAGTTTCGATCTTAATGTGAAGGCCATGTATCGCCTGATCCGTCTGACCCTACCCGCGATGTTGAAAAACGGCGGGGGGTCGATCATCAATATGTCCTCGGTCGCCTCGTCGATGAAAGGTGTTCCGAACCGGTTTGTATATTGCGCGTCAAAGGCTGCCGTAATTGGCCTGACCAAGTCGATCGCCGCCGATTTTGTCACGCAGGGCATCCGGTGTAATGCCATCTGCCCCGGCACCGTCGACAGCCCCAGCCTGCACGAGCGTTTGAGGGCGACGGGCGACTACGAAAAGGCGATGGCGGATTTCATCGCCCGCCAGCCAATGGGGCGCATTGGGACTGCCGACGAGATTGCCGAACTGGCGCTCTACCTTGCGAGTGAAAGCAGCGCATTTACCACAGGTCAGCCCTTTGCCATTGATGGCGGATGGGCGATTTAAACTGAAAGGGATCACAATATGAAACTACTGCGGTTTGGCGCCTTGGGTGCAGAAAAGCCCGGGCTGCTGCACGACGATGGCACAATTCGCGACCTGTCAGGCGTCATCGACGATATTTCGGGCGACGTTCTCAGCGACGATGGATTGGCGCGACTGCGCGCGCTGGATGCACAGAACTTGCCGATCGTTGAAGGCAACACCCGTTTAGGGGCGTGTGTCGGCCAAGTGGGCAAGTTCATTTGCATCGGCCTGAACTATGCCGACCACGCGGCAGAAAGCGGTATGGAATTGCCGCAGGAACCTGTGATCTTTTTCAAGGCGACATCGGCCATTATCGGGCCGAACGACACGGTGGAAATCCCGCGCGGGTCCGTCAAGACCGACTGGGAGGTAGAGTTGGGCGTGGTGATCGGCAAGGAAACAAAATACATCTCCGAGGCCGAAGCGATGGATCACGTCGCTGGCTATTGCGTGGTCAATGACCTGTCGGAACGTGATTTTCAGCTTCACCGCTCGGGGCAGTGGGTCAAGGGCAAGTCGGCAGACACATTCGGCCCCATCGGTCCGTGGCTGGTGACGCGGGACGAGGTTGCAGACCCACAGAACCTGCCGATGTATCTTGAGGTCAACGGCCACCGTTATCAGGACGGCTCGACCCGGACGATGCATTTCGGGGTGGCAACTGTGATCTCACACCTGTCGCAATTCATGTCTTTACAGCCGGGCGATGTGATCTCGACCGGAACTCCGCCGGGTGTGGGCATGGGGCAAAACCCGCAAGTCTATCTGAAACCCGGCGACACGATGGAACTGGGCATCGAAGGCCTGGGTGTTCAAAAACAGAATGTGATCGCGGGATAATCGGGCACTACCAGATGTCAGCCCGAACACAATATCAGGCGAGGTTTCCCTCGCCTGATATTTTTTGACTTAGGCTACCAGATCGAACCGGTCGTTGTTCATGATCTTGGTCCAGGCCGCTACGAAGTCGCGCACGAACTTCTCGGCATTATCGTCCTGGGCATAGACCTCGGCGTAGCCACGCAGGATCGAGTTCGAGCCGAAGACCAGATCCGCGCTGGTTGCGGTGAACCTGACCTCACCCGAGGCACGATCACGCAGCTCATAGGTGCCGCCATCTACCGGATGCCAGCTAAGCGACATATCCGTCAGATTGACGAAGAAGTCGGTGGTCAACTGACCCACGCGATCCGTGAAGACCCCATGCGCCGATCCGCCGTGATTGGCACCCAGCACACGCAGGCCACCAACCAGAACCGTCATTTCCGCAGCGGTCAGACCCAGCAGTTGCGCGCGATCCAGCATCATCGCCTCGGGTGATACAGCGTATTCCTTCAGCTGCCAGTTTCTGAACCCGTCCGCCAGCGGCTCCAGCACCGAGAAGCTGTCGGCATCGGTCTGCTCATCCGTCGCATCGCCGCGACCGGCCGAAAACGGAACCGCCACGTCAAAGCCTGCGGCTTTGATCGACTGTTCTAGACCAACGTTGCCCGCCAGAACGATCACGTCGGCAATCGAGGCCCCGGTTTCCGCGGCAATAGGCTCCAGCACGCCCAGCACTTTTGCCAGACGCTCGGGCTCGTTCCCTGCCCAGTCTTTCTGTGGAGCCAGACGGATACGCGCACCGTTTGCGCCGCCGCGTTTGTCCGAGCCTCGGAAGGTACGGGCGCTGTCCCATGCGGTGGTGATCATCTCGACCGCGGTCAGACCGCTGTCGGCGATTTTTGCCTTGACGGCATCGACGTCATACGCGGTCGAACCCGCAGGGATCGGGTCCTGCCAGATCAGCTCTTCTGACGGGACGTTTGGGCCATAGTAATTGACGCGTGGCCCCATGTCGCGGTGGGTCAGCTTGAACCAAGCGCGGGCAAAGGTGTCAGCAAAGTAATCCGGGTCGGCCATGAACTTCTGACAGATCGCGTTGTAAATCGGATCGATCTTCATTGCCATGTCCGCATCGGTCATGACCGGCATACGCCGAACCGAAGGGTCGGTCGGGTCGACCGGCTTTTCATCTTCCGGCATGTCGATAGGCTGCCACTGTTGTGCACCCGCGGGCGATTTACCCAATTCCCACTCATAGCCGAACAGGTAATCGAAAAAGCCCATGTCGAATTTGGTCGGGTTTTTCGTCCACGCACCCTCGATACCAGACGTGAACGCGTTGGTTGCCTTGCCGTTTTGATCGGGGTTGTCCCATCCCAAACCCTGACCGGAAACCGGGCAGGCTTCGGGTTCGGCGCCGATATGATCGCCCGCCATCGCGCCATGCGCTTTGCCGACTGTGTGACCACCACAGGTCAACGCGGCGGTCTCTTCGTCATTCATTGCCATGCGGGCAAAGGTTTCACGGATGTGCAGCGCTGTTTTCGCCGGGTCCGGGTTACCGTTCACGCCTTCGGGGTTCACATAAATCAGGCCCATATGCACCGCACCCAGAGGGTTTTCCAGCGTGCCGGGGGTTTCCAGATCGCCATAACGGTTCTCGGACGGTGCCAGCCACTGATTTTCAGAACCCCAGTAGACGTCTTTTTCGGGGCCCCAGATATCTTCGCGACCAAAACCGAAACCAAAGGTCTTCAATCCCATGGATTCATAGGCCACCGTGCCCGACAGAACGATCAGATCGGCCCAAGACAGCGCGTTGCCGTATTTCTTTTTCACCGGCCAGAGCAGACGGCGCGCTTTATCAAGGCTGGCATTGTCCGGCCACGAGTTCAGCGGTGCAAAACGGATGTTGCCCGAACCTGCGCCGCCGCGACCATCCCCCAGGCGGTACGACCCGGCAGAGTGCCACGCCAGACGGATCATCAGGCCGCCATAGTGGCCCCAATCGGCTGGCCACCAGTCCTGACTGTCGGTCAGCAACGCTTCGACGTCAGCACGAACAGCATTGAAATCCAGCCCTTTGACCGCTTCGCGGTGGTTATAATCCGCGTCCATCGGGTTGGTGCGGGTGTCGTGCTGGCTCAGAATGTCCAGGTTCAGCGCATCCGGCCACCATTTGGTGACAGAGTTGCCTGTGCCCGTGTTCCCGCCATGCAAGACTGGGCAGCCGCCGGATTGATGATTGTGGGGATTACCGTCCATTGTAAATCTCCTGAGTATTTACTGAGGGGTTCAGATGTCTTGACTCGTACCCCACAGTTTCGATAATTGGAAATTTGTAATTACTATCATTACGATTAGTTTTTCCTATGAAGTTACTCACGCTTAAACACCTGCGCTATTTTGAAGCGCTTGCCACCCACCGCCATTTTGGCAAAGCCGCGGCGGCCAGCGCGATTTCGCAACCCGCGCTTTCCATACAAATCAAAGAGCTGGAGGCCATCATGGGTGGCCCCTTGGTCGAACGCGCAGCGCGCGAGACGCGCCTGACCGCGCTTGGCGAAGATGTCCTAAAACATGGCCGCGAAATCCTGACGCGGGTCGAGGATTTGGGGAATCTTGTGCAATCTTCCGCTGGTCCCTTGTCGGGTCGCATCAGAATCGGGGTCATCCCCACGGTCGCGCCTTACTTGCTGCCATCAATCATCAAGGCATTGTCGAAACGATTCCCCCAGCTGACGATCGAGCCCAAAGAGACCATCACCCAAACCCTGATCGGCGAAATATTGGACTCAAGACTGGATTTTGCCGTTGTCGCTTTGCCTGTCTCGGAACCCAGCCTTCGGGAATTTTCGTTGTTTAACGAAGACTTTCTGCTGGTTCGCCCGGCGCGGGACGCCGGGTTGCCAATGCCAAGTTCGTCACAGCTCAGAACGATGCGGCTGTTGTTGCTGGAAGAAGGGCATTGTTTCAGAGATCAGGCGCTTTCCTTCTGTTCGATCCGCAATATCGAACCGCAGCACATTATGGAGGGCAGTTCTCTGTCCACACTGGTACAGATGGTCGGGGCGGGCATCGGTGTGACGCTGATACCGGAAATGGCCGTGGGGCTGGAAACCCGGTCTGCCGACGTGTCCATCGCCCGCTTTCAGGACACCCCACCAACCCGAACCATCGGCCTGATCTGGCGAAAGACCAACCCGCTGGGCGAAAACCTTCTGAAAATCGGTGCAATTATTCGCAAAACCGCAGAAGAAAACGCGGGAGGCATGGGGTAAATGAAACCGGAACCAAACGCCTGATCACAACCCGCATTAATGCTATGCGCGGCAATTACCCGGAAAACACATCATAAGCCTTCAGCGCTTTGGCGCTGTAAGCATAAGACGGCCCGCCGCCCATATAGGTCGCCATCGCCAATGCCTCGCACATCTCGTCTCGGGTTGCACCCAGCCGGACAAGGGAACGCACGTGAAACCCTATGCAACTGTCGCAGCGGGTCGCAATGGCGATGCCAAGGGCCATGAATTCCTTGGTTTTCTCACTTAGTGCGCCATTGGTCTTGGCGGCCTTGCCCATGATGCCAAAGCCGCGCACGGTTTCGGGCACTTCCTTTGAAAAAGTTCCGATATTGGCCTCGGTCTCGGCCATGAAAGCTTTCCAGTCCATATCCATTCTCCTTATCCGCGCTCGTCCGCGCCCATGCGACGCTCCAGCCAGCGCACACCCGTACTGATGATCAGAACCAGGATCAGGTATTCAAAGATCAACAGGGTATAGATTTCCAACGGGCGGTATTCGGTAACCACCAGCTCATTCGCGCGGCGGGTCAGTTCCTGCATCCCGATGACGCTGGCGAATGCACTCATCTTGACGATGTAGATGAACTGGTTTGCCAAGGGCGGCAGAATGCGCCGGATTGCCTGCGGCAGAATCACATAACGCATGGTCTGCACATAGTTCAGCCCGATGGTCTGCGCCGCTTCGCTTTGACCGCGCGCAATGGATTGAATGCCTGCGCGGTAAATTTCCGCAGTGAAGGCGCTGTCGGAAATCGCCAGGGTGATGATTGCACCCCAGAACGGGTCAATTGGTACGTTCATGCCCATCGACTTGAACACGATGGGCAAGCCGTAAAAGACCCAAAACAGCATCGGCAGCAAGGGAATGGCCCGAATGAATTCAACGTAAACACGGTTGACCAGCCGCCAGCCACGTTTTTCGGACAATCCCGGCAGGGCCACCAGCAATCCGATGACGATCGACAGCACGGCGGCGATCAGTGAAATCTGAATCGTTGAACCCATCCCCGAGATCAGGAATTTCACATTGATCCACCCCGATGCTGTAGTCGGGTCGATCACATACCAGCCCCAGGTCTGGGATGAAGAACAGCCTGCCAGCAGCAAAGGTACGACTAGTAGAAGTTTTTTCATCTGCCCCTCTCAGTGCTGCAGAATCTGAGACAGGAATTTGCGACAGCGGTCTGACTGAGGGTTGGTAAAGAAATGCTCCGGCTTGCCTTCTTCGACAATCTCACCGGCATCCATGAAGACCATCTTGTCGGCAACTTTGCGGGCAAATCCCATTTCGTGGGTCACAACCACCATGGTCATGCCCTCATTTGCCAGTTCAACCATAACTTCCAACACTTCCGAGATCATCTCGGGGTCCAGAGCCGACGTGGGTTCATCGAACAACAGCGCGCGCGGTTCCATGCACAAGGATCGTGCAATCGCTACGCGTTGCTGCTGGCCACCAGACAACTGCATGGGCTTTTTGTCCGCCTGATCGGGGATATGTACCCGATCCAGATAATGGCGCGCTTTTTCCTCCGCGTCCTTCCGGCTCAGGCCGCGCGCTTTGATCGGACCCAAAGTCAGGTTTTCCAAAACGGTCAAATGCGGAAACAGATTGAATTGCTGGAACACCATTCCGACATCGGACCGTATGGTTGCCGTTGACTTTGCGTCATCCGTCAGGTCAACCCCATCTAACCGAATGATACCTTTTTGGTGTTTTTCCAACCGGTTGATACATCGAACGACGGTGGATTTGCCTGACCCTGAAGGCCCGCAAATCACCACCTTTTCGCCGCTGCTGACCGTCAGGTTAATGTCCTTGAGAACATGAAACGTGTCATACCACTTATTCACGCCCACAAGCTCGATTGCGGCGCCTGGCATATGCTGAACTGCCCCCGTTTTTGCCCCATTGTAATATTTTCTTGAGGTTATCTTTCCCTTTGGACTGAAATCAATGAGGATTGCAATCACAAGGTCGTAACGCCACCAACGGGAGATACCTATGAGCGTTTTTTGGAAAGCCGCGGCGGTCGCCGTGTTGGGGCTTGTATTGTCCGGTTCCGCACAGGCGCAATCTGCGCTGAACGAGGTGCTGGATTCCGGCGTTCTCAAGGTTGGTACCACAGGTGACTGGAACCCGATGACACTGCGCGACCCGGCAACCAACAGTTACAAAGGGTACGACATCGACATCATGAAAGCATTGGCCGCCGATCTTGGAGTTGAGGTCGAATTTGTCCCCACCGACTGGAAAACACTGGTGAATGGTGTGGTCGCGGGCAAGTACCACCTGACCGGGTCGGCATCGATTTCGCCACCGCGCATGAAAGTTGCGGGTTTTTCCGACAGCTATATCTCGGTGGAGCTCTTCCCCTACACCACCAAGGACAAGGTCGACAAATTCGACGGGTATGACTCGATCAATCAACCCGGCGTGAAGGTCGCGACGACTTTGGGTACCACGTTTGAAAAACGGGTCCATGAATGGTTCCCGAACGCCGAGATCAAGGTGGTCGAGGCCCCTGCCCGCGGGTATCAGGAAGTAATCGCTGGTCGTGCTGATGTATTCATAACGTCGAACATCGAGGGTTCGACCCTTGAGGAGAAGTTTCCAGTTATACGCGTGAAAAACGCCGGCCCTCGATCACCTTCGCCGATCGCGATGATCCTGCCACAAGGCGATCAGATCTGGATCAACTATGTGAACAACTGGATCGAGGTTAAAAAAGCAGAAGGCTTTTTTGAAGCAAACCGCGAGAAATGGGGGCTCTGACGCCTTCAAGGACGTGCGGATTTCCTGACGCCCGGTCCTTTGGCCCGGGCGTTTTCGTTGGCCATCTGGTTCTTCAGAAAAGAGGATGCAGACACGCGACCTGATGGATTTCGTCATCCAGCTCAGGCAATGTTTGCCTGCACTGATCAGTCGCAAGCCAGCATCGTTGCGCAAAAGCGCATCCTTTAGGGATATTCATCGGTGACGGCAATTCGCCTTCCAGCTTGATCCGCTCTTTCCGGGCATCCGGGTCGGCACGAGGCGTCGTGGAGAGCAACGCCTTGGAGTACGGATGTCGGGGTGCCGCGAACAGCTGCTCTTTCGGGCCTTTTTCAACCGCGCGCCCCAGATACATGACAATCACGTCGTCGGCGAAATGCCGGACAACCGACAAGTCATGTGAAATGAACAGGTAGGCTAGGTTCAGCCGTTCCTGAAGATCGACCAGCAAGTTCAGGATCTGCGATTGAATCGACACATCCAGCGCCGAGACAGGTTCATCCAGAACCAGCACCTTGGGGTCCAGCATAAGCGCCCTTGCAATAGCGATCCGCTGGCGTTGCCCACCCGAGAACATATGCGGATAGCGGTCATAATGTTCGGGGCGCAGGCCTACCATCTCGATCATCTTGCGTGCCTGCGTTTCACGGTCGGCGGCCGTCATCTGTGGCCGGTTGATGATCAGCGGTTCTTGCAGGATCTGGCCGATGCGCTGACGCGGATTCAACGAGCTATATGGGTCTTGAAAGACGATCTGCACCGTCTCTCGCATCTTGCTCCATTGCGAAGGGGTAATGTCGACCCCGTTGATCGTCAGGCTGCCCGAGGTTGGTTCTTCGATCATTGTGATCAGTCTGGCCAGCGTAGACTTGCCACAGCCTGACTCTCCGACAATGGCCAGTGTTTTTCCCGGTTGCAGGTCGAAATCCACCCCCGACAGTGCCTTTACGGTTGCGGGCTTGGACAGCAACCCGCCTTTGACCGTGTAAAACCGGGTCAGGGCGTTGGCCTGAACGATAGGTGTGGTCATACCAGCTCTCCGGCGGCAATCTTTTCAACATGGTGACAGCGCGCCTTGCCAAATGCCTCGGCATGAGGGGTCGGCGGGGTCTGGGCGCAGGTCGCATCGGCAAAGCGGCACCGTGGACTGAATAGGCAACCTTTTGGCCTGTCGAATTGCCCCGGAACAACACCTGGAATCGTCGGCAGATTCTTGGACGTCGCCCGTTCCGGCAAAGCACTTAACAGAGCCGTGGTATAGGGATGACGCGGGGTTCGGAACAAATCTCTGACAGGCTGTTCTTCAACCTTTTGCCCGGCATATTGCACCTGAACCCGCTCGGCGGTTTCCGCAACGACGCCCATGTCATGGGTGATCAGAACAAGGCCCATGTCATGCTCATCACGCAACCGGATCAGCAGATCCAGAATCTGCGCCTGAATGGTCACGTCCAGTGCCGTGGTCGGTTCATCCGCGATCAGCAGCTTGGGCTTGCAGGCAATGGCCATCGCGATCACAACCCGTTGGTTCATACCCCCTGACATCTGATGCGGAAAAGTATTCAGGCGGCTTTCAGGCGCGGGAATGCCAACCTGATCGAACAATTCGACCGCACGCTCGTGACGCTCTTTTCGGTTCAGGCCAAGGTGGATGCGCAATGCCTCTTTGATCTGGAACCCGACAGTAAAACAGGGGTTCAGCGAAGACATCGGCTCCTGAAAGATCATCGCCATGTCCTTGCCTATGATCTTGCGCCGTTCACGGGCCGAGATACCGGACAGGTCGCGGCCTTCAAAGCTCATCTCATCGGCGGTGATCTTGGCGGTCCAGGGCAGCAAGCCCATCAGTGCCAGCATCGACACAGACTTGCCCGAACCGCTTTCGCCAACGATGGCCAGCAATTCTCCTTTGTCGACCGACAGATCGACACCGTCCACGGCGCGGAAACTGCCCGAAGATGTGGCGAACTCGACAGTCAGATTACGGATCTGCAAAAGGCTCATGCGATCAGCTCCGTTTCAGTTTCGGGTCCAGCGCATCGCGCAACCCGTCGCCCATTAGGTTGATGGCAAGCACGGTGACCAGAATTGCGAGACCGGGGAAGGTGACAACCCACCATGCGCGCAGGATGAACTCGCGCGCTTCAGCCAGCATGGTGCCCCATTCCGGCGTGGGGGGCTGCGCGCCCATGCCCAGAAACCCAAGGGCCGCCGCGTCCAGAATGGCAGTGGAAAAAGACAGGGCCGCCTGAACGATGATTGGCGCCAGGCAATTGGGCAACACCGTGATGAACATCAGCCGCGACTTGCCCGCACCAGCCACACGGGCCGAGGTTACATAGTCTTTCTGCCGTTCCGCCAGAACCGACGCGCGGGTCAGGCGCACGTAATGCGGTTGAAACACGATGGCGATGGCGATCATCGCGTTGGTCAGTGATGGGCCCAGAATGGCGACCAGAACAAGGGCTAGCAGCAAAGACGGGAAAGCCAGGACGATGTCCATCACCCGCATGATCAATGTATCAACCCATTTGGGCGCAAAACCCGACAGAAGGCCGACCATTACGCCACCCGTTACGGCAACACAGACCACAACGATCCCCACAAAGAAGGAATAGCGTGAACCCATGATCAGCCGCGACAGCATATCCCTGCCCAAAGGATCGGTACCCAACGGAAAGGCCCAGCTTCCGCCTTCCTGCCAGGCAGGGGGTTGCAGGATATGGTCCCGGAACTGTTCGGTCGGATCATAGGGGGCCAGCAAAGGGGCAAAGGCCGCACAGAACACAAAACCTGCAAAGACCCACAACCCAATCACGGCACCGCGGTTTTCGCTGAAGTAATACCAGAACTCTCGCAGTGCGCTGGGACGATTTTCAGTTACGGGCTGGGTCGACGAAAGCTCGGACATCATCGCCTCCGGATTTTTGGGTTGATGATGCCGTACAGGACATCGACCAGCAGGTTCACCAGCATCACGATCACCGCGATCATCAGCAAACCCCCTTGCACCACCGGGTAATCCCTGCGGAAAATACTGTCGACCATCCACTTGCCGATGCCCGGCCAGCTGAAGATGGTTTCAGTAAGAATTGCCCCCGCCAGCAACGTACCAACCGACAACCCGATCACCGTGACAACCGGTATCAGCGCGTTACGTAGCGCATGCAGCCCGTTTACCCGGGTCGGCGACAACCCTTTGGCACGCGCGGTGCGGATGTAATCCTCGCCCAGAACCTCCAGCATCGCCGACCGGGTCTGACGCGCGATCACGGCCAGCGGAATAGTACCCAGCACAATCGTCGGAAGGATCAGATGACGAACGGCCGACCCGAATGCGCCTTCCTGCCCGGACAAAAGACTGTCGATCAGCATAAAGCCAGTGACACTTGGGAAGTAATAAAGCAGGTCGATCCGACCGGACACCGGTGTCCAGCCAAGATTGCCCGAAAACACGATGATCAGCAGCAGCGCCCACCAGAAGATGGGCATCGAATACCCGACCAATGCCGAAGACATCAGTGCCCTGTCAAAAAACTTCCCCCGGTTCACCGCCGCAATCACACCGGCAGGCAGACCCAATGCGATGGCGAAGATCATGGCGCAGAGCGAAAGTTCCATTGTCGCGGGGAACAGCGAAAAGAACTCCTCCCAGACCGGTTTTTTTGTGACAAAGCTTTCGCCGAGATCGCCCTGCAAAACTCCGGCAAGGTATTCCCAGTATTGCTGCAACACCGGTTTGTCGAAACCCAGCTTTTCCACCATTTCCTGGTAGCGTTCTTCAGTCATGCCGCGCTCGCCGGCCATGACGATGATCGGATCACCCGGCAGCACCCGGATAAACATGAATGAAATCAACGTTACGCCCAGAAAGGTCGGGACGAACAGGCCAATGCGGGTGAGTAAGTAACCAAACATCAGCGACCTATGATTGTAAGCTCTTTGGGGAAATGGGTCAGCGACCGGCAGCCATCCTCAGTGACAAGCACATCATCTTCGATGCGAACGCCAAAACTTTCGAGCGCATACAGACCTGGTTCATTCGTCCAGACCATACCCGGCAGGATTTTCTGATGATTCCCACGCATGATATAAGGTGCCTCATGCACATCCCGACCCAACCCGTGACCCGTTTTGGTGCGAATACGATCCGCAAATGGCGAGGCCTCGAGCACGCTTATGACCGCATCGTCGATGTCATGGGCCGTTACACCCGGGCGGCAGGCTTCGAACCCGGCTTTGTTGGCGCGCAGAACGGTGTCGTAGACTTCCCTGCCCTCGTCCGACACGTCCTGAACAAAGAAGGTTCGCGTAATGTCGGCGGCGAAACCATCTATGCGGGCACCGAAATCGAACAGTAACGCGTCGCCTGCCCTGATCTGGTAGTCGCTGCGCGCTTTCCCATGCGGTCGTGCCGAATTGTCGCCAGCCGCCACGATGGGCGAAAAAGCCAGTGACTCGGCCCCTTCTGCAAACAGCGCCTGTATCAGGGCCTGCTCGACCTGTTTTTCAGTCTGACCGACGCGCACATCTGCAATCACACGACCCAGAGCACGTTCCGAGATATCGATGGCCGCCTGCATCGCAGCAATGTCTTCATCGGTCTTGATTATGCGCAGGCCCGAGATTTCGCGTTCACCGTCGACGATCCGTAAGCCCGGCAAAGCACGGGTAAACGCCGCAGAGACGAAAACCCGCATCACCTGACCTTCCACCGCAAGCGAGCGGATCGGCATTTGTGCGGCCCATGCGGTAAACGCATCGTCATAACCGGTCTGATCGCGCCAATCGAAAACAGCGCCCTCGAATCCGACAAGATCCCATGAGGCCAGTTCCAGATTGGGCACAATCGCTGCGGCCTGTCCCTCAGCCGGGACAACGACCACGAAGGGCCGTTCGTGGCTCATGAATGCTTTTCCCAAAGCGCGGGTGAAATTCGGGCCAGGTACAAGAGCAACAGCGTCGACTGACATGTCCCGTGCCAGTTGACGATATTCGGACAGATCCGGCATTCAGGCCGACCTCCTCAATAAGAAAGCCGGAGCCGCCAAACAGGCGGCTCCGGTGAGTGAGTGGTGGCTTACTCGACGCTCACACCATAGAAGATGTGGCCGCCCAGCGGGTGCACTTTGTAGCCTTGCACCTTGTTGCTCATCGGCATGAATACAACCGAGTGAGCAATGGTTGCCCATGGGGCCTGCTCTTTGAACACGACCTGCGCTTCTTCATACAGCTTGGTCCGCTCGGCCTGATCGGTGCTTTGCTTGGCTTTCAGGATCAGATCCTCGAACGGCTGGTGGCACCATTGTGCACGGTTAGATGCTTCGACCCCGTCACAGCCCAGCAGAACGGCCAGGAAGTTGTCCGGATCGCCGTTATCCCCGGTCCAGCCCAGCAAAACAGCACCATCGCGGTTCAGTTCTTTCGAGCGTGACAGGTATTCGCCCCATTCGTATGAGACGATTTCGACGCCCACACCAACCTTGGCAAAATCCGCCTGGATCAGCTCGGCCATGCGGCGGGCATTGGGGTTATAGGGGCGCTGAACAGGCATCGCCCAGATCTTCATCGACAAGTCCGAGACACCTTCGGCATCAAGCATGGCCTTGGCCGCTTCGGGATCATAGGCATCGTCCACAATAGCGTCGTTATAGCCCCACATGGTTGGCGGGATCGGGTTCTTGGCAGCCTGGCCCGAGCCCTGGAAAACCACGTCGATGATCGCCTGTTTGTCGATCGCCATGTTCAACGCTTTGCGAACCTTGGGGTTGTCGAACGGCGCCATCGTGGTGTTGTAAGCCAGATACCCGACGTTCAGCCCTTCCTGCTCCATCATGTTGATGTCTGCATCATCCTTCATCGCCTGAATGTCAGCCGGGTTCGGGTAAGGCATCACATGGCACTCGCCAGCTTTCAGCTTCTGATAGCGAACAGACGCGTCCGGCGTAATGGCAAAGATCAGGTTTTCGACCTGCGCCGGTTCTTTCCAATAATCGCCATTAGCCGCATAGCGGATCACCGCGTCTTTCTGGTAGGCCACGAACGAGAAAGGCCCGGTCCCGATGGGCGCGGTATTCAGTTTTTCAGGCGTGCCGGCAGCCAGCATAGCGTCGCCATATTCGGCTGACATGATCGATGCAAAGTCCATCGCCATATTCGCAACAAAGGGCGCCTCTGGCTTGGACAGGGTGAATTTCACCGTGTAGTCATCAATCTTTTCGATAGAAGAGACCAGATCCGGCATCCCCATGCCCTGGAAGTATTCCCACGTGCCGCCAGACACTTGGTTATAGGGGTGGTTCTCGTCCTTTTGGCGCATGAACGAGAAGATTACGTCATCGGCATTGAAGTCGCGGGTCGGGGTGAATTCGTCATTCGAATGGAATTTGACACCCTGGCGCAGCTTGAACGTGTATTCCAGGCCATCATCACTGGCCTCGACACTTTCAGCCAAGCCGGGGATCACATTGGTCGTACCGGTTTCGAATTCCAGCAACCGATTATAAATAGGATGCGATGAGGCATCAAAGGTTGTTCCTGCGGTAAATAATGCAGGGTCAAACCCCTCGGGCGAACCTTCGGAACAATACACAAGGGTATTCGCCTGTGCCACGGCACCCGACAGGGCGATTGCCGTGGTTGCGGCCAGAAGATTGAGTTTCATGATTTTCTCCCAGAAATGGACTTTGCAAGACAATCGCAGGGCTCTTTGTCGTCAGAGCGTTCAGTGACAATACAGGTCGTTGCGATATCCCTGACAAATGTATCCAAAATACAAAACCTGTTGTCAACCGGCTCTGTCACTGACTTTCGTGAAAGATGCCCGTTGCCAGGGTGTGTCTTGAAATTGAAAGCGCCCTGCCCCAGGAAAATCGCGAAGGGCGACACTTACATTCCCCAAGGTCCGGCAGTATGGCCGCAGATATCGACTATCGTTGACCCGAAGTCATTCAGGTAAGAATGGATATCTATCTCTGACCGGTAGCTGATGACGTATCCTTGCGCATATCGCGAATGCAATCGTAACCCAGCCAAAGTAACACGGTCAGTGCGACCAGAAATACGTAGGGAAGCAGCGAGATATGCATAACCAACACGCCATAGAACATGGCGGCGTACGCAGCGATTTGGACTATCACCAACAAACCCCACGCAACCATTCCCCAAAGATTGCGCGCTTTCCTCTGACCGGTCGAGTTGCGCAGGCTCTGACACTCTGCCTCGTTCACCACAGGGGACGCGGCACGCGTTGAATTGAGAATGCCGTTGGTGTCGAGCGCGCTGGATCGACATGCATCGAAACAAGGGGCCGCCTCTCGACAGGTGGGCGCAGTGTGTAGCATTGATTGAGTCCTTGGACATCTGGGGTTTGGCAGCGAGCCTTCACTGTGCCCCAAGGCACCGACCCCCTGCACCATGCCGCGCGCGAGATCAGGTGCCACCGTTGCCGTCTTGCAATCATATCCAGCGGAGAAACGCCGATCCTCGCTCAGGCGCAGCATAAAACCGCACAAATAGTCGATTGGTCCGCGAAAACCGCGATCAGATGAGGTCTGAAGAAATTTCTCATGACCCTCGGTGGCTCATGACTTTTGGCGCGGTTTCGGAAACGCACTAACCGCCGAACAGGGACTTCGCATGCTTCCAGCGCTCTATTCTACTGCGTCCTTCGATGCTGAGGGCGAATACCCTGTACCCGTACCATGATCTCCTCGTTAGATAACCCATTAACTTCTAATAGGGGTTTCGGTTCAGGTATCGCTTACAAGTTCATTTGTGTACAAATTGGAAAGATTGCGCTCAAGTACGTGTCATATCCAGCCTCCGAGGATGCCATGCCGATTGAACACGCCCCCTTCAGCCAAGCGGAATATGACCGCAGGATCGCCAAGACCCGAAGCGCTATGGAAAAAGCGGGGCTAGAGCTACTGTTTGTCACCGACCCTTCGAACCAGGCTTGGCTGACTGGCTATGATGGTTGGTCCTTTTACGTGCATCAGGGCGTATTGCTCGGCATGGAAGGTGAGCCGATTTGGTGGGGACGCCAGATGGATGCATTGGGTGGGTTGCGCACATGCTGGATGTCCAAGGACAACATTCGCGGCTATGCAGACCACTACGTTCAATCAACCATACGCCATCCAATGCAGGATCTGGCTGGCCACATTCGCGCGCTTGGGCTGAGCACCGCCCGCTTCGGCGTTGAGATGGAGAACTATTACTATTCCGCAAAGGCACACGAGGTTTTGGGCAAGGAATTGCCCGAAGCGACGCTGGTGGATGCGACGGCACTTGTAAACTGGCAGCGTCTGATCAAATCGGAAGAAGAAATTGTCTTTATTAGAAAGGCGGCCCGGATTTCCGAAAAAGTAATCCAAACGGCCATTGATCGCGCCGCGGTGGGCGTGCGCAAGAACGACCTTGTCGCAGATATCCTTCATGCCGGGATTACCGGGGTTGAGGATGATTGGGGGGATTACCCGGCCATTGTCCCTTTGACACCCTCAGGGCTGGATGCCACTGCCGCGCACCTGACATGGAATGGCGCGCCGATGAAAGAAGGTGAGGCAACATTTTTCGAACTATCAGGCTGCTATCGGCGGTACCACGCTCCGCTTTGCCGCACGGTATTTCTTGGCACTCCGCCGCCAGAAATGCGGGACGCGGAACGCGCGCAGATCGAAGGGATAGCGGCGGGTTTAGAGGCTGCCCGGGCTGGCAATCGGACCAGCGACATTGCAAACGCTTTTCTTAAGGTTCTTGCCCGTCACGGACTCGAACGGGAGGGGCGCATGGGATACCCTATCGGCCTGAGCTATCCGCCAGATTGGGGCGAACGGACAGCGTCGATCCGCGCCGAAGACGAGACCATTCTGCAACCGGGCATGGTTTTCCATTTCATGCCTGCGCTGTGGATGGACAGCTGGGGGCTTGAGACCACGGAAACCATTCTTATAACTGAAAACGGCCCCGCCGAAGCCCTGTGCAATATCGAGCGAAAGCTCTTTGTGAAAGACTAAGCCTTGAGCATCCTCGAAGACGCCAAGACCCTGCTGGGCGAACTGATCAGCTTCCCCACGGTTTCGTCAGACAGTAACCTGGACATGATCAAGCACCTCGCGGACCGGTTGAGCGATTGCGGTGCAGAGGTGGAAATATGGCATGACGAAACCGGCACCAAAGCCAATCTTTTTGCCTCATTGGGCCCCAAGCGCGACGGTGGTATCGTCCTATCAGGCCATTCCGATGTGGTGCCTGTTACGGATCAGGACTGGTCCTCGGACCCATTCGTGATGGAGGAGCGGGACGGCAAGTGGTTTGGTCGCGGCACCTGCGATATGAAAGGGTTTATCGCGGCGGCAGTCGTCATGGCCCCGTATTACGCAAAGCTGGATCTTCAGCGCCCATTGCATTTCGCCTTTACATATGATGAAGAAATCGGCTGTTTTGGCGCGCAGGCTTTGGCCAAGACCCTGCGGAAGAAAGCGATCAAACCCGCTGTGGTCATCATTGGCGAGCCCACCTCGATGCGCATCATCGAGGGCCATAAGGGCTGCTTTGAATATACAACGCATTTTACCGGGTTCGAAGGCCATGGCTCGGCCCCCGAGCGCGGCGTTAACGCTGTCGAATACGCAGTGCAATACGTGTCGAAACTGCTGGCGCTGAAGGCTGATTTGCAAGGGCGAGCACCGGCAAACAGCCCGTTCGACCCGCCATGGACAACAATAAATACCGGTTCGCTGGTGGGCGGGGTGGCCCATAATGTGATCCCCGGTAAGGCGCGGGTCGATTGGGAGATACGACCAGTGCAAAAGGCGGATGCGGATTACGTCAAAGACGAACTGCACCGGTTTTGCGCGCAAACCCTGATCCCGGCAATGCAGACTGTTCATCCCGATGCCGGTATCAAGACCGAAATTATCGGTGAGGTCGACGGGCTAGAACCAATGGACGACAACGAGGCGCGTGACCTTGTGATGGAACTGACAGGGGCAAACGGAGCCGACGTTGTACCCTTCGGTACCGAGGCCGGGATATTCCAGCAGTTGGGGATGAACGTCGTTGTTTGCGGTCCCGGATCAATCGATCAGGCGCATAAACCGGATGAATACGTCTCGGTCGAACAGATGGCCCAGTGCCTTGATATGCTTCGGCGGTTATCTTCGAAGCTGGAGTAGATGATGACCTTGGTCCGCGCGGTATCGATATTCTGGTTGGGTGCACCGGTCTGTTCGTGCTGTTCTGGGCGGGTGGCTACAGTTTTGCCAAGATGGTGCTGCCCTATGTGGAACCGATGACCATGCTTGCGATCCGTTATGGTCTGGCTGTTCTGTGTCTTCTGCCGCTGCTGGCGGTGTTCCGCCCTGCCCTGCCGCGTGATCACTCGAAATGACCCGGTACCGGCTAGCACAGTGCAATACTCATTCTTTTTTGTCGTGATATTTCCCATCACCATGACCAGCGAAACGATAGAAACCACCTGAACCGAGATCACAACCGTCAGGAAAGCGCATTCACATAGCTTTTGATCGTCGACCGGCATCCGTGCTGCCAGATCCGTGGCAACCAGCGTGTGAAGGATTCTGCAAACTGGGCTTCACGGCCAGTACTTCCGTACAGGTTTGCTACCTCAAGCCACTTTTCGGGCCGTCCCCTGGCGGCAAGGGCCGCACTCTGCAAATCGCTCCAGATGGGATCATTGGGCGCAATCTCTGATCCATCCTCACGCAGACCGGCGCACATCCGGCACCAGAAAGCTTCAACCAGTGCCAGCCCAGTGACAGATGTACCCGAGGCCAGAGCATCGCGAATGGACGGAAGCAGGAAACCGGGGTGGCGCGCAGACCCATCAAAGGCCACGCGTCGCGTGGTATCGTGAATAGCCGTATTCGAAAATCTGCGTTTAACCAGATCCAGATACTGTTCCGGTGTCATCCCAGGAACCGCACTGGCATGAGGAAGAATTTCTTCGGTCTGGACTTTCAGGAAGAATGCCGAAATTTCCCGGTCGTTCATGCAGTCCAAGATTGTGGGGATGTTCAGAACCTCGCCCACATTCGCCAGAATCTGGTGCCCGCCGTTCAGAATGCGCAGTTTCAGTGTTTCATATGCGTGTACGTCCTTGGTGATCGTAACGCCGACATTCTCCAACATTGGCCGCCCGGCGCAGAAATCATCCTCAATCACCCATTGGCGGAAATTCTCGTGTGACACCGGAACGCAGTCTTCAATTCCTAGGGCTCGAGCCTGCGACCGAACTTGATCAGAGGTGGCGGGAACAATGCAATCCACCATTGAATTCGGAAACGCCCCGTTCTGATCGATCCAATCCGCAAGATCAGGGTCCGTCCGGCGCGCCAGTTCAACAACACAGTTGCGCAAGATAGTACCGTTGCCCTGAAGGTTGTCACAACTTAATGCCGTAAAGGGCAGATGCCCGGCGGCACGGCGATTGCCAAGTGCCGCCACAATGGCACCAAAGACCGTGCGAGGCTGTTGCGGGTTTTGCACGTCGTGTCGAATATCATCGTGATCCACGCCGAAAACACCCGACTTGGCATCCAGAAAATAGCCACCTTCCGTTACGGTAAGGGACACGATCCGAATGGCGGGATCGGACATTTTCCGGATCAGAGGCGCATTTTCGGGTTCAATGGGCAGATAGTCCATCAACGGACCGATGACTTCGGCCGAAACACCGGACGGGTCAAGCTCGATCAAAGTTGTCAGACAGTCCTGCCCAATCAGCTTTTCGCGCATGTCCGCGTCATAAGCCCGAACGCCGGCCCCGATGATCGCCCAGTCCAGGGCCTGCCCTTTTTGCATCAGCCTGTGGATGTACCACGCCTGATGCGCACGGTGAAAATTCCCAAGCCCAATATGAACAATTCCAGGGGTCAGGTCTTCACGCCGGTATCCGGGTATTTTGACATCCGCAGGAAGCGATCCGAGGCGTTCGAGGCACAGCTCTACCGGTGTTATGTCCGCCAAAGGGGTCATCAGCTCATCCAGTTTCCGCCATCGACATTGTAAGTCTGGGCCACGATGTATTCCGCTTCATCAGACGCCAAAAACACCGCCATCCCGGTTAAATCCTCGGCCCGTCCCATACGGCCGAACGGTACCGCTGATGCAACTTCGCGCTTCTTCTGCCCCGGTTTTTTATTTTCGTACTTCGCAAAGAAGGCGTCGACGCCGTCCCAATGCTCTCCATCAACAACACCGGGTGAGATCGCATTCACATTTATCCCGTGAGCGATCAGATTGAGCCCCGCTGACTGCGTCAAAGATATTACGGCAGCCTTGCTGGCGCAGTAAACGGCGACCAAAGGTTCGCCACGCCGACCAGCCTGTGAGGCCAGATTTATGATCCGGCCTTTGACATTGGCGTCGATCATGTGCCGCGCAACGGTCTGCATTGTAAACAAGGTGCCCGAAACATTGATATCAAAAACGCGCTGGTAATCGGAGCGGTCGATTTCGATGATTGGCGCTGCTGAGAAAACGGCAGCATTGTTGATCAGAATGTCAATCTGGCCGAACTGATCCACTGCGCGCGCAACAGCAATGTCGATGCTGTCCTGATCAACAACATTCATTTCGACCGCCATTGCAGCGTCACCGATTTCCGAGGCTGCGGATTGCGCCCGCGCGAAATCTATGTCGGCAATGGCCACACGCGCACCTTCGGCGACGTAAGCTTTTGCGAAGGCCAGCCCGATTCCACGCGCAGCACCAGTGATAAGCGCGGTTTTTCCGTCCAGTCGCTTCATTCGATCCGCAGCCCTTGCGCGTCAAAACGATGAAGCACGTCGGCACGTGGCGTCAGGTAGATACGGTCGCCATGCCTAAATCCAACCTCTCCGTCCGCGCGCACCGTGATTGTTTCCGCCAGACCGGTTTCATGTATGTGGAAAAACGTATCTGATCCAAGATGCTCGGACACGCCGACGACACCGCTCCAGGTTCCTTCGCTCTCGGACACAGCAATATGTTCGGGGCGGATACCGATTGTATGTGCGCCGTGTTTTGCAGCCTCTTCGCCTTCGATAAAGTTCATCTTGGGCGAACCGATGAACCCGGCGACAAAAAGGTTTCGCGGCGTTCGATACAGGTCCAGCGGGCTTCCGACCTGCTCGATTACACCAGCCTGAAGCACGACGATCTTGTCGGCCATCGTCATCGCTTCGACCTGATCATGGGTCACATAGATCATGGTGGTCGCCAGCCGTTCGTGCAACTCGCTGATCTCCAAACGCATGCCAACGCGCAGCGCGGCGTCCAGGTTGGACAGCGGCTCATCGAACAGGAACGCTGCGGGTTCGCGGACAATGGCACGCCCGATGGCCACGCGCTGGCGCTGGCCACCGGACAGCTGACCGGGGCGGCGATCCAGATAGTCGGTCAGGTTCAGAACCTGCGCGGCCCCTTCCACACGTTTGTCGATTTCGGCCTGATCCAGTTTTGCCATGCGCAACGGAAAGGCGATGTTCTTGCGAACAGACATATGTGGATACAAGGCATAAGACTGGAACACCATTGCCAAGCCGCGTTTTGCGGGTGGTACGTTTGTTGCGTCGGCCCCGTCAATGTCGATTGAACCCGAGGTGATGTCCTCCAACCCCGCAATCAGGCGCAGCAAAGTGGACTTACCGCAACCCGATGGTCCGACGAACACCGTGAACTCTCCGTCTTCGATGGTCAGATCCAATGGCGGGATAACCTGCACATCGCCAAAGCTTTTGGTCACGGACTTGAGTTGAATACGTCCCATGAGAAGTTTTCCTTATTTCACAGCGCCAAAAGTCAGGCCGCGGACAAGTTGTTTCTGGCTAAACCAGCCAAGGATCAGGATCGGTGCAATCGCCATTGTCGAAGCCGCGCTGAGCTTGGCAAAGAACAGGCCCTCGGGGCTGGAATAGCTGGCGATAAATGCGGTCAGCGGGGCCGCGTCAACGGCTGTCAGGTTGAGGGTCCAGAATGCCTCGTTCCAGGCTAGAATGAAGTTCAGCAGGACAGTCGAAGCGATGCCCGGTACAGCCATGGGTGTCAGGATGTGCAGGATTTCCTCTTTCAGCGTTGCCCCGTCCATCCGCGCAGCTTCAAGGATTTCACCGGGAATTTCGCGAAAGTAGGTGTAGAGCATCCAGACGATGATCGGCAAGTTGATCAGCATCAACACGACAACCAGTCCACCTCGTGTATCAAGCAGCCCCAGACGGATGAACAGCAGGTAGATCGGGTAAAGGACACCGACTGCCGGCAACATCTTGGTAGAGAGCATCCAAAGCAGAATGTCCTTTGTACGTTTCGAAGGAACAAACGCCATTGCCCATGCTGCCGGTACGGCAATGATCACACCCAACAGGGTTGACCCACCTGCGATGATGACCGAGTTCCAAAGGAAACGCATGTAGTTCGAGCGTTCCTGCACGACAGCATAGTTCTCGAGCGTCCAGTCGAAGTTCAGGAACAGTGGCGGGCTTGCGATAGCCTGTGCTTCGGTTTTGAAGCTGGTCAGGATGGTCCAGAGGATCGGGAAAAAGATCAGCAGACCGACGGCCCAGGCCAGGGCAGTGTTCAGCGACTTGCGTTGGATTGTAACGGTGCGGGCCATGGTTTTACCTCTTCACGCGTCCAGGTTCTTGCCGACGATGCGCATCAGGAAGACCGCAACGATATTGGCGAGAATGATCGCATAGACACCTCCGGCTGATCCGAGACCGACATTCTGGCTTTCCAAAACGCGCTGGAAGATCAGGTAGGTGAGTGTACGGGTGCCGAACGCGCCACCGGTGGTGACGAAAATCTCGGCAAAGATCGAAAGCAGAAAGATTGTCTGGATCAGGATTACGATTGTGATTGCACGGCTCAGGTGCGGCAGAATGATGTGGTAGAACCGCTTGAGCGGCGGTGCGCCATCCATTTCAGCAGCTTCCAGTTGCTCACTATCCAGCGACTGAATTGCAGTCAAAAGGATCAGTGTCGCAAATGGCAACCATTGCCACGACACGATCATGATAATCGAAGTCATTGAAGCTTCGGACAACCACGAGACCGGTTCAGCCCCGAAAAAGCGCCACAGATGGGCCAGCAACCCGTTGACCGGGTCCATGAACATGTTTTTCCAGACCAGAGCCGACACAGTCGGCATAACAAAGAATGGTGCAATAACGAGGATGCGCACCACCCCCTGGCCCCACATCGGTTGATCTAAAAGCATCGCCAGCAGGATGCCCAGAATGACCGTAATCGCCAACACGCCGATCACAATGACAAGCGTTGCCTGTACCGCGGGCCAGAACGAACTGGACGAAACAAACCGGATATAGTTGTCGAAACCCACCCATCCGAGATCACCGCCCCGCAAGGGAAGGTATTTCTTGAAGGAAAAATACAGGGTCATCGTCAGCGGCACGAGCATCCAGCCAAGCAGCAGTACCACTGCGGGTGCCATCATCAGGCGTGCAACTGATCTGGAATGTTGAGTTGCCATTGTGCAAGACCTCTCTGTTCAGGCGTAAGGCAGCCTGCGAGAAAAACACGAATTGTGAAAGTGGGAGCGGGGGACAAAACGTCTGCCCCCCGCTGGGAAGGTTGCCTCAGTACCCTGCGGCTTCCATCTCTTCTGCTGTGAAGGCCTGCGCTTTGGCAAGCGCCTCATCCACTGTTTGCTGCCCGGCATAAACGGCCGAGAATTCCTGGCTTACCTGTGTGGCAATCCCTGCAAATTCCGGAATGGCCACGAACTGGACACCGGTATAGGGTGTCGGCTGCACACAGCAATTCTGCGGGTCAGCCATCAGGATCGATTCCAGAGTCATTTTTGCAAATGGGACTTCCTTGTAGTTGTCATTCTCATAAAGCGAGGTCCGCGCGCCCGGAGGCACATTGGCCCAACCTTCGTTTTCAGCCACCAGCTCGATGTAGTCTTTCGAGGTTGCCCATTCGATGAACTGCTTGGCCGCATCTTCCTGCTGAGTTCCCGCCGGGATCGCCAGCGCCCAAGCCCAAAGCCAATTGGCGCGCTTGTCGACACCTTCCGAATTTGGTGCAAGTGCGAAGCCAACCTTGTCAGCTACGGTTGAGTCGTCCGGATTTGTCACAAAAGACGCGGCGACGGTGGCGTCAATCCACATGCCGCACTTGCCTTGCTGGAACAAAGACAGGTTCTCGTTGAAACCGTTTGTTGCATAGCCAGCCGGGCCGGATTCACTCATCATGTCGACGAAGAACGTCAGCGCCTCTTTCCACTCGGGCTGATCGAACTGCGGCTTCCAGTTTTCATCGAACCAGCGCGCACCGAAAGAATTGCCGGTTACGGTGATAAAGGCACCACCTTCACCCCAGCCCGCCTTGCCACGCAGGCAGATGCCGTTGATGTCGTTGTCGCGATCGGTCATTGCAGCCGCAGCTTCACGGATGAATTGCCATGTGGGTGCTTCGGGCATTTCCAGACCGACCTTTTCCATCAGGTCGGTGCGGTACATGATCATCGAGCTTTCGCCATAAAACGGCGCAGCATAAAGCGTGCCATCATGGCTCAACCCTCCTGCCATCGCAGGCAGCAGATCGCCAACATCATATTCATCGGACAAACCGTCCAGCGGTACCAGCCAGCCGTTCGCACCCCAGATCGGGGTTTCGTACATGCCGATGGTCATGATGTCGAACTGACCGCCTTTGGTGGTGATGTCGGTCGTGACGCGCTGACGCAAAACGTTTTCTTCCAACGTCACCCATTCGACATCAATGCCGGTCGCATTGGTGAAGTTGTCTGTGTAGCCCTGCATCCGGATCATGTCGCCATTGTTGACGGTCGCGATCGTGATGGTTTCCGCTTGGGCTGCTGCCGTAGCGACGAAAGTCAACGCAGTCGCCGCACGAAGTGCGTTCTTCAAATACATCCCTGTCCTCCCTGAGCTTGGATGCTGTACAGAGACCCTAGTTTATAAATTGTCGCGGCGTCAATAATAACTTTACGCGCGTTAAGTTTTAATTCACGCAGATTCTCTTAAGACAAGCCGTGCCGGAAACAGAGTTTCCGTCCGATCATCAAATTTTCCACCGCTTTCAATGAGTTCAAACAAGGTGTCCACACTGCATCCTGCCACGTTGTCATAATCATGCGCAGCTGTTGTCAGCGATGGGCACGTAAATTTTGCAAAAGGGTGGTCGTCATTTGATGCGACACGGAGTGAGCATTCTTCCGTTCGCCCAACCCGAATCCCCTGCTCATAACAGGCAGCCAGAAATCCGATCGCAAGGCGGTCATTGCTGCACAAAACCGAATTCGTCCTGAGAGCGCCTTTCTCCAACACCCTCAAAGCACCTTGATGCCCGATCTCTTCAAACGCCCAGCCTTCACCATCGATTTTAATGACATGGGGCTCGAACCCCAGACGTTCCATAACCTCAATATATGCCTTGCGTCGCTTGTTAGCGTTTGGGTTTGCTGGCGTGCGCATTTCAAAGAAAGACGGAGGTTCACCCGTCCGGGTCATGTATTCCACGGTTTGGGAAACAAAACTGAAATTGTCCGACCCTATAAAGGCTGCACCCAAACCTTCGAGGTTGCTGTCAAACAGAACTGTTGGCACCTCGGCGCAAAATTTCTCGATGTGAGCTCGGTCCGACCCGCGCCCCAAAGGAGCAAACAGTACTCCGGCCGGCTTGAGCGACCGCAGGCTGTCGAGTATTTCGTTCTCGAGTTCCTGCTCACCATGCGAGCTGAAAAGAGATGGACGATACCCGGCCGCAATACAGCTCTGCTCGAGGTATCTGGCCATCTCGGCAAAAAATGGATCGGCAAGATAGGGAACAACGATACCGATATTCTTGGTCAGCTTTCGGTTCTGGTTCACCGCATAGATATTTGGACGGTAATCGAACTTTTCCAATGCTTCTTCGATACGCGCCCGCGTAGAGGAACGAACGCTTTCCGGGTCGTGGAAATATTTGGAAACCGTTGGCCGAGAAATCCCGCTCAGGGCCGCGAACTCCTCCATATTTCTTATTTTTACCATACCTACCCGCTTGCGGAACTCTTTTGCTTTGACCTTACATTTTCTTTACGCGCGACAATAAATCAATAGGCAGCCGTATCCGCGCGAATGGCCAGATGCGTGACACCAACGCCGACAGGCGAAAACCTCCTGATCACGTCGCGAAGTTCTGGACTTGAGCCCAATATACCGACCCCCAGCGCGGCCATCCTGGCGCTCACTTCTGTTCAGACGCATTTTGCTCGTGCGCAGTGCCTGCTGCGACGTCCTTGTAGTCGTCCTGAACGCCGTAAGAAGCGAAACCGGATAGCGTTTCGGAAATCTGTTCATCGGTCAGGATCACCGGACCGAGGGTCAGGGAAAGGTAATATTGACGGGCAATGGTTTCCAGCTCGACTGCGCGCCATATGGCCTTGTCCAGGTCCTCTCCCATGGCAATGGACCCATGATTTCCAAGCAGACAGGCGGTTCGATCTTGCAGCGCTTCGATCGCCAGCTCCGACAGCTCGGGCGTTCCAAAGCGCGCATAGGGTGCGCAGCGAACATTGGGACCGCCGAAGGCCGCGACCATGTAATGCGCTGCCGGGATTTCTTTGTGTGCAATCGCCAGCGCCGTGCAATAGATCGGATGTGCATGGACCACCGCGCCCATATCGGGGCGGGTCTTGAGGATGTCGAAGTGAAACCGCCATTCGGTCGAAGGTTTGAGCGGGCCATACCAGGTCCCAAACTCTCCATCAAATGGCATTGAGACGATCATCTCGGGGGTCAGCTTGTCATATGGCGTCGCCGAAGGTGTGATCAGCATCCGGTTCTCGTATCGGGCCGAGATATTGCCGGATGTGCCCTGGCTAAGACCACTGGAATTCAGAAAAAGGCATTTCTCGATAATCGCCTCACGGATTCTGCGTTCCTTGTCATCCATCTTGTGCTCCTGTCCTAGCGCCACCCGGCGGAATGGACCAGCCTTAGTTATCAGAGGTCGCACCATCAGGCGACAAGCCCAACCTCGCAATTGCATTGTCCAAAGCCAACCCGAAAACCTGCGCCTGAGGTGACAGGACCTGGTCCGGCCGACGCATCAGCCCAACGGGTCCGCGCGTTATCGACGTATCAAACGGCAACGCCACAAGGTGGCCATCGCTGGTTTCATTGGCAACCACCCCCGCCGAGATGATCCAGATCGCGTCGGTCTGCCGGGTATACACTCGCCCGAAAGCACCCGAGACAGTTTCCAGACGATCTTCGATTTCACCAATCCCATGCGCGATCATGAGGCGATCCACCAAGGGCCGAATTGCCGATCCTTCAGGCGGGTAAAGCACTTGCCACTCGGTAATCCGCCTGAGATCGGGGGTTTTCAGCAGCGGGTGATCCGCGCGCACGACAAAGACGACCTTCTCCTCGTAAAGCTGGGTAAAGGAAATGCCCTGCATGGTTTCAGGGCGACCCAAACGCCCGATAACAAGCTCCAGATCTCCTAGACGAAGACGCTCCATCAAATGGCCATGTGGGCCGTCGAAAACGCTCAGTCGAGCATTGCCCGCAAGTTCGGAAAACTCGGTAGCAACGGCTGGCATCAAACGGGCCGCAACCGAAGGCAGCACCCCGACCCGAAGGCTGGCCCTGCCCCGCGCCTCGATCTGTTCCACACCAGAAAAACCTTGCTGCAAAGCGGCCAGTGACATTTCGGCGAAATGCAGAAACACTTCGCCCTGCCGTGTCAGAGAAACACCGGACCGGTTACGGGACAACAGCACAGTGCCCAGAATATCCTCAAGCTCCTTAAGCGTCTTGGATATCGCCGGTTGCGTGAGAAACAGCTTCTCTGCCGCAACTTTCAGGCTTTTCTCGCGACATATCTCAATAAAACATTGAATATGTCTAACTTTGATGCGGCGATCTATCATTACTTTCCAATTCCGGCAACTAAGTCCAAGCAGAACTCATTTTACATATCGAGAAATGGCGTTCAATTATTAGATACGCGAAATCAGGAGAGCCAACATGCGCGTTCAGGTCGCGATCATCGGCGGTGGACCTTCAGGTCTTTTGCTCAGCCAGTTGTTGCACCGCAAAGGCATAGACACCATCGTGTTAGAGCGCAAAACCAGAGAATATGTTCTGGGCCGCATTCGCGCCGGCATTCTGGAAACCGGTTTTGTGGAACTGATGCGCGAGGCCGGTGTAGCAGAGCGGATGGACAAGGAATGTTTTGTCCATGACGGCACGGTGATCTCGTATGGTGATATCGAATTCGGCATCAACTTTAAAAAGCTGACAGGCAGTCATGTGGTTGTTTACGGACAAACGGAAGTAACCCGTGATCTGTATGATGCGCGCGAGGCAATGGGCGGTAAGATCGTTTTCAACGCCGATGATGTTCAGATTCACGGGGCTGACAGTGATGCACCCTATGTGACGTATCAAGCGGATGGGACCGGACACCGGATTGATTGCGATTTTGTCGCCGGGTGCGACGGGTTTCATGGGGTGTCGCGTCAAACCATCCCGCTGACCGTGCGCCGGGAATTTGAAAAGGTCTATCCATTTGGCTGGCTAGGCGTTTTGTCCGAAACACCCCCGGTCCATGACGAACTGATATATGCCGGATCGGAACGCGGTTTTGCGCTTTGTTCCATGCGCAATGAGAACCTCAGCCGGTACTACATTCAATGCTCGCTGTCTGACAGTGCCGATGACTGGACTGATCAAGCCTTCTGGCAGGAGCTGAAACGCAGGATCCCCGCGCAATATGCTGCGACACTGATCACCGGGCCATCTGTCGAAAAATCAATTGCGGCGCTGCGGTCTTTCGTGACTGAACCAATGCGCTGGGGCCGTTTGTTCCTGTGTGGGGATGCCGCGCATATCGTGCCCCCCACCGGGGCCAAGGGGCTAAACACGGCGGCAAGCGACATCCACTATCTGCACAACGCACTGCTGCAATTCTATGAAGACCACGACAGCGAAGGCATCGACCGCTATTCCGAAAAAGCGCTGGCCCGGATCTGGAAGGCCGAGCGGTTCAGTTGGTCCACGACCAATCTGTTGCACCGTTTTCCGGAACAGAACGGCTTTGACCTGAAAATGCAGAAGGCTGACATTGATTTCCTGCGCGAAAACAAAGAGGCCCAATCGGTGTTTGCACAAAACTATGTCGGGCTGCCCTACTGATGCAGATTGCGGCGCTGGATAACATTCACCTGCATTGGCGTGAGGATGGCGATCCAGATGGCACGCCTGTGGTGTTTGCCAACTCGCTGGGAACTGACCTGCGCCTTTGGGACAAGGTTTTGCCGTTGCTGCCCAAGGGGCTGCGCCTGATCCGGTTCGATCTGCGTGGTCACGGCCTGTCGGAATGCCCTCAGGCGCTTTACAGCATGGCTGGGCTGGCGGATGACGCCGAGGCTTTGCTTGACCATATCGGGGTTCGCGACACGGTGTTTGTCGGCCTGTCGATTGGCGGGATGATCGGTCAGGCGCTGGCTTCGCGCCGACCGGACCAGATCCGCGCCCTTGTTCTGTCCAACACCGCCACGAAAATGGGGACGGCGCAGATGTGGCGTGACCGGATGGGCGCGATCCGGTCGTCCGGCATCGAGCCTGTGGCAGACGCAATTCTGGACCGTTGGTTTGCGGCGGGTTTCAGGGCAACCGATAACGTGCTGCTTTGGCGCAACATGCTGGTACGTACACCTGTTTCTGGGTACCTGGGATGCTGCAACGCGATTGCAAATGCTGATCTCGAACCCATGACCCGGGCGCTGCGATTGCCGGTTTTGGCCATCGCCGGATCAGATGACCGCGCCTGCCCACCCGAACTGGTCCGGCAGACCTGTGCTATGATCCCCGGGGCGCGCTATGCCGAAATACCCAACACCGGGCACCTGCCATGTGTGGAAGCCCCCGCCACCTATGCTGAACACTTGTCCGCCTTCCTGATGGAGAACCGCAATGAGTGACAAATACGAGTCCGGTATGCGAGTGCGGCGCAGAATTCTGGGCGATGCCCATGTGGATCGCGCCGAAGACGCCAAGTCTGATTTGGACGGTCCATTTCAGACGCTTATCACCGAAGGCGCGTGGGGCACCGTCTGGGCCTCGGACGGGATCAGCGACCGTGAGAGATCCATGCTGACGCTGGCTTTGCTGGCTGCGTTGGGCAATTTCGAAGAAATCCCGATGCACATCCGCGCCACAGCCCGTACCGGCGCCAGCAAGCAGGATGTACTTGAAGCGTTTCAGCACGTCGCAATTTACGCGGGCGTGCCACGCGCCAATCAGGCCCTCAAACTGGCAAAACAGACCTATGATGAAATGGAACAGGACTGAATGGGAAACGCGTAGGAACCCCAGTCAGACAAAAAGGAAGTGTGATCCGACAATGTTGAAACAAGGTGAATTCTACCAGCGTGACCGCGAGTGGCACCCACCTGCGCTGACACCCGACTACAAGACCAGCGTGACCCGTTCACCGCAATATTCGCTGATCTCGCTGCAAAACTCGATCAGTGAGGTCACCGGCCCGGTTTTTGGCCACAACGATGTTGATCCTCTGGATAACGACCTGATCTCGAACTATGCGCAACCCGGCGAAAGCCCGATTGGCGAGCGTATCATTCTGCACGGCAGGGTGCTGGATGAAAACGGACGTCCGGTGCCAAACACGTTGGTGGAAATCTGGCAGGCGAATGCAGGTGGGCGCTATCGACACAAGAAAGATACCTATCTGGCACCGATCGATCCCAATTTCGGTGGTTGCGGCCGCACCCTGACAGATGAAAACGGTTATTATTTCTTTCGCACCGTGAAACCCGGTGCCTACCCCTGGCGCAATTGGGTGAACAGCTGGCGTCCCGCCCATATCCACATGTCGATATTCGGAACAGGTTTCGCACAGCGCCTGATCACACAATGCTATTTCGAAGGTGACCCGTTGATCGACAGGTGCCCGATCGTGAAAACTATTCCTGACGCCGATGCGATCAGCCGCCTGATTTCGCGGCTCGATATGAATTCAACGATCCCTCTGGATACCATCGCCTATAAATTTGACGTGGTCTTGCGCGGTCGGCGCTCGACCCTGTTTGAAAACCGTCTGGAGGGGAACTGAAGATGCAACAGCTGAATTATCTGAAGGAAACCCCCTCGCAAACAGCCGGGCCTTACGTCCATATCGGTCTGGCGCCCGGGGCTGCCGGATTTGAAATCTACAGGCAGGAATTGGGCTGGGACATAGCCGGACCAAATGCCGAGGGTGAGCGTATTAGGGTCGAAGGACTGGTCGTGGACGGGGCAGGATCTCCCATCAAGGATGTTCTGCTTGAGGCTTGGCAAGCAAATGCCAAGGGCGTCTATGCCCATCCTGAGGGCGGCGGCGATGTCGAAGACGGCTTTCGCGGCTGGGGACGCGTCATCACCAACTTTGAAACCGGCGAATGGGCGTTCGACACAGTCAAACCCGGTCCGACACCGGGACGAAACGTGGGCCAGCAGGCCCCTCATATCAACCTTTGGATTGTTGCCCGGGGCATCAATGTCGGCCTGAATACGCGTATCTATTTCGAGGACGAGGAAGAGGCCAATAGCAAGGACCCGGTCCTTAATCTCATCGAATGGGAACGCCGCCGCGCAACGCTGCTGGCCAAACGCACCAATCGGGACGGTCAAGTTGTCTATCGCTTCGATATCAAGATACAAGGCGAAGATGAGACCGTCTTTTTTGATATCTGATTACTTGGTGCTGCCTTGCCAAGGCGGCACTCATTTCAGGAAGTCACCATGACCAAACCCTGCATTATCTGCGTGGCTATCACCGGTTCCCTGCCCACCAAAAAGAACAACCCCGCGGTGCCGATCTCGGTTGCGGAACAGGTCGAAAGCACGCAAGAGGCGTTCGAGGCCGGGGCCAGCATCGTCCACGCCCATGTTCGCAACGATGATCAGACGCCCAGCAGCGACCCCGAGAAATTCGCCCTCCTCAAAGAGGGTTTGCAAAAACACTGCCCCGGAATGATTATCCAGTTCTCTACCGGTGGGCGGTCAGGCGCCGGTCAGGCAAGGGGCGGAATGCTGCCCCTGTCACCTGACATGGCGTCGCTGTCGGTTGGATCGAACAACTTTCCCACCCGGGTTTATGAAAATCCACCCGATCTGGTGGACTGGCTGTCAGCCGAGATGCGAAAATACGAAGTCACACCCGAGATCGAGGCGTTTGACCTGTCCCACATCCTGCAAGCGATCAGATTGCACAAGGAAGGCAAGCTGTATGGCAAGCTGTATGTTCAATTTGTCATGGGTGTCAAAAACGCGATGCCGGTCGACAGGGCCGTGTTCGACTTCTACGTAAAATCCATGCAGGATCGCGCACCGGATGCCGAATGGTGTGCCGCCGGGATCGGTCCAAACCAGATTGTGGTAAATGAATGGGCCATTGCTGCGGGCGGACACACGCGGACAGGTTTGGAAGACAATGTCCGGCTGGATCGGAATACACTAGCGCCTTCGAACGCTGCGCTGGTCAATCGCGTGACCGAGCTATGCGCAAAGCACGAACGTCCGGTCGCCACCTGGCAACAGGCCCGCGAGATTTTGGCTCTTTGAGCGCAGGGAGGAATGGTGCCATGACGATTGATATCCGCTCGCTTCATTTCAAAGGCCACACATAAGATGGAACAGCTTTCCACTCATCCCTGGCTCAGCGGGTTGTTTGAGGACCCACAGACCTCAGAGTTGCTGGGTGCAGAGGCTCAGCTGAGACACATGCTGGCCGTCGAGGCCGCATATTCAGAGGCTTTGGCGGCGGTCGGCACCGTACCACAAGAGGTGGCGGAAACCGCGGCAAAACTCATCCGACAACACCGCCCCGACATGCAGGCGCTGCGCGACGGGACGGCATCGGATGGCGTGGTGGTGCCCGCGCTGGTGCGGTCGCTCAAAGCGGCATTGCCTGAACATTGCCACGTCGCGCTGCATAAAGGGATAACGTCGCAGGATGTTGTCGACACCGCTCTGGTTTTGTCAATCAAGGACATTCTGGAGGTGTTTTCGGCCCGTCTTTCAGACCTGATCGATGCGCTTGTGGCGTTGGAACAGGCATATGGCGAACACGTGATGATGGGGCGAACCCGAATGCAGGCGGCATTGCAGATTTCAGTTGCCACGCGCCTGCGAAACTGGCGGTTGCCATTGGCCGATCACCAGAAACGCCTGACCCAGTTGCAGCCCAGATTGCTTGTGCTGCAACTTGGCGGTGCCGTTGGGGATCGCACCGCGATGCACGGATCCGGACAGGTAATCGCAGATCATGTGGCCCGTGGGCTTGGCCTGGCCAACTGCGATGCAAACTGGCATGCCCGCCGGGACAATCTTGCAGAATTTGCCTCATGGCTTTCATTGATAACCGGATCGCTGGGAAAGATCGGTCAGGACGTGTCGCTCATGGCCCAGCAGGGGGTGGACGAGGTTTCGCTGACAGGTGGCGGCGGTTCTTCGGCGATGCCTCACAAGCGCAACCCGGTCCGCGCGGAACTGCTGGTCGCACTTGCTCGTTTCAACGCAACCCAACTGTCGGGCATGCATCAGGCGCTGGTGCACGAGCAGGAACGTTCCGGCGTTGCCTGGACGCTGGAATGGATGATCCTACCCCAGATGATCCTGACAACGGGGCAGGCTCTGATCAGCTGTGGTACGTTAGTGCAGCAGATCGAACGGATAGGCATGGTTGAGTGACTGCACGGGCCTCTGAGCCCGACGTTACTCAGGCGCGACGCTGACTTGGCGTCGCAGGTTCTGTCACTTGTTTCGCATCGTGTTTCCTCCGTTTTCCCAATCCCAACGACGGGCCACTTCAGTAGCGAAGGATCAGTGACGGTGCGGGCAACCTATAGTCATCGAAGAATCGAGAACAGGCGGCGTTCCTGATCAAGGTGATGGCCGAGGATCGCCCTGACGATCTGTCGCTGGCCTATTTCACGGCCAAGGAAGTCAGCCTACGTTGGACGGAACATATCGGAATTTCGTTGACGCGGATATCAGGACAGCTGCCATTTTGGAGTGCCGGAGTATGTCAGATGTCGCCGACAATATTGATGCGGCCCACGCGTTATGCAAGCGACGCAATCCCGCCACTCCACACAGCTTTGTGGTAAATAATAGGAAAAAACGTCCGTTCCCAAAGGCCAATCACTCATCAAAAGCTTGAAACTGATCTGCGGCGATTACTGTCTTTGCCCGACCTATGACGCCTTCAAATTTTGGCGCAGGCTTCCGCTCGGTTATCAGGAAGTCACTTGCCGAAAGAGCTGGAAGACGCAAGGCTGGTTTGGGTTCGGATGCCTGGAACTTGGTCGAGTCAACTGCCATGAAACATCGTTCACTGATCGCCTTCATTGCGACCGCAATATCGACTTCGCATTGTTCGAACACCAAAAAACCCTGTTTCGGATCCACACGTGACGCCGACAGGATTGAGTACTCCACCGACATATTTGCAATAACGTCAAAGGCCGCGCGGTCGAACGCTGCCCCGTCATGATTTCGAAGCTGTGTGCCTGCCATAAAGACCCGGTTGCCGTTCCCCATGGCCAAAGTTGTTGCGATGAACGCTGAATTCGTCACCACGGTAAGATCTCTGCGCGCCTTGAGGGCTTGGGCCACAAAACCCGACGTAGATCCCGTATCGATAGCAATGGACGCGTTATCTGGCACAAGGTTCAATATTGACTTGGCAATGGCGACTTTCGCTGCGCGGTTGGTTGTCATACGCGCGATGAAAGGGGGATCTAGAACCTTTTGGGTGCTGATCAACGCGCCGTGAACCTTGTCGATTTGCCCCGCATCCACCAACGGCTTTACAATTCGACGGATTGTCTGATCGGAAACATTAAGCCTCTGCGCCAGGTCCATGACCGAGATTCGGCCATGCATGTTAACCGCGCTCAGGATGTCCTTCTCGTATTTTGACATTCAGTCACTCGGATGTTGGACTTTAACAGGATAAATTGTAGTTACCCCCTTAAATCAACAGATTTCAACACTCTTGTTTAATTTTTGTTGATTTAATTTGGCCGATACGGTGATCTGGCACCCAATTTGTCGACAGGGGCGAGGCCATGACAACCCATTCTGCAAAACACCTTATTATTGGCGGCGGCATCATCGGATGCTCAATCGCTTATCATCTGGCCCAGGCAGGTGAGACGGATGTCGTCCTTCTGGAAAAGGCATCTCTGACAGAGGGGGCAACATGGCACGCTGCCGGGCTGGTTGGGCAATTGCGATCTTCCCGCAATACAACCCGGATGCTGAAACGTTCGGTCGCGCTCTATGACCGGCTGGCCGACGAGACTGGTATGGAATTCGACTGGAAGAAAGTCGGCAGCTTGCGGCTGGCGGCAACCAAGGAACGGTTGCTGGAGGCAAAACGCTTGGCAACGATGGCACGCAGTTTTGACCTGGAGATGGAAATCATCTCACCAGCCGAAGCGAAAGCCCTGTTTCCCTATATCGATGCCGACGGGTTAGAGGGGGCCGCCTTTATTCCGTCGGACGGCCACGTTGACCCCGCTGGCCTGTGTCTGGCGATTGCAGCCGGTGCGCGTAACCACGGCGCACAGATCAGGCAGGGGGTGAAGGTTGAGGATTTCGAAATCCGCAATGGTCGCATAACCAAAGTGATGACAACCAACGGCGACTATGAGGCGGAAACCGTTGTGCTGGCCTCGGGCATGTGGAGCCGTGAACTGGCGGCAAAACTGGGCGTCGTGGTGCCAGCCTGCGCTGTCGAGCACCAATACGTCGTAACAGAACCGTTACCAGAGCCGGAATTGGTCAAGGGCCTGCCCACACTGCGCGACCCCGAGCGTCTGGTCTATTACAAGCCCGATGCTGGCGGGCGTCTGGTCATCGGAGGTTACGAAGACGACACATTACCATTTGGAGAACGGGGCATTCCCGGAGAGTTTGTGCGCCAGTTGCTGCCTGACAATCTTGACCGTTTCGCGCCGCTGGCTGAACTTGCCGGTGTCGTCACCCCTGTCGTGAACCAGGTCGGAATCCGGCAAATCATCAATGGACCGATCCCCTATTCCGCCGATGGTGATTTTGTCATGGGCTGGGCCCCTGAGATCAAGAACTTGATGCTTTCGACCGGGTTCCTCTACGGCATTGCGGCTGGCGGGGGCGCGGGGGAAATGATCGCGGAATGGATTCTGAACGGGCGCCCAAGCCTGGATCTTTGGCCATTGGACGTGCGGCGGTTTAGCCCACATCATGCGACCAAGGCCTTTATGTATCCCCGAGCCGTCGAACATTACGCACATCACTACAAGATGCGCTATCCGGGCCAGGAGGCCGAGACCGCACGTAATTTGCGCTTGTCTCCACTATATAACCGATTGAAAGAACACGGGGCGGTTTATGGATCGAAGAACGGGTGGGAACGGCCTTTGTGGTTTGCCCCAGCTGGGGTCGCCCCAGTGGATCAGCTCGATTTCCTCAATCCCGGTTGGCATGTCTTCGCGGCCGAAGAACACCGCGCTGCCCGCGAAAGTGTCGTTCTGATCGACCAGTCGAGCTTTTCCAAGTTCGAGCTGATCGGCTCTGGCGCGTTGGGTGTGTTGCAACACCTGGCGGTCTCAAACATGGACAAGCCGGATGGCAGCGTAATCTATACCCAACTTTGTAACGACAAAGGCGGCGTCGAGGCGGATGTCACCATCACCCGCCTGGGGCGCGACCATTTCTATATCGTGACCGGCGCTGGATTCGGGGTTCACGATTCCGACTGGATCCGACGTCATCTGCCGGAAGACGGATCAGCACATTTAATCGAGGTTACCTCTTCCCGCGCGGTGATCAACATGTGCGGGCCAAAAGCGCGCGACGTCCTGCAGACGGTAACCGAAGAGGATATCTCAAACGCTGCGTTTCCCTTTGCAACAGCGCGCGACATTACAGTCGGAGCAGCAAGAGTGCGTGCAGTGCGCATAGGCTATACCGGCGAGTTGGGCTGGGAACTGCACATCCCAACCGAATTTGCACTTCATGTCTATGATCAGCTTTGGAAGGCCGGGCACGCCCATGGCATCCGCGATATCGGCTACCGGGCCATTGACTCGCTGCGCCTGGAAAAGGGGTATCTTTACTGGAGCACCGACATCACCCCGGACTATACACCTGTAGAAGCGGGCCTGGGCTCTCGCGTCCACCTGAAATCGAAGGAAAGTTTCCTAGGGCGCGATGTGCTGGAGGACCAGAAATCCAATGGCACGGCACAGATACTCTGTACCTTCGTGACCGAAGAAAAACTGCCGATGACCGGGGGAGAAACCATCCTGCACAATGGCGTAACCGTTTCGCGCGCCAGCAGCGGTGGTTATGGGTACCACGTCGGGAAAACGATCATCTACGGCTATCTTCCGGTGGCGATGACGGACCAGACGGAATTCGAACTCGAACTGTTCGGTGACCGCAAACAAATCTGCCGGGTGGACGGGCCTCTGTTCGACCCGGCCAATGAACGGCTAAAAGCCTGAGGGGGAGGGCAGAAAATGACTGACGGAAACACTGACCGTGTCCTGAGTGAACTTCGCAACCTGAAAGGCTTTGAGGACACCTCAGCACAAAACAGCGAAATCAAGCGGCTGGGTGGGTTGACCAACCTAGTCTACAGAGTGGAAACCTGCGGACACACCATGATCGTTCGCATCCCCGGAGACGGCACCGCGGATTATATCGATCGTGGCGTTGAGATTCACAATGCCAAGGTCGCAGCCGAAGCTGGTATCGGTCCCGCTGTGCTTTGGGCGGATGCAGATACCGGTGTGATGATCAGTGACTGCATTGACGATATCGTCACCATGACACCCGAGCTTTTCGCAACGCGCACCGGAGCGGCCGCGCGTGCCGGACATGCCCTGCGGCAACTACACGAGTCACCCCGCCCTTTCGAGTTCCGGTTCGAACTTTTTTCGATGATCGATGAATATCTGAAAGTCCTGGCAACAAAGGATATTTCCCTGCCCGAAGGCTATACTGAAATTGTCGCCGAAGCGGCACCGATCAAACAGCTGCTGCAGGACAAGCCGGGCGCGCTGGTTCCCAGCCATTGCGATCCGCTTTGCGAGAACTTTCTCGACAACGGTGACCGTATGTGGATCGTGGATTTCGAATATTCCGGGATGAATGATGCTCTTTGGGACCTCGGCGATTTGTCAGTCGAAGCTGGGCTGACCGAGAAGCAGGAAATCGAAATGCTGACGTCCTATTTTGGCGCGGCACCAACAGCGGCTCAATTCGGGCGAATGGTGATCTACAAGGCGATGTGCGATCTTCTGTGGACACTCTGGGGCTTGATCCAACATGCCGATGATAACCCGGCCGAAGATTTCTGGGCCTATGCCACGGGTCGGTTCGACAGGTGCAAGGCACTGATGTTCAATCCTGCTTTCGCGGCGCATGTTCAGGCAGTTGCGAACGAATAGTGCAGATGGATAAGTTGCATTCTCTTGATGAATGACTGGCATGTGGAAATGAAAAATGGTTCGGACAAATGGGATTCGAACAGGTTTCACGGTAGGCTCTTTGAGGGGCCGCAACGTCCCCAAAACGGCGGTTAAAATGCTGTGCTGTTCTACCTGAGGCACAGTTTCCTGTCGTGATCGAACAGATATCATAGCTGAATGCCGTCCGAGAGTTGATTTGGCGACCTCAACACACGGGTTGCGATTATTCACCGTTGGTCTTCGCACGGGGCACATTTGAAGGAACGCTAAGTGCAGAATTCCTGGCGCTTGGGCGAAACGTATATCAACGCAACAGGTACGCGGGCGTTTCTACATCCATTCTTGAATGAAGGCGTCAAAATCACTGATTCCCTTCTGTGCACGCGGTGAAGTAAGTCGACTGCAACAAGGTCCCCTGTCAGATCTGAGTCTGTCATAGCGGCGGGCTGATTTGGCTAGGTTCCTCACACGTGTTCGCCAAGACAACGCCTCTCATTCAGAAACTTGTAGCGACACGAAGGTCCGAACCAAATTTGCTTTTCAGGGTCAAAAACGCTTTTAGTAGAAACTTAGCCAATGATAACCGTACCGGTTATGAAGTTCGCCTAGGTAAGCGAATCGCTGTCCCCTTCGGACACTGGTACAGGATTTGCTGAAACAAGGCCTCTGAGAGCTGTCGAGCTCTACCACTAGAGAAGAAATGATGGATCAGAAAAATCACCCGTCTCAACTGGGGAAAGCAATTCGACGCCGCCGGAAAGCGCTTGGCAAAACACTTGTCGAAGTTGCGGATGAAGCTGATTTGACGACAGGGTTCATATCGCAGGTTGAACGCGGCATCAGTGCCCCGTCCCTGTCTTCGCTTATGGCAATTGCTGCATCTTTGAAGACCAGCATTGAACAGCTAGTCAGCGTTCCCGAGGAGTACACCGAATACGTTCGCAAAGATCGACGTCAAACCTATGCTTTGGGAGTCAACGGGCGGTTCTATGAAAAGTTGGGTCCGGGGTTTTCGGGCGCGCTTTTGTATCCTTGTATTGTTCATCGCCCTGCGGGTCACATGTCCGAGAAGATGTGTCACGAAGGCGAGACCTTTTGTTATTTGATTTCGGGTCAGTTGGAATATCATCTGGGCGATGAAGTCCACATCATGTCGAGCGGTGACACGATACATCACGACGCGTCCAAGCCGCATTATTCGATCGTTCTAGGAGATACCGAAGCGGTTGAATTGTGGGTGGACACGACGCCGATCAAAAATACGTCCAAGTAATCGCACCGGCTGAACAGCTCACCGAAAGTTCTCCAAATTCTATCGCGGGGCCGCACTTGAAAGTGCTGCCCCGAACGTCGTGGCGTGCCCTAAAATTCTCAATCAATGCTCCTGTGGGCTCAATATGCAATTTACGTATTACTAAATAAAGTTTTAGCAGTAATGAAATTAATGTATAACACCTTCACGCGATGGAGAATCGCTTTGGGAGGAACTCATCAATGAAACGTAATTTGATGGCAGCGACTGCCGTCGTGGCCACTGCAATGGCCCTACCTTTGTTTGCACAAGAGCGTGGTGGCATTCTGAATTTCGCCAGATATGACGGATCAAACCTGATTGACCCTATTTATGCCGATCGAAACCCGGACATCTGGATGGTTGGCAGCCTTTTCGACACGCTTCTGCGCCCCAGTGAAGATGGGAACTCTGTCATCCCAGGACTGGCCGAAGAATACAGTATCTCCGACGATGGACAGTCTGTATCGCTTACCTTGCGCAGCGGCGTCTCGTTTTCGGATGGAACACCTTTGACCGGAGAAGACGTTGTCTTTTCGCTGGATCGCGCCCGCAATCCCGATCTGAGCCCATGGGCTGGGCTTCTCGGATCCATCGACAATGTAAGCGCGGAAGGAAACGTCATCTCGATCAGCCTGAAAGCGGCTGACCCGACAATCCTCTCCATGCTTGCCACTTTCACAACCGGCATTGTCTCCAAAGCCGTCTTTGAGGCGGCCGAAGGTTCCACTGACCAGGAAAAGTCCGCCGCAATCTTTGCAGCCAAAGGCCCCGGTGTCGGGTCCGGTCCCTTCTATCTGTGTGGATTTGAGCAGGGAACTTCCATGGAGTTCTGTGCCAACAGGAATTATTGGCGCAAAGGATCCGACGGCAAAGCGCTGCCCTACCTGGACGGGGTGCATTTCGAGATCATTCCCGATGACGCAACCCGGATTCTGAAGCTTCAGGCCGGTGAGGTGGATGCCGCCGAGTTCATTCCCTTTTCACGTGTGCCAGAGCTTGAAGCAGACCAAGCGATCAACATGAACCTCTATCCGTCCACACGGATCATATATTCGCCGATCAACACGCGTGAAACCCGTGCTGACGGATCGCCTAACCCGTTGTCAGACGCTCGGGTTCGGCAGGCACTCAACTATGCCACCAACAAAGAGGCACTGATCGGGCTTGTGCTGCAAGGCGCCGGCAAGCCAATGACGTCGCCTTTGATGGCGGCGGCGACCCAGCTTTCCGCAAATCTTGATCCGTTGTATGCCTACGACCTTGACAAGGCGAAAGCTCTGATCGCCGAGGCCGGCGTAGCGCCAGGAACCGAAATCACCTTTACGACTTTGGCTGGCTCTGCGGATGACAGCACAATATTTGCGGCTCTTCAGCAAATGTGGGCTCCGTTGGGGATAAACCTGTCAGTCGAACAGGTGGATGGACCGACTCGTGGCGCCAAAAACCGCTCGGGTGAGTTTGACATCCACACCTATGGCTGGGTGAACGACGTAAACGACCCCAGCCAGGTCGTGGGCTGGTTGGGTCATACACCTACGGCCAATGCGGTCGGTACTGGTTGGGAAAACGCGGAATTCAACGCTCTGTTTGAAGCTTCGGCAACCGAAATCGACGCCGAAAAAAGAGCAGCCCAGTATGCTGAAATGCAGAAAATATATGCAGATGCTGCCCCCTTGCTTTTCATGTATGAGACGCCCTTTGCGGTGGCCGTTTCTACCAGCGTGGACGGATACGTTCAGACACCACTGGGAAACAACGTCTTCGATCAGGCGACCGTCAGCCGCTGATCGCTTAAATGCCGCCGGCAGTACCTGCCGGCGGTTCTTTTGACGGAGGCCTTGATGGCAACCCTTCAATACACGTTCAAACGCTTGCTGCTGATGATCCCCACATTCATCCTCGTGATGATCATTATCTTTGTTCTGGTTCGTCTCCTGCCGGGGGACCCGGCCATCGCCATCGCAGGAGATCGGGCATCGGATGCGGATCTTGCTGCTATCCGCGAGCGGTTGGGACTGAACGAGCCGCTTTTGGTACAGTTCTGGCTGTTTCTGACAAATACGCTGCAAGGCGATTTGGGCCGGTCAATCCTGATGCGCGCACCGGTAACTGAAGTCATCATCAACCGTCTTCCGACCACGGCTTTTCTGACGATCTATGCTGTCCTCATGTCTTTGTTGATTGCAGGACCACTGGCGTTTGTTGCAGCTCTGAACCGCGGACGGTGGCCTGACGCAGTGATCCGCACGGTTTTCCAGGTGGGGCTGTCGATGCCTGTGTTTTACATCGGTCTGATTCTGCTAACCTTTCTTGCCGCACAGCTCAGGTGGTTTCCAGTCGGCGGTTACGGCGACACCTTTGGCGACAGGCTTTATCACCTGTTCCTGCCTGCCGTAGCGGTGGCGTTATATACGTCGGCGATCATCATGCGAAATCTGCGTGCTGCCATCATCGAGGTTCTGGATGCTGAATACGTTCAGTTTGCCCGAGCCAAGGGTTTGCCTGACAGGCTGATTTTGGGACGCCATGTGCTGCGTAACGCGCTGATTTCGACCGTTACACTTTTGGGTCTGTCCATCGGCAACCTCATGAGCGGAACACTGGTTACCGAAACAGTTTTTGCCGTGCCTGGTGTCGGACGCTTGATGCTTGAGGCGATTTTCGCGCGCGACTACCCGCTTATCCAGGGATTGACGCTGACCTTTGCGGTTCTGGTCTCGGTCGTATTCCTGCTTACGGACCTGTTTCAAAGCTCGTTGGACCCGAGGATGCGATTGACATGACCGACACTGCCACTTCTCCTGTTGGGGCGGGTGAGCCGCCAAGGACGCGCTTTCCAGCGGCGCTACGAAAACCGGGTTTCATAATAGGCCTTTGCATCATTGGAATGTCGACTTTGCTTGCGATCATGCCAAATGCTTTCGCCCCCTATGATCCCAATTTCATTGATTACACCGCGGTTCGCCAGCCACCAAGCTGGGCCCATCCCTTCGGCACCGACCTGCTGGGGCGCGACAGTCTGAGCCGCGTTATTTCAGCCTATTCGGTAAACATGCAGATGGCAGTCCTTGCCACAGTCTTTGCCCTGATCATTGGCGTCGTGGTTGGCGCGCTTGTCGGCTACTACCGCGGAATTGCCGATATGATCTTCGGGCGTGTCGTAGACGCGATCATCACGTTCCCATTTCTGGTTCTTGTTATCGCGGTCGTCGCCGTGCTTGGGCCGGGTTTGGTCAATATGTACATTGCGATAACGGTTGTTGGTTGGGTCTACTATGCCCGGTTAATGCGGGCCGAGGTCATCGCGCAGATGGGAAACGACTATGCTGCTGCTGGCATCGTCATGGGATACTCTGACAGGCGCATTATCTTTCGCCACCTTCTGCCGAACGCGATCACGCCGGTTATCGTTTACTGGATGACGGATATGGCACTGGCAATTCTGCTGGGTTCGTCGCTGGGTTATCTGGGTCTTGGCGCACAGCCACCGCAGGCGGAATGGGGTGTCCTGATCGCGGAAGGACGCAATTTTATCACAACGGCCTGGTGGTTGAGCCTGATGCCCGGGATCGCGATCGTTATCACAGGTCTTGGATTTTCCCTTATTGGCGATGGGTTAGCAGACCTGCTCAGGCCACGTGGGTAAGGAGTTGACAATGACAGGCAATCAGCAACCTATCCTCGAAGTCAAAAACCTGAGTACAACCTTCTGGAAGGAAGGGACCCCTCTGCCAGCTGTGCGAGACGTAAGTTATTCCGTTCGACGTGGCGAAGTGCTGGGATTGGTCGGTGAAAGCGGTTCTGGCAAGAGTGTCACTTTGCGTTCGGTTCTGGGACTGTCGCGGCGCTATGGTGAAGTCACAGGAGTCGTGAATTGGCAGGGGCAAAACCTTGTTCCGCTTTCCGAACGAAAACTGAGGCGCATTCGCGGTGGCGAAATTGCGATGATCTTTCAAGAGCCGATGACATCGCTTAACCCGTTGTTGACGGTTGGCATGCAGCTGACCGAGACGTTGAAAGCGCATACCGACCTCAATCGCGCAGCGCGCCGTGATCGTGCGGTCGAGATGCTGGATCATGTAGGGATTCCATCTGCTGCGTCACGTTTGGACGAATACCCACATCAGTTTTCTGGTGGTATGCGGCAGCGCGTTATGATCGCGATTGCTCTGGCAGCAAATCCGAAACTGTTGCTTGCCGATGAACCAACCACCGCATTGGACGTAACAATTCAGGCACAGATTCTTGATCTGATCCTGTCCTTGGCCGATGAGCTTCAAATGGGCGTGGTTCTTGTCACGCATGATTTAGGTGTGGTCGCTCAGACCTGTGAATCCTTGGCGGTCATGTATGCCGGGCGGGTGGTTGAACAGGGGGCTGTGCGTCAGGTTTTGAATGCACCACGCCACCCTTATACCGTAGGGCTGATGCGGTCTGTCCCTCAGAATGTGCCGCCGCGTACACCACTCTATTCGGTGCCGGGCACGCCTCCGAGTCTTGAGAAGTTGCCGGTCGGATGCGCCTTTGCCCCACGGTGTCAGAGCACCATCGACGCGTGCCTGAACGCGCGTCCGCCGTTGTCGGCGATATCCGAAGGCCGTCATGTGGCGTGCTTCAATCATGTGCCCGCAGCTCAGGGAGACGTCGCATGACAGATACGGTCATGGAGATAAATGATGTGGGTCTTCAATTTCATTTGTCACGGTCGGTTCTTGACCTGATCAGCCAGCGACCCGGGCGGGTTGTCAACGCGCTGAACGGTGTTAGCCTCGAGCTCAAGCGAGGAGAAACGCTGGGAGTTGTCGGTGAGTCCGGCTGCGGTAAGTCCACACTTGCACGTTGCATAGTTAGGCTCCACCAGCCTCAGACCGGCAGTATCCGTTTCACTGGAATAGATATCTTTGACCCAAAATATCGTAACGAGCGCGATTATAATCGTCGCGTTCAAATGATGTTTCAGGATCCTTATTCGTCCCTGAACCCCCGCATGACGACTGGTCAGATTCTGTCCGAGGCTCTTAGTGTTCACAAGATGCGCCCCGAGAGTGAAATCCCCTCGCGCGTTATGGAACTGTTGGATCTGGTACGCCTGCCACAGGACGCCGCAAACAAATTACCGCACGAGTTTTCGGGGGGGCAGAGGCAACGAATTGCGATCGCTCGCGCACTGGCAGTCGAGCCGGAAGTTTTGATTGCCGACGAACTGGTTTCCGCGCTGGACGTTTCAGTACAGGCACAAGTGGTCAATCTTCTGCTTGAATTGCAGGACAAACTGAACCTCACAATTCTGTTCGTCGCACACGACTTGCGACTTGTACGTCACGTCTCGAACCGGGTGGCTGTGATTTATCTGGGCCGGATTGTGGAGATCGGCGACAGTGAAACCTTGTTCTCCGATCCCTCACATCCTTATTCCCAAGCTCTGCTCAGCGCTGCGCCATCGCTTGATCCGGATGACAAAGGGAACGTCATCCGACTGGAGGGTGAGTTGCCGTCACCAATGAACGTACCGCCCGGATGCCCGTTCCACGTGCGCTGTCGTTTTGCCACAAGTCTTTGTCAACGCGACGTTCCCGCACTCAGACAATTTGGGGAGTTTGGAGAGGTCGCCTGCCACCACGCGGAAGAGATCAAAGCACATGCTGGATAGGTTTCATTTATGTCCGAGCGAAAGAATTTCGCTGTTCCGCGACCAAATGAGCGTGCAGGACCTGGATGCCTTTGTACTACCACGATTTGATGCCCATCAAGGCGAATACGTCGCACCGCATGACGAACGTCTGGCGTATCTGACCGGGTTCACCGGATCTGCTGGACTTGCCTTTGTAACACCTGAGACCGTCGCCCTTTTTGTCGATGGTCGATACAGCTTGCAGGCTACGCAAGAGTGCAAAGGCGCGTTGTTCTCTCATCATCATCTTCATGGCGAGGCGCCCGAAGAGTGGCTGAGAAAAGAGATGCGTACAGGTTGGCGCCTCGGATATGACCCGATGCACATACCCCCGTCGTGGTTTGACCGGTTTGACGCAGCTTGCAAGGATGTGGGAGCAATGATGGTGCCGCAACAAGTCAATCCGGTCGACGCGGTTTGGACAGATCAACCAGCGCCACCCTGTGGTCGTGTGACAGTTTTACCGTCGCAGATTGCCGGGAAAAACTGTGCAGAAAAATGCTCTGATCTGGCGAACTATCTGGTTCAGCGACAGGCCGACTTTGTTGTCGAAACACAACCTGACAATATCGCCTGGTTACTGAACATCCGCGGCGCGGATGTTGGCTATAATCCGGTAGTTAACTCCTTTCTTCTGGCACATCGGGACGGGACGCTGATTTGGTTTGTCGATCCGCAAAAGCTGGATGATTTCGTAGAGAGTGCATTGCCCTCAAATCTTCAGATAGTTCCACAGGTAGAGTTTTTGCCCACGCTCAAGGCCAGATTTCGGCCAAATCAGCTGGTATTGGCTGATCCGGATTTCTCACCTGTCGCCGTAAGACAAACCATCGAAGAAGCCGGTGCGAAACTTGGTTCTGAACGCAGTGTGATTACCCGGACTAAGGCATTGAAAAACACGATCGAACTGGAGGGTCTTCGAACCTGCCATTTCACCGACGGAATCGCGTGGGCAGAATTTGGTGCCTGGCTTGCAGACACGGTTCCCGTTCGCGCCGAAAGTGGTGACCCCCTGACCGAGCGTGAAGCAGAGCAAAAATTGAAGGCGATGCGCTGCGCACAGCAAGGTTTCCTAGGTGACAGTTTTCATGCGATCTCAGCGGCAGGCGGGAACGCGGCGATGTGCCACTATAGCGCGACCGCGGATCGGAATGATCCTATCCAACCGGATCAAACCTATCTGATGGATAGCGGCGGACAATACGAGACGGGAACGACCGATACCACCCGGTGCTATGCTTTTGGAGCACGGCCTGACGGGTATGATGAGGCATACACGGCAGTCTTCAAGGCCTTCTGTGCCTTGGCCACCTTGCGATTCCCGCCTGGTACCCAAGGGCACCATATCGACGGGATCTGCCGCCGCCCTTTGTGGGATCTCGGGCTGGACTATGACCATGGGACCGGTCACGGCATCGGCCATCGACTGTCAGTGCACGAACACCCGCAGAGAATAGGAAAACCCTATAACCCGATTGATCTGGAACCGGGCATGGTCATGTCGATTGAACCGGGGTTTTACAAGGCCGCCAGCTTCGGCATCCGCATAGAAAACGTCTTTGAGGTCGTCACAGAAGACAACGGTTTCCTTGCCTTCCGCAATATGACGTTTGTGCCAATTCAGACTGACATGTTGATTGTTCAAAACCTGACTATGCGCGAGCGGCACTGGTTAAATCAATATCATCGTCAAATCAGACAGATGCTTTCACCGCGATTGAGTGATCCCGCAAAAGAGTGGCTGACAAAAGTGACGACTGCAATCTGAAACACGAAGCGAACTTTTGGCCGGGCTGTATGCTGCTGTGCGGCGAAACGAGTGGCGACGTTTCCAACCGTCAGAATACCAAGCCGATAACGGCTCGCGCGTGGAGTAAGAACAATAAGATGTGCCGGGATCGCCGAAGCGGGTGGTTTTGGTCGCATTAAGGGTTGGTAAGGATGCCAGATTTATCAGAATATAGCCGGTTGGCCCGTGAAATCTCTGTCGATGCCGTGGCATTGGTGCCGGGTCCGAATTTCGACCGAGCCATGGGCAAGTCTTTCATGACCAACGAACGCCCCATCGTGGTTGTGATCCCCGCATCAGGAGAACCCGCTGCCGTTGTTCCAAATCTGGAACTTGGCTCGTGGGATCAATTAAGGTTCGAAGGAGCGGTATTCGATTGGCGGGATGAGGCGGGTTACAAAGGGGCTTTCACCGCTTTGGCGAACCACCTGAGCATCGCGTCCCTTGCAGTTGAAGGGCAGGTCATGCGTGTTTTTGTCTCTGACGCGCTGACCGAAGCTATGCCTGGGTTACAAATAACTGATGCGGAACACCAAATCTCGAACCTGCGACTGATCAAGTCCAGCAAGGATGTGGCCTCCATGCAAGCTGCGATCACCATCTCGGAACGTGCGCTTGAGGGGGTTATCGGAACGGTACACGCAGGTCAGACCGAGAAACAGATCGAACAGGATTTGATCCAGGCAATGTTTGCCGAAGGCGCCGATTCACTGGCCTTTACACCGATTGTGGTCGCTGCCGACAACTCGGCCCGACCACATGGGAAAGCGCGTATGGATTATCGGATTCAAACCGGCGATGCGCTGCTCTTTGACTTTGGCGCGCGCAAGGATGGATTTGTCGCGGATATCACGCGAACCTTTTTCGTTGGCGAAGTCTCAGATGAGGGCAAGGCTGTCTACGAAACTGTATTGCGAGCAAATCAGATGGGTCTGAACGTGTGTCGCCCCGGTGTGACGGCCCATGATATCGATGATGCTGTCATCGGCGTTCTTGAAGCATCCCCTTTCGCCAATCGCATCCGCACCAAGACAGGCCACGGATTGGGTCGGGATGTGCACGAGGCTCCATATATCATGCGCGGAAACAACCAGGTAATGCGCGCAGGCATGGTCTGGACCAACGAACCGGGTCTGTATGACCTAGGCAATTTCGGTGTCCGTATTGAAGATGACGTCTTGGTCACAGAAGACGGATGCCTATCACTGACCAGTTTCCCGAAAGAGCTTATTGTCCTGGGGGCGGGACGTCGATAACCGGGCTGTCCCAGCCAAACGGTTGGGGTCAGTGAATGGCAGCCAACATGATGCGGGTTGGATATGTCGCAAAGCACTGATTGTGAGGCATTGTCTTGGCAATCGCAGGGCACGGGTTCCCCTTCTACCATGTCTTATCAAGTACAGGAAGTTGGGCTATTGTACCTAGCATTGCGCCTACACATGACGCGTCTAAAGCGCTGGCAACCGGTTTCATATGGATGTTGCGAATTACAGGCAAAAAGACGCGTTGACCACAAACCTGAAAGGTGACCCATGTCTTTCTCAAGCCGTTCTTCAATTTCGCGACGCCGCTTCCTTGCCACGACAACCGCTGGTGCGGCGGCAATTACCCTGCACCCGTTTTCGGTGGCGGCGGCCAATAGTCAGGCGCATCTGCGCATCATGGAAACCACCGATATCCATGTCCATGTGTTTCCTTATGATTATTATGCGGACAAACCCCGCGACACGGTGGGCCTGTCCCGCACAGCTTCGATCATCAACGAAATCCGATCTGAGGCGACAAACTCGATCTTGGTGGACAACGGCGATTTTCTGCAAGGCAATCCGATGGGCGACTACATCGCTTACGAGCGCGGCATGAAGGACGGCGACAGCCATCCCATCATCACGGCCTTCAATACGGTCGGGTATGATGCCGCGACGCTGGGCAATCACGAGTTCAACTACGGTCTGGAGTTCTTGGACAAGGCTTTGGCCGGTGCCGAGTTCCCTGTTGTTCTGGCAAACGTCGCCAAGGAAAAAGGTGCAAACCCGCGTGACGACAAGACCCTTGTTCAGGCCTATGCCATTCTCGACCGTGAAATCGAGATGGGCGACGGCACCAAACATCCGATCAGGATCGGTGTCATCGGTTTTACCCCGCCACAAATCGTGAACTGGGACCGCAGGCACCTGGAGGGCAATGTTCAGGCCCGCGATATCGTCGAGACGGCTCAGGCCTATGTGCCCGAGATGAAGGAACAGGGATGTGACCTGATCATCGCCCTGTCGCATTCGGGGATCGGGGGGGCCGATCATGAGGACGGCATGGAAAACGCATCGGTGGTTCTGGCAGGGGTCGACGGGATCGACGCGCTGGTCACCGGCCACAATCACCTGGTTTTCCCGTCACCGACATTTGCTGACCGCCCCGGGATCGACGTGGAAAAAGGCACGCTGATGGGCAAACCTGCCGTCATGGGCGGTTTCTGGGGGTCGCATCTTGGCCTGCTGGACCTGCTTTTGGAACGGGACGGCAATGAATGGCGCGTCGTTACCACAACTTCCGAGGCGCGACCGATTTCCAAACGTAACGAAGATCGATCAATCACCGCTCTGGTCGAAGATGATCAGAAGGTTCTGGAATCGGTTGCGAAAGCTCATGACGAAACGCTGGCCTATGTTCGGCGCGCGGTCGGCAAGACCTCGGCCCCGCTGCACAGCTATTTTGCGTTGGTCGCGGATGATCCGTCTGTGCAGATCGTCTCATTCGCGCAGAAATGGTATGTCGAAGACATGCTGAAAGGCACCGAGCATGAAGGGCTGCCAATCCTGTCTGCGGCAGCACCGTTCAAGGCTGGTGGCCGAGGGGGTCCGGAGTATTACACCGATGTCCCGGTCGGGGACGTTGCCATCAAGAACGTGGCCGATCTGTACCTCTATCCAAACACGGTCCGCGCTGTTCGCGTGAACGGGGCGCAGGTGCGTGGCTGGCTGGAACGCTCGGCCGGTATGTTCAATCAGGTCGAAGCTGGGTCCAAGGATGCGATCCTTCTGAACCCCGAGTTCCCATCGTACAATTTCGACGTGATGGACGGTGTGACCTATCAGATCGACCTGTCGCAACCGTCGCGCTTTGGACCAAAGGGCGAAGAGGTGAACCCCGACGCAGCACGGATCGTGAACCTTGCCTTCAATGGCGCGCCTGTTACGGATGACATGGAGTTCATCATTGCCACCAACAATTACCGTGCATCCGGTGGTGGCGCGTTCCCGGGCGCAATGGGCGACACGATCGTGTTCGAAGCACCGGACACCAACCGCGACGTCATTGTGCGCTACATTGTCGAACAGGGCACAATCGATCCCAAAGCGGATGCCAATTGGTCGTTTTCGCCGCTGGCGGACACCACGGTGTTGTTCGAGACGGGTCCAAAAGCCCGCGACTATATGGGCGACGTCAAAGGTGTGGCAATCGAGGACGCCGGGGAAGGCGCCGACGGTTTCGCAGCCTTCCGCATTAAGCTCTGATCCGAAAGAAATGTCGCAACGATAACCTGACCCGCCACCTTGGTAACTCGGTGGCGGGTTTGCGCTGAACACCCGTACAGTCGAAGGCATCTGCCCCTGCAGAGTCAGATGCTACATTTTCAATTGGCGTTCCCGACAAGCGTCTTCGCGGCAGGTCATAGAACTTAGCGAACCGTTGGATCGCCAACTGAACTTCTGCGCTCCCAGTTCTGTCAAAGAAGCTAAAAGGGTGAAGGCAGGGGCAAGTTGGTGAAATCTGTTTTCAAGGATCTCGCGGCAAAGGGAGATTGAATATCCTATGGCAGGAAAAAAGTAGTCGCCTGCTGAACGGCATCTTGTTTCTCAGTTTTATGCAAAGACGACGGGCTGCGATCTGTAGAGCACAGCAACAAAAGGTCTTTCAGCTTCTGAATGACATTCGATACCATGAAAGACTCCGCTATGTTGATTTTGAGTTCCTGTAATCCCGTCAGTTTGTTCAGTCTCATTTGTACCAGAGGCCGAATTGAAGATTTTGCCTTTCCCGTTACTTTCGTCAGCCTTTGAAGCCTGAGTGCAGTTGGATATTACAACGCCATCGGCCAATTCCAAATTCTATTGTACGCCGTGCGCCATCGGACTCGTTGTCTTACGTCGCACTTTGGGGTCTTCGTCGCTGTCTCGGCTAGCCTCATTTTACGAACTGGCGAGTTTTGACTGATCCGACGTGTCAACTCTCGGCCTTGATAGCAGCGATCACAATGTCGATTGCGTGGTCCAGATCCGTTTGTGAGATGGTCAGCGGCGGCGACAGTGTCAGAACGCATCCCTGACTGATCTTATAGCTCAAACCGGCCTCCAGACAGGCGTAGTAAATCCGTTCGGCACGCGCATTGCCCGGTATCTTTTCAACGCGATCATCAACGATTTCGACTCCGAACATCAAACCCCTTCCCCGGATGTCTCCGACGGTGGGTACGTTCTGAAGTTCGTCCATCAGACGACCAATTGCGTGCTCACCCAGCATGGCCGACCGATGAACCAACCCCTCATCTTCGATGATCTGAAGTGTTGTCAAAGCGGCCCGCGCGGTGACCGGGTTCTTTTCGTGTGTGTAATGACCAATGGCAAAATCCCCGCAGACATCCAATTGTTTGCGGGCAACACAAGCGGCAATGGGCAGGATACCACCGCCAAGCGCTTTTCCAAGCGTCACAATGTCGGGAATGATCTCGTCATGTTCAAAGGCGAACATCCTGCCGGTTTTGCCAAGGCCGGTCGGGATTTCATCCATGATCAAAAGCGCGCCGTGACGATTGCACGCCTCGCGCACGGATTTCCAAAACCCCGGCGGTGGCACATAGGGCACCGCACGCATGGGTTCGGCTATGACCGCCGCCACATCTCCTTCACGCTCCAGAACATATTCGACCATTTTCGCGCAGGCCAACCCGCAGGTTTCCGGTCCCGCGTGATTGTATGGGCACCGGTAGCAGGCGAAAGGCGCGACATGTTCAGTCCCCGACAAGAGGGGGCCCGCGATATGACTGCGGAACGTCGCCTCGCCACCGACGCTTGCGGCGCCGAAGCCCGCACCGTGGAAGGCATCCCAGAAGCTGATTGTTTTGAACCGACCGGTCGCGGCACGCGCGATTTTGAGGGCAACCTCGTTGGCGTCAGAGCCGCCAGTGGTAAAGAGCATCTTCCCCAGATCGCCAGGCACGATATCTGCCAGTTTTTCTGCCAAATCCACTGCCGGGTCATTGGTAAAGCGGCGGGGTGCAAAAGGAAGATCATCAAGTTGCGCTTTGATGGCGGCTATCAGACGCGGGTGCCCATAGCCTATGTGGTGCACCGAGTTGCCATGGAAATCCATGTACCGGCGACCCTCCATATCCTCGATCCAGATCCCCTCGGCCTTTGCAATAGTGCTGACGCAGGGTGATGACAGAGATTGATGCAGGAACACATCCGCATCGCGTTTGAGCAGAGGTGCCGACTTCGGTCCCATGGACTTTCGCAACCATGCCTTGCGCGCTTCGGATGTGTTTGATTCCCCTTCCGTGTGGACAATCTGTGGCATGTCCGCTCCTCATTTCTGTCATCAAAAGATGCGGGCCCCAAAAGGCCCGCCAGTATCAGGGAGGATTTGAAGCGTCCTTCCCGTCTGTGGGGAAAGGACGCAAGGTTTAGTTGGGCCAGGGCAGCGAATAGGTTTTGACGTTGGTGAAGAACTTCATCGCCTCGATAACGCCCTCTTTCACCCCGTTTCCGCTGTCCTTGATGCCGCCAAAGGGTGACATTTCAATGCGGTAACCCGGCTGTTCCCAGATGTTGCAGGTGCCGACATTCAATCCGTTGATAAAGGCGATGGCCCTGTTCAGGTCATTGGTGCATACCCCCGAAGACAGGCCGAACTCGGTCGAATTCGAGATCGCCATCACCTCTTCGTCGTTGTCTGGTACGCGCACGATCGGCACGATAGGACCGAAAGTTTCTTCCATCACCAGCTCGCTGTCATGGGGAACCTTGTCGACAACGATAGGCGGCAGCAATGCGCCCTGACGGCCCGGGTGATACAAGATTTCTGCACCCTCTTTCTCAGCCTGCAGAACGCGGTTCTCGAATATCTCCGCGGCTTTGTCGTGGATCACACACCCCAGCTCGGTTTCGGGGTCTTGCGGATCGCCGAATTTGATCTTCTTGGCCTTCTCCAGAACCAGCGGCACAAACTTGTCGGCCACACTTTCCTGCACGAGGATGCGCTTGACTGCCGTACACCGCTGACCGGAGTTTCCGGTCGCACCCGCCACTGCAATTGTTGCGGCTTTGTCCAAATCCGCATCGCTGAGGTCATTCAGAACGATCAGAGGATCATTACCCCCAAGTTCCAGCGCCTGCCGCTTGTAGACGCCTTTCTCAGCGATCAACTTGCCCACCGGCACACCCCCGGTGAAGGTGATGATGTCGATATGTTCATTGGTGATCATCTCATCGCCAATGTCAGCCGGCCAGCCGGTCACCACTTGGAACATCTCATGCGGCAGGCCTGCTTCATAAAGTATGTCGGCCAATGTCAGCGCGGTCAGCGGCGTCAGTTCCGTGGGCTTGCAAACCATGCAATTATTGGTCGCAATCGACGGCGCGATTTTGTGGCTAACCATATTCAAAGGGTGATTGAACGGGGTGATCGCACTGATTGCTTTCACCGGCTCTCGGGTGGTGAAAATCTTGCGGGCTTTGCCATTGTGGGTCAGATCGCAGGAAAAGATCTCGCCATCGTCCTTTAGCGCCTCAGCCGCCGCAAACTGATAAACATCCTGTGCGCGTTTGGTTTCGTAGATCGCATGCTGGTGGCAGATGCCCAGCTCCAACGTCAGCCATTTCGCAAGGTAATCGCGTTTCTCGCCGATCAGCTCGCCTGCGCGCTGCAAAATCTGGCTGCGCTCGTACCGGGTCAGTTTAGGTTTGTAATTCGCCGCGATTTCGAATGCCCTGCGTGCGTGTTCTGCGGTGCCAGCGGGAACATGGCCCACGACCTCGTTGGTGTACGGGTAAAGAACAGGAATGGTTTCATCGGTAAAGACGATTTCGCCACCGATCCGCATTCCTTCGTTACGTACTTCGATTTTCGACATGGTCTGGTCTTTCATGGCTTACTGTGCCGCCGCTGTAGTTGCGTAGAAAAAGGCATCAAAGTTGCGCAGCACGGGTTGGTTTGGCAGGTCGATGACACGGTTCACGATGAAGGGAACTTCTTGTTCCGTCAAACCACCATGGCTGCGCAGGGGCTCTTTGAGCGCTGCCAGATCGTGGCGATGCTCGGACGTTCCGATGCAAATGTTTTCGCCAGAAACCATCACAATGTCGCCAATCCGATCACCGGGCAATTCGAACCGTTCAATGGCCTGAGCCTTGGTCAGCACATGGGTGATCCCTTCGGTCGCCTTGAGTTTGGCAATGATGTCACTCTGATCCGCGCCATCCGGCAGGTAAGCGGTCGCGAACGAACCCAGTGCACCATGATGCACGACATAGGGGTCAGTGATCGGAAGGATGACCCGCGCCGCATCCTTGCCCAGCCATTCGTCCATCAGGTCCTGCACATAGACGACCGAAGGGGATCCATCTGCCAGGTGCTTAGGCTTCATGCCATGATCAGCCGTCACCACGATGGCGGCCCCCAATGCGTCCAACTCGCCCAGATAGCGGTCGAACATGGCGTAGAAATCAAGTGCGCCCTTTTGATCGGGTGCAAACTTGTGCTGGATATAGTCGGTAGTCGACAAATACATGACGTCGGGCTTGAACTCTTTCAGCAGCTTGACGCCAGCAGCAAAAACGAATTCCGACAGCTCGGCCGAGTATACCTCGGGCACGTCCATACCCAACCATTTGCTGGCATTGTCGATGCCATGTTCCTCAAGCGTCGTTTCGCCCGAACGCTCAGAAGAGAATGCAACCGCCCTGCCCTCGTCAAACTTCAGCCCGGCACCAAGCAGCGCGCGAAGCTTGTCCTTGGCGGTTACCATCGCCACGCGGAAACCTGCATCATAGAACTGTGAGAAGATGGTCGGCGCGCGCAGGAAGCGGACATCGTTCATCATAACCTCTTCACCGGTGTCGGGATCAATAAGGTAGTTGCCGCAGATTCCATGCACGATCGGCGGACGCCCGGTGGCAATCGAAAGATTGTTGGGGTTGGTGAACGACGGAATAACAGAATGCGCCAGACGGTCTGTACCTTCCTCCCGCATCCGTTTGAGGTTGGGCATCAGCCCTTTCGCAATCGCCACGTCGAGGTATTCAGGTTCACATCCATCAAGGCAGATGGCAATTGCGGGCACCTTCGGCGTTGGGTAGACGCGCTCATTTGCTTCGACAGGGGTTTGAATGGTCATCTGTGTTTTCCTTGATTTTTATGCGGCCAACTTGGCGCGTTCTTCCAGTGCCCGGAGAGGAGGCGCAGCGCTTGTCACGCCCATTTCTTCCAGAGATTCTTTTGCAGCGATCACAACTTTACGCATGACATCTTCGTCCATCTGGCCGATGCAACCGACGCGGAAACTGTCGACGACAGTCAGCTTGCCCGGGTAGATAATGAACCCTTTTTCTTTCATCCGGTTATAGAACTGATCAAAAACGAAATTCTCATCAGCCGGGCAGAAGAAGGTAACGATGATCGGGCTCAACCAACGATTATCCAGCAGTGTTTCGAAACCCAGTTCCCGCATGCCCGCGACCATGACGTCCCGGTTGCGGGTATAGCGGGCGCCTCGACCTGCAACACCGCCTTCGGCAGTGTGCGCCCGAAGTGCCTCGATGAAGGCCGCAACCACATGCGTCGGCGGGGTAAACCGCCACTGTCCCGTTTTGTTCATATGCGCCCACTGCGCATACACATCCAGAGACAGCGAATGACTGTTGCCTTTTGCGGCTTCCAGCTCGGTCTTGCGCGCCACGATGAACCCGAAACCCGGAACGCCCTCGATGCATTTGTTCGCCGAAGACACCATGGCCTCGTAACGAATTTCAGTTGGTTTGAGCTCAATCGCTCCAAAGGCGGACATCGAGTCAATCAAGAGCTTGCGCCCGGCGGCATATGTGACCTCCGAAATCTCTTCGACCGGGTTCAGGATGCCCGAGCTGGTTTCGCAGTGAATGGCGACGACATGCGTGATGTCCGGGTCATCCGCGAGAATGCGCGCAACCTCATCACCCCTCGGCGGCAGGTAATCGCCTTTGTCCAACACAACATGATCACGACCCAGGTACTGCAACGTTTGTGCTGAACGCTGCCCGTAGGCACCATTTGCCAATACCAACGCCTTTCCGTCTCGCGGAATAAAGGATGCCAGCATCGCCTCGACGGAAAACGATCCGCTGCCTTGCATCGGTACGCAATCGAACGCGTCGGCACCCTCGCCAAGCAGGTTCAGCAGGCTTGACCGCACCTCCCGCGTCATGGCGCGGAAATCATCGTCCCAGCTACCCCAGTCACGTAACATTGCCTCTTTGACCGCGTAGGACGTTGTCAAAGGACCGGGCGTCAAAAGGTAGGGTTCACCAAGGCGCGGTTGCTCTAATTTTGGTTTGGATGGCGTCATTACCAGGCTCCAGAACAGCGTTTTCAGGAACACAATTGCAGCAACGCTTGCTATATGTGAAATTGCAATTATCAATCTAATCATAGGCGCAGCCTATGCATTCATCTTCAGGGAACTGTAATGCGACACAGCCAGTTGAAAGCCTTTCATTACGTGGCCAAACATGGGGGATTTTCCCGTGCGGCAGAGGCTTTGTATCTGACCCAGCCAGCGATTTCAGAGCAGGTCCGAAAACTGGAACAGGATCACGACCTGTTGTTGTTCCAGCGTGAACGAAAACGCGTGAACCTAACGCCCGAAGGCGAACAGCTTTACCGATTCACCAAACAGTATTTCGAGATCGAAGATCAGATTGAGGATTACCTCTCTGAAACCAAAGCCGCGATCGATGGAGAATTAAGGATCATTGCCGATTCAGCGCATCACATGACATCTTTTCTGGCGCCGTTCCAAAAGAAATACCCTAAAATCACGATCACTGTGCGATCCGGCAACACCGAAGAAATCCTGGAAGAGCTTCGGTCTTACAATGCAGAGATCGGTGTTGTTGGCAGCCTGTCTCCTGGCAAGGACATGGACGTATTGAATTTGGGGTCCACTGAAATCGTGGCTTTTGCTGGCCAGGGCGTGCTTTTGGCATCAAAACCCACCCTGACCCTGAAGGAGCTGGCCGAGTTGCCCCTGATTTTCAGAGAGCACGGGTCAAAAACACGCGAGAAACTGGAAGAAGCAGCCGAGAAACAAGGTATCAGGTTAAACCCGGCGATTGTAGCTGAAGGCCGAGAAGCCGTTCGCGAACTTGTTGCCTCGGGTGCAGGTATCGGTTTTGTATCTCAGGCGGAATATGGGCACGATGATCGACTGCGGCAAATCAAATTGAAGGGTGTGAATTTGCAAATGGGTGAAAGCATGATCTCACTTTCCCAGCGTCGCGATGTCAAGATCATACGGGCGTTTATGGACTTTGCGGAGCGGGTTCTTGGGGAGAAGGAAACCCCCGCAGATATGTGATCTGCGGGGGTATTGAGTTTTTTGTGTGGATTACCTGCTGCGCCAGGCCTGTGTGCGGGCCAGGATGCCTTTTGATGCCATCAGATGAAAGATCCGGGCGGCTGCGTTG
>NZ_JBQERC010000020.1:0-60331 GCF_056534665.1 Ruegeria sp. P8
CAGAGCCAATGATCCCAAACGCATGCTCAATACCATGCATCTGCAAAACCTTAACAAAGGCCTCTTCCGTCGTCATCTTCATAGGGGTGTTCTCCAAGCAAGAGTGAGAAAACCGGGCACCGGGACCCGGGGGTTGATATGGTTTTGGCGTAAGGGTGCGACCTGCGTTAGGGCCAGACGCGTCTGCGGAATATGTCCAGTGCGATCTCAGGCAGACCGGATGGCATCCGCGATCAGTTCGACGCCGGGGCCTATGCGGTTGGTCGAAATAGAAGAGTACCCGAGGCGGTAGAAATTCTGCGGCCTGTCGGGCCCCGAGAAAAACGGAGCACCCGGTTCGATATGAACACCCTGGTTCTGCAGCTTTAGCGCAAGCTGCGTTGTGTTGACGTGCTCGGGGGCCGACATCCACATTGATGAGCCACCCATTACGCCCCGTCCAGCCACTGTGAGCCCGCTTTCTTCGATGGCTTTGTCCATCGCATCGCGCCGCTCTTGCAGGGCTTTCGACATACGTCGGATCTGCGCGTCGTAATGGCCCAATGACAGAAAATACGCTGCCGTGCGCTGAATATGACCCGGAGGGTGGCGCAGGACCAACGAGCGAAGAGCACGAGCTTCGCGGATGAAAGGCTCGGATCCGACCATGTATCCAAGCCGCAATCCCGGAAACAGCGACTTGGAAAAACTGCCGACGTAAATCACGCGCCCATCCCGATCCATGGACTTGAGTGCAGGCGAAGGTGCGCTGCGAAAGGCCATTTCGAATTCATAGTCGTCCTCGACAACCATTGCATCCAGATCGCGTGCCCGATCCAGTAGCTTGTTGCGGCGGTCGATCGGCATCGTCGCGGTTGTCGGGCTTTGATGGCTGGGGGTGGTAAAGATGACATCTGCTTCGTCGGGGATCGCTTCTGGTGGCAAGCCGTCGCGATCGACGCTCAGGGGGGTCACAGCGCAGTCCCAGTGGTTCAAAAGGCTTCGCAGCGCGTAGTAGCAGGGATCTTCGATTACGGCCGTGCGTTTGTGTGTCAGCAAGATGCGTGAGGCCAGCCAAAGCGCGTTCTGCGCGCCCAGGGTGATCAAGATCTCTTCGGGGCGGGCGGCGATACCACGGCGCGGCAGGGTGTGGCGCGCGATGAATTCGATTAGCAACGGATCATCCTGATCCACGTAATCCCCTGTCAGCGAATCGAAGTCTTTGTGCCCCAATGCGCGAACCGCGCATAATCTCCAGTTGGCGTGATCAAACAGGGTTCGGTCGGCCTGACCGTAGATGAACGGATAGCGGTATTCGCGCCAATTGCTGGGTTTCGGCAGGACGTCGCTGTCCAGAAAGCGGCGCGCCAATGCCCTGTCCCAGTCGACAGATTCCGTGCCGCGCTGCACGGGCGAGTATTTGGGCGGAACCGGTGCGTTTTGCGAGACGTAATATCCTGACCGGCCCTTTGCCATCAGATAATCATTGGCCAGCAACTCGGTATAGGCAAGCGTCACCGTTATGCGGCTGACACCCAGATGTGCGGCCAGCTTTCGCGAGGATGGCAGTTTTTCCCCCACGTGAAAGCGACCGGACAGAATGCCCTCGGCAATCATCTGCTGGATCTGGGCCTGCAACGTGCCCTGACCGTTGAGCTCAAGAAAGAATGTTTCGACCGATATCCCCATGCCTGCTTATAGGTTGGACTTAAGGCAGGGGCAATCTGGACTTACAGTGTCATTGAAAATTTTCCCAAGGTGGGTTGACCAGGGTCCTTTGTGAAACTACAAAACTATAAATCTAGTTTAATGGAGGCAGCTCATGTGGGAAACTGCTGCTGCCGGATTTTCCGCCATGGGCTCGGAAGCCCGGTTGAAAGTCCTCAAGACGCTAGTGCGGGCTGGTGATGCCGGTCTGACCGTTGGCGAAATCCAGAACCGGACGGGGATTGCCCCGTCGACTTTGGCGCACCACCTGCGGTTTCTTGCAGCCGGAGGTGTGGTCGAGCAGGAAAAGATCGGTCGCACCACGATCAACCGGGCCTGTTATGACGAATTGAAGACGCTGGCGCAGTTCATTCTTAGCGAATGCTGCGCTGACGCGGTTGGAAAGGCGGCCAACGATGGCTGAATTGACGCAATCGCCCCGACTGACCGCCAAAGGTGCGCTTGAGATGATCAAGACACCCTGGGCATTGATTGTCGCCATTCTTGTGGCGGTGGCCGTTCTCGACCCCGGCAACCTGCGTGAGGTTGCGAGTTTTGCAGTCAGGGCCTTGGCGCATACAGGACAATACATCCTGTTTGCCGTGCTTCTGTTGTCATATCTCAAGGCAACCGGGGCTGAGGTGATGGTGGCGCGCGCATTTGAAGGGCGCGAGACCCGGATGATCTTTCTGGCCGCCCTGTTCGGCGGACTTGCACCATTTTGTTCTTGCGAAGTCATTCCCTTTATTGCGGGCTTGCTTGCACTCGGAGCGCCGCTGTCGGCCGTGATGGCGTTCTGGCTCAGCTCGCCGTTGATCGACCCGCCGACGCTTTTGATTACGGCTGCCGCGCTGGGATGGCCCTTTGCCATCGGTAAGGCGGTTGCCGCCGTTGCGCTTGGCCTGTTCGGCGGGTTCGCGGTTCGGTTACTGATGCGGCAGGGGGCGTTTGCGCAGCCCTTGCGCGAATACAAACCTGCCGGGTGTTGTGGATGTGGTCCGAAAGCGGATGACACGCCGGTCTGGAAGTTCTGGCAAGAGCCCGAGCGTCGCGTTCGGTTCCGTTCGGAATTCGTGCACAACGGGCTGTTCCTGCTGAAGTGGCTGGCGCTGGCCTATGTGCTCGAAGCTTTGTTGGTCAACTATGTGCCTGCGGACCTGATCGCTGGCGTCGTTGGCGGAGAAGGCGTGCTGCCGATCATTGTCGCCGCGCTGGTGGGGATGCCGGCCTATCTGAACTCTTACGTCGCGCCGCCGCTGCTGGCGGGTCTGATCGATCAGGGCATGACCGCGGGAGCTGCGATGTCGTTCATGGTTGCGGGTGCCGTCAGTTCCATACCGGCGATGGCCGCAGTCTGGTCATTGGTCAAACCGCGCGTGTTTGCCGCCTACCTGAGCCTTGGTGTGGGGGGCGCAATAGTCGCAGGCATCATCTTTCAGGTGGTATGAACGAAAAAGCCGCCCGGTGTCAGCATCGGGCGGCCTTGTTTTGTCTGAAATTTCGATCAACCGGATTCGCAGAGACGGGGCAGTTTGAACCGATACCGGGCTTCGCCGCTTTTGACGTAGATGCGTTTTTCCACGCAGGCCGTCGTTCCAACGGTTTGTGAAATCTGCGACTCGGTCGACGTAATCGACGTGGCCGATCCATCGGGCAAGCGAACCGAGGCTACGACGCCGTTCTTCAGGTCCCCGTTCACCGGGGTTGCGGACAGAACCGGTACGATCAGGAAAGCCTCGTGCTCGTGTTCGCCTTCGTCCCCCAGCAGAAACAAGGTGGTGACGATGGCGATCATGACAACACCACCCGCCAGACCCAGCCCCCATGTCCTGAGAAAGGCGTAGATCGTTACGGCGCGGTGCGGGCCGAAAATCGCAGAAAGAATGCTCAGCATGACAAGTCCGTCAAAAAAGCCCCAGCCGTTCCGACCGGGGCTGATTGTCTGTTACAGACGAGGATCATCCTCGTCTTCATCATCCGCCCCGCCTTTGGGCAGGTTGAAGAAACTGTCGGCGTCGATAACAGGCTCGTCGTCTTTTTCATCCGACCGATCCTCGGACAGCGAGAAGGTCTCCAGACCTTCGATCGCGGTCGGGATTTTCGGCGCGGCATCCATTTCGAGCGACTGCTCGGTCGAAACCAGCTTGCGACGCTCGTCATCGCTCATCACGCCGCCTTCGGCCGCTTTCTTGGCTGCGGCCTTCTGCACGATCGCATCCAGTTCGGACTGTTTGCACAGGCCCAGCGCAACCGGGTCGATCGGCTGCATGTTCGAGATATTCCAGTGGGTGCGCTCGCGGATCGACTGGATGGTCGGCTTGGTGGTGCCAACCAGCTTGGCGATCTGGCCATCGCTGAGTTCGGGGTGGAACTTGACCAGCCACAGGATCGAGTTCGGACGGTCCTGACGCTTGGACAGCGGGGTATAACGCGGGCCACGGCGCTTTTCTTCGCCGGATGCCGCCGGGTTGAACTTGAGCTTCAGCTTGTGCAGCGGGTTGTTCTGCGCGGCGTCGATCTCATCCTGGGTCAGCTGGTTGTTTGCGATCGGGTCAAAGCCCTTTACGCCTGTGGCCACATCGCCATCAGCGATACCCTGCACTTCCAGTTCGTGCATCCCTACGAAATCCGCGATCTGCTTGAAGCTGATCGTGGTGTTGTCCACCAGCCATACGGCGGTTGCCTTGGCCATAAGCGGTTTTGCCATCAGCCCGTCTCCTATACATACATCTTTCCCGTCGCCGGAATTCGGCGGCCCCTTGGTCTTGGGGCAGGTTTCCGTTGTCGGGGAACTTGGCCCGTATATAGTCGCCACGCAGCAAGAAGGGAAGAGGCGAATGCGCTGGGTCGTATTGTGGGTCTTCAGCGCGATGGCAGCGCTGGCCGAAGGTGAAAAAGCAGGTGAGTTCGACTATTACGTCCTGTCGCTTAGCTGGTCGCCCAATTGGTGCGCCCGCGAAGGGGACGCACGCGGGTCAGACCAATGCGACGACCGGCACGACCACGGATGGATCCTGCACGGGCTCTGGCCGCAATTTCATCAGGGCTGGCCATCCTTCTGCCGCTCGCCCGAGGCACCGCCGACACGCCGCATGACGCGGGAAATGGAAGATATTCAGGGCAGTGCGGGCCTTGCATGGCATCAGTGGAAGAAACACGGCACCTGTTCGGGGCTATCTGCGCCCGACTATTTCGCCCTGTCCCGGCGTGCCTATGATGCTGTCGAACGCCCGCAGGTCTTCCGCAAACTGGACGCATCCGTCAAACTGCCGGCTTCGGTGGTCGAGGATGCGTTTTTGAAAGCCAATCCAGAGCTGGAGCGCGATATGATCACGGTCACCTGCAAACAGGGCTATATCGAAGAGGTCCGCCTATGCCTGTCGCGCGACCTTGATCCGGTGCCATGCGGCCGCGATGTAATTCGCGACTGCACCGCCAAGGACGCGCTGTTCGATCCGATTCGTTAAAGCTTTTTGTTCTGGCAGTCCCGCGCATAGTCCAGCGCCTTGGCGGTGCCTTTCAGATCAATCGCCATCACCACCTCGCCTGCGGGATTGTAAACTGTCATCGTCTTGTTCTGGGCAATCGCGGTGACGAAATTCCGGTCGGTAAAAAACACCGTCGCACCGGGCACTTTGCGTTCATTGAACCCGATAGCGGTGGCATCAAAGCTCTTGCCGTCCAGTTCGAACCGGATGGGATAGCTCTCACCTTGCTTAATGTCGCCCCAGGCTTTGTTGTACACGGCGAAATACCCGCGATTGCCCAACGCGTCGTAACCCAGCCTGACCACCGAGAGATCCTGATACACCGTCTGGATCAGACACCCGTTCCCAAGCGCGGGGTCCATCATGATGTTCCAGCCTTCGACGAAGCCCTTGTCCACAAGGTCCTGCGACAGGGCAGCGGTTGCAGTGAAGGCGGCGAGGGTGAAGGCGAGAAGGCGGGTCATAGGCGGCTCCAAAATAATCGCTGAATTTACCTATCCTTAGAGTAGTTCCATGGTCATCCAAAGTCGCTTTTTTATCAACGTGACTGTTCTGACAACGATGATGAGTACAGCATGAGTTCCGAACCCAAACAATTTGTTCAGGTCACTATGGTTTCAACTCCGTTTGAAAGATGAAACACGCAACCCTGAGTTCGCGGTAGCTGTAGCAATTTGTCCAGATCGAGACCCAACCAAAGCCCTCTTAGCACCAAAGACGTGACGCCGTGGGTTACTATGATCGCAGGTTCATCTTGTTCCTTCAGAAATGAGTCTACTCTACCGCAGATATCATCGAAGCTTTCTCCACCCGGGCTGCGGAAGAACCAATGAAAGCTTTCATAGGAACAATCGATTTGCTCTCGGATGAAATCACGCGTTGCGCCTTCCCATTGCCCAAACGCGATTTCCATAAGCCGTTCATCATGTATCAACTCATGATGAGGCGTTGTTGCCAAGCGGGCGGTATGCATTGCTCTCTCTTGCGGGCTGACAAAAACGCGCGACGGTGCATTCGGTATTCGCCTGAGTATCTCATTTTGCTTTAGGGCCTGAGACTTGCCGATTTCCGTCAACGGGGAATTCTTGCGCCCTTGGAACCTCCCCAGTGTGTTCCATTCGGTTTCGCCGTGTCGCAGTACAAAAAGATCTGGATACTTGTTCAAGATGTGTACCTGAATTGAATACCGTTGGAGATGCCGTTCTTGCTGACTTTTTATTAAGGACGTTGATTTACAGATGCTGACCTAAAGTTCCTTACGCGCCCTGAGCGCCGCCGTGATCGTTCCGTCATCCAGATAATCCAACTCTCCGCCGATGGGCACGCCTTGCGCCAGTGAGGTCAGGCGCACCTGTCCTTCCAGCTGATCGGCGATGTAATGGGCGGTGGTCTGGCCGTCGACGGTGGCGTTCAGGGCAAGGATCACTTCGGTGATCCCTTCGGCCAAGACCCGATCCTTGAGGCGGGGAATGCGCAGCTCGTCCGGGCCGACCCCGTCCAGTGCAGACAGCGTGCCACCCAGCACGTGATAGCGGCCTTTGAAGACGCCTGACCGCTCCATCGCCCAGAGGTCGGCGACGTCCTCGACCACGCACAGCTCTCCGGTCGCTCGGGCCTCACTATTGCAGATGTCACAGATATCGGTGGTGCCTACGTTGCCGCAATTCAGGCATTCGCGGGCGGTGACGGCCACTTGCTGCATGGCGTCTGACAGGGGCGTCAGCAGCAAGGCGCGTTTGCGGATCAGGTGCAGCACCGCGCGGCGGGCCGAGCGCGGGCCCAGCCCCGGCAGTTTGGCCATCAGGTCGATCAGATTGTCGATTTCGCTGTTCGTTCCCATGGCCTGTCCTGCTTTGCGCCGGAGGGAGCCTCCGGCGGGAGTATTTGGGAAAAGATGAAGCTTAGAACGGTAGCTTGATGTCTTTGGGCAGGCCCATGCTTTCGGTCAGCTTGCCCATCTCTTCCTGTGAACGTTCGGCAGCTTTGGCCTGAGCGTCCTTGATCGCGGCCAGGATCAGGTCTTCGACCACTTCCTTGTCGTCGCCGTTGAAGATCGACGGATCAATGTCCAGCCCCTTGAGTTCACCCTTGGCTGTAGCTGTTGCCTTGACCAGTCCTGCACCGGATTCGCCGACAACCATCATGTTGTTCAGTTCTTCCTGCATTTCGGTCATCTTGGTTTGCAGGTCTTGTGCGGATTTCATCATCTTGGCCATGTCGCCCAGACCGCCAAGCCCGCCGAGTCCTTTCAGCATCAGTCGTCTCCTGTGTTTCTGTTTGGTTCTAAATACGGACCGCAGGCAGGCGGCACAAGAGGTCTCCCGCCTGTCCAGATCAGAGCGTCGCGGACTGATCATTTATCCGCCCGCATTCCCTCCCTCAGTTGCATGGTGGAGGGGCGTGAGTATGCCGGTTTCTTGAGGCGTGGACCTGCGGGCTGAGGGGTTAGTCCTCTTCGAAGGGGTCCCATTCATCTTCGACCTCGGGAAGGGCCTCGGTCTCAACCTTGGCGGCGCGCTGCTCCGGTGTTTCGATCCGAATGATCTTTGCCTTGGGGAATTGCGTCAGCACGGCCTGAACCAGCGGGTGTTCTTCGGCCTCGGCTTTCAGGGCAAGTTCGGCCCGGTCCCGCACTTCCGCAATGGTCGCCGCATCTCCGTCCGAGACAATGGAGACGGCCCACCGATTGCCGGTCCATCGTTGCAGGGCAGAGCCCAATCGCGACGCCAAATCCGACGGTGCCTGAGGCGTCGGGGTGAATTCGATCCGGCCGGGCTGATACGACACAAGGCGCACGCCGCTTTCCACCTCGACAAGCAGTTTCACATCGCGGTTTGTGCGGATCAGTTCCACCACATGCCCGAAGGTTGGATAGCGGGCCAGGGCCGTCTGTGCATCCTGCGACAGTGCGGCAACCGGTGCGCCACCCGCTCCGCGCGGGGGCGATGTATAGGCAGGCGGGGCCCCGTTGGATTGCGTTGCCACCGGGGCCTGTCGGGATATTGACATGCCTCCGCCCGGCCCGCCGGGAGGCGGAGGCGGGGTGTCTTGCAGCCGTTTGATCAGCTCTTCGGGGCTGGGCAAATCAGCGACATGCGTCAGCCGGATAACGGCCATCTCGGCGGCCATCATCGCGTTGGGCGCCGCAGAGACTTCTTCCAGCGCCTTCAGCAGCATCTGCCACATCCGGGTCAGAACCCGCATCGGCAAAGCCTCGGCCATGTGCTGGCCCCGTGTGCGTTCGTCGGGGGAAACCGTCGGGTCTTCGGCCGCGTCAGGTGTGATCTTTACGACGGACACCCAATGCGTGATTTCGGCCAGATCGCGCAGCACGGCCAGAGGGTCCGCGCCTTCCGCATATTGCCCGCTCAGTTCAGTAAGCGCCCCTGCCGCGTCACCGCGCAGGATCATGTCCATCAGGTCCAGAACGCGACCACGATCCGCCAGACCCAGCATCGCACGGACCTGATCGGCGGTCGTCTCGCCAGCCCCGTGTGAAATTGCCTGATCCAGCAGTGAGGTCGCGTCGCGGGCCGACCCTTCTGCAGCGCGGGTGATCAGCGCCAGTGCGTCGTCGGCGATCTGCGCGCCCTCGGCCCCGGCGATCTTGCGCAGCAGACCGATCATGTCTTCGGGCTCGATCCGGCGCAGGTCAAAGCGCTGACACCGCGACAGAACCGTGACCGGCACTTTGCGAATCTCGGTGGTCGCGAAGATGAATTTCACATGTGCGGGCGGTTCCTCGAGCGTCTTGAGCAGCGCGTTGAATGCGCTGGTCGAGAGCATGTGAACCTCGTCGATGATGTAGATCTTGTAGCGTGCACTGGCGGCGCGATAGCGGACACTGTCGATGATCTCGCGGATATCGTTGACGCCGGTACGGCTGGCCGCATCCATTTCCATCACATCGACATGGCGACCTTCCATGATTGCGACGCAATGCTCGCACTGACCGCAAGGCTCGGTTGTCGGCCCTCCGGTTCCATCCGGCCCGATGCAGTTCATGCCTTTGGCGATGATCCGCGCCGTGGTGGTTTTTCCCGTTCCGCGAATGCCGGTCATGATAAAGGCCTGCGCAATCCGGTCGGCCTCGAAGGCGTTTTTTAGGGTGCGCACCATAGCATCTTGACCCACCAGGTCGGCAAAGGTTTCCGGGCGGTATTTGCGGGCGAGAACCTGATAGGCGGGGCTGGGCGTGTCTGTCATGTCTTCTCGCTCGGATTCGGTGCTTCGGCACAGCGTAGTGGCGGCGGCAGTCCGCGTCCACTGTGGGGCGCGATGATTTTTTGTTTCAGGAACGGGCTGGTTTCCAACTAAACTGGACCAGCGGATTTAATGACTCATTTCTTAAAGAGTACCTTGGGGGAGGACGCACTTCATGTCGCAGTTGGTCATCTTTGCTCTGCAGGTCGGAGGCGGGACGCTTGCCCTTACTTCAATGCCCGGTCGTGGCGGGGATTACGCCACCGATCTGGATACGATTGCGGCGTGGAAACCGGGCCTTGTGATTTCAATGACGACGGATGTCGAAATGCTTCAGGATGGCGCGCAGCACTTTGGCAGCGACATCCAAAGCCGGGCCAGCCGGTGGGTTCACCTGCCGATCGAAGATTTTGGAGCGCCAACGCAAGCGGTTCAGAAGGCCTGGCCAGAGGTCAGCGCCACGGCCCGACATGCACTGTCGGGTGGTGGCCGGGTCCTAGTGCACTGCCGTGGGGGGTGCGGCAGGTCCGGGATGATTGTTCTGCGACTGATGGTTGAATGCGGTGAACGCGCCAGTGACGCACTGAACCGCCTGCGGGCCGTACGCCCGTGCGTTGTCGAAACCGATGCGCAGCTGGCCTGGGCGTCCCGGATCACGCCGGCACAGGTGGAAGTGGGATCAAGCTGAAAGCTGCTGGGGTGCGTAACCGGATTTCGGGGGTCGGATCGTTGAAACCTCGATCATGGCGCAAGGCGGGTTCGCGACAATGCCCGCGGGCAGCGTTCTGAATTTAGGTCCGAAGATCAAATCGGCATAGGCATCCAGGCCCCGAATTGCTGTATCAGGGTGCGCCCCGCAGAAAACGCGAACGCTGTCGGATCGCGCTCGGATCGTTGCCATGCACCCTTCTGCGCAATGTGACAGCGCGCTGTTGCCTTCAAATTCGAAATCCTCGCTGGTGGCCGAAACCGCCTGCGCCATGGCTTCGGAAATCGAGCGGGCCAGTCGCGCCAAAGCCGGGCAGGTTTTGCCCGTCCGCTGGCACACAGTTGCGCTGTATTCGTGTGATTTTGTCTTCCAGATCATCCTGCGCCCTCCGCGCGTGGTGGGCTGGATATTGGGGCAGGTGGGACAGCATCTGGCTGTCAGGACCTGCCCGGACACCCCGCCCGAGTTTCGGTTTCAGTTCCGATGGCAGGTCTCCTGACTTGCGGGTCATTGCTCTGCCGACCTTCCCAGCCCATGGGCCAGTGGTATTTCGGCATTGCTTACCGCTTACAGTTGCGGGGGCAGTCGCGGACTTGGTTGATATCTGTGTGACCAGACAAACCGCACCGTGTTCCCTTTTCATCCCGACCTCTTGTGGGGGCCGGAAACCATCACACAACCGCTAGCGCCTGATCGCGTTCCGAGTCAAGCCGATCTTTAGGCCGGACGTTTGGTCATGCTGGATGCGGTTTACGTTCCGGCTTAGTTTCGTCGGCATCGAAGGCAGGCAAACCATTGTTTCAGCGAAAGCCGGGGATCATGTTGGATACGGAACAGACGGTGTTGATCGAAGATTTCCGCTTTCCGTCAGGGTCCGTGCCCTTGTCGGCGCGGCTGTACCGGCCAGTGGGTGAGCCGGAAACCGTTGTCGTATTTAACAGTGCCACGGGTGTGCCGCGTGACTATTATCAACACTTTGCGCGATGGCTGGCTACCGAGCGGGGGATAGCTTGCCTGACCTATGACTATCGGGACTACGGGCTTTCTTTGGTCGGCCGCCTGAAAGACGCAACTGCAACAATGGCGGATTGGGCGTTGATCGACATGCCAGCGGCACGGGCCGAAATGCGCAGGCGGTTTCCAAAGGCGCAGCAGTGGACCATCGGCCATTCGGTCGGTGCGATGCTGGGGCCGGTGCAGCCGGATATCGACCAGATCGACCGAATGATCGGTGTGTGTTCGGGGCTGGTGACTTTGAAAGATCACCCATGGCCCTATCGGGGGTTGGCAGGGCTGTTCTGGTATGGCCATGCACCGCTGATGGTGCGGGCGCTTGGGTATCTGCCCGGCAAAGCGATCGGGTTTGGTTCGGACCTGCCCGCCTCGGTCTACTGGCAATGGCGCAAATGGTGTACAGCACCTCTTAGCTACATTCCCGAGATCGGGCAGAATTTGCCTGATGCGCATTGGGGCAGTTCTGGAACACCTGTGGATCTGTTCACGTTCGAAGATGACCAGATGGCTCCGCCCGAGGCAGTTTGGCGCCTTGCCGATCTGTACGGCCCCGAGGCCAGACGCCACCTTCTGAAGCCTGCTGAATTCGGACTGCCGGAAATAGGCCATATCGGAGCATTTGCCCGTCGCAATGCAGCGGTCTGGCCGCGCCTGATCGCCTGATCAGACGCGACGCAGGTTTTCCTAACACCTTGCAGTTATGGCCGTTTGCGAAGTTTCTTGTCCTGCATGACACCGCGCACCATCTTGCCGAACGCCTTGTCCCGCGCCCGCGATTGGGCAACGGTTTCCGAGTTTCGCTGATCTTCACGCCGCAGCTTGCGCCAACGGTCCAGCCGCGCCGGATCAAGAACGCCTTCGTCGATTGCGTTCTGCACGGTACAGCCGGGCTCGGTCTCGTGCTGACAATCCGAAAAGCGACAGCTTTGGCCAAGCTCCGTGATGTCCGAGAACACGTTGTCGATCCCGTCCTGAGCGTCCAGCAAACGCAGTGCGCGCATTCCCGGCGTGTCGATCAGCCAGCCACCGTTACCCATCCCGTGCAACGCGCGCACCGTTGTCGTGTGTCTGCCCCGTGCGTCGTCTTCGCGAATTCCAGACGTGGCGAGGTTTTGATCCGTCATGGCGTTGCTGAGCGTCGTTTTGCCTACGCCCGACGACCCGACCAGCGCGCCGGTCTGGCCTTTGGGGCACCATGCCAGAACCTTTTCGACATCTGCCGGGTCCAGCGCATTGATCGCCAGCACCGACAGAAAAGGGTCCAGAGATTGCACTTGTCCCGAGAAACTGCCGGGGTCATCCGACTGGTCAGCTTTCGTCAGGACGACGACCGGATAACATCCGGCCTGATGCGCCAGCGCCAGATAACGTTCCAGCCGAGGCAGGTTGAAATCGGCGTTGCACGAGCTGACGATGAACAACACATCGACATTAGCGGCAATCAGTTGTGTTGTGGCACCTGTACCGGCAGCCCTGCGTTGCAGCAGGCTGCGCCGGTCCAGAAGGCGACGTACGCGGTATTCGGCGTCCGCAAGAATCCAATCCCCGACGGCATATGAACCGGTCGGACTATCCGGTGTCAGCAAAGGGATTTCACCATTCGGGCTCAGCCCGATCAGACGGTCCCGATGAACCGAGGTAACGCGAAAGGGCGTGTCGGAAGGAAAAGCCGCGTGTTGCGCGGCAAAGTGAGAGGACCATCCCAGGTCCGAAAGCGTATAAGACATTTATCTGCCTGTTTTCAGAAACAGCAATGCCAACGGATGGCAATCGCGCATCCGCAGGTCGTGTGTTCAGGCAGTCCGGTGATTCCGGTGAATCAGAACCAGTCTGCCCGAAGGGTTTTCACTACAATCATAAAGCCCTCCTGCGGCTGTGGTTCACGAAGTGAGAGGTTGGACATCGACCCAAGCGGGGCTCGTTGTGGCTGCTTCCTTCCGGACCTGACCAGGTTGGCGAGGCGCTCGCCCGCGCCAACCTCTCGAGTCCGAGATATAGGGAAGGCATCGGGAAAAGACAACCCATCAGAGCGTCAGGCGAATGCGTTCAAATCCCCTGCCATCCGAGCCCAGCGACACGGGATCGAACCTGTGCAACTCATCCAGATATTTCAGGGCACCCGGACCTGTGCGAAGAATTGTTGTCACGCCCCGTTGCGGCATCAGCGAGAACGGGTAGGGCTGCGTGGCGATCGGGTCGGGCGGAAGGTGCTGCGCCAGGTAAACCTGCACAAGGTCCTTGATGCTCAGCGGTGGCAGGCTGATCAGCTCAGACGTTGTCGCATGCGGGAAATGCCCGCCTCCGCTGGCGCGGTAATTGTTCAGCGCCATAACGAACATCTGCTCCGGTCGTACGGGACGGCCTGCATATGTCAGATCGCTGATCCGCTTTTGGTCGGGGCGGATTATTTTCCCCTGCGCATCGTAACGAGGCGGCCGCGTGGGATCGATCTGATAAGACAGTCCAAACACGATGTCGAAATTGTATCCGGCCCGTTCAGGGTTGATCAGCTCGGGTTCGGAACCGGGCTTTAACTGGTTGAATACGCTGGCCGACATCTCCAACCAGTCCAGCAAATGCGCGCCGCTGATCCGGATTGCACGCAACTCGTTGGGAAACACATGCAGATCCGCGACATGGCGCAAACATATTTCTCCGGCGGGTACCTCGGTATAATGGCGCGGGCCTGAGCGTCCGCCGGATTTGGCAGGCGAAACAACCGACAAAATCGGCAGATCCGCCAGGTCTGGTCCCTGCAAAAACGGGCGCAGTGCGGCGGCTTGCGCCGCAGCTACAAGGGTCAGCCCGCGATCCGGCGCACAGCAACTGAAATAGCTGTGCAATGTATCCGGGATATGTGCCACCGGTGCGGCAACGGATTGACGGGTCATACGATGTGCCACCTCACACAAGCCCGCAATTTCACTGTCTTCCCCGACGGCTGTGCCGTTGCTGATAACCGGGCGCAGTTCGACGCAGCAATCCCGGATTTGCACTTTGCCGTCCGGCCCGGCGGTCACGGCCAAATCGATAACCCCCAGGTAAGAGCCCGCTGATCCCGGCATGACAACGGGTGTTCCATGTACCAGCCCCGTCAGGTGATCGACCATCGGGGTATTGGCATGGCCCTCTCCTGGAAGTGTCAGGTGAGTATGCCCGGCCACAATGGCATCGATGCCTTTGATCGCGGCCAAGGGTATCACGGCGTTTTCCATCCCCGCCACCGGTTCGCTGCCCCCAAGGCCGGAATGAGCAAGCGCGACGATGATATCACACCCCTTGTCGCGCAATGTCTGCGTCAGGGACTTTGCCGCAACCAGGATATCCTCGACGACGATATCGTCATCCAGATTATGTGCCTCCCAACAGGCCGTTTGCGGCGGAAGAACCGAGAAGATGCCGATGCGAACAGGAATGTCTTTACCGTTCAAAGACACAGTGCGGTTCAGAACGATATGCCGCTGCCAGGGCTGAGGTCCGCGCGTGCGATACAGGTTGCTGCAAATAACCGGGCAGGGGGCTTGCGTCAGGATGTTGTCCAATGTCGCCAGTCCGAACCCGAAATCATGGTTGCCCAGCCCGATCGCGTCATAATCCAGGGCTTCGAATGCCTTCATCATCGGATGGGCAGTGCCACTTTTTGCTGCCCAATCGCCCATTGGGGTTCCCTGCAACGAATCCCCGTTGTCAAACATCAGCACCAGCGCGTCCTTGGCCTCTTGCCGGGCTGTGCGGATCAGGTTGGCGGTGCTTGTCAATCCAATCGTCTGGTCTGGCGTGTCGGTGTGATAGTCAAAACCGGTCAGGTTCATATGCAGGTCGGTTGTGGCCAGAATGCGAATTTTCCCACTGTCACCAATGGGCTGTACCTGCGTCGAGAAGGGGATCTTCACTTTGAGTATTCTGCTATTGAATGTGTGTATTGATTAAATCCATCAAAATTCACTCTAGATGATTTTTCCGAGGCCACCATGCGGCTTTTCAGCGGCAGGGTGGTGGATTTTCTACGCCTGAATAGCCATTGCAACACAAGCCGAGACGTGGCAGCCCTGTGCGCAAGATCAAAAGGAAATCCAATGAAAAACGCAGAGCAGGTAACCTTCGGAGGGTCGGGCCTTGATCGGGCGGCGCAGTATCGCGGAGATGCGGACAAGCTGACCGAGGCGATGCACAACCCGGCCGCCCGCTGTATCTTGCTGTGGCGTGGAAAACTGCTGGTACAGGGTGAGGGGCTGGACCAGCTTGCCATGATCCCAATGACGCATCCGCTGATCAGCAATGGTCCCGGCGGCGTCATTGAATCCCCGGTGTTTTTGGGTCTGAGCGCTGACAGCGCCCCCGTGTTTGCCGTTGATATTTCCGCATGGACAGCCGAGGGGCTGGATCTGACCAGTCTGGGCGCGTTCGTGGACAAGTCCGAACAACAACACCCGGATTTACCGCAAGGCCACGTGTTTGCCGAACTGCGCCGGATCATGACACGGCTGTCGGCGCGCGACGCGGAACTGGCGGCAACGTCAAAGGCAATAATCGGCTGGCATGAAACGCATCGCTTCTGTGCCCGATGTGGTGCCGCCAGCGAGGTGTCGCAGGGGGGATGGCAGCGCAGTTGCCGGTCCTGTGGCGGGCAGCACTTTCCGCGCACCGATCCGGTTGTGATCATGTTGATCACGCATGGTGACAGCGTGCTGATGGGCCGGTCTCCGGGCTGGCCTGACGGGATGTTCTCCTTGCTGGCGGGATTTGTTGAGCCCGGCGAAACGCTTGAGGCAGCAGTGCGCCGCGAAGTGATGGAAGAGGCGGGCGTGCCGGTAGGTGCGGTTTCGTACCTGTCCAGCCAGCCCTGGCCGTTCCCGGCCTCATTGATGTTTGGATGTGCGGGTGAGGCGCTGTCACGCGACATCGTGATCGACCCGGTCGAGATAGAAGAGGCGATGTGGGTCAGCAAATCCGAAATGATGCAGGCCTTTGCCGGTGATCATCCTAGGCTATTGCCAGCGCGCAAAGGGGCAATCGCTCATTTTCTGCTTCAGAACTGGCTTGCAGATACTCTGGACTGAGGAAACATTAGCTCAGCAATAAAACAGCAAAGGTCATTATGCAGTTTTCAGCGCGCGAAGATATCGAGGCCCCCATCCAATCGGTATTCGACATGGTGTCGGATTTTGAACGATTCGAGCGTATGGCAATGCGCCGTGGCATCGATGTGCGCCGTTTGGGCGGTGGCACAGCGGTGACGGCCGGAACCGAATGGAATACGGAGTTCAAGCTGCGCGGAAAGCCGCGTCAGATGTCGGTGGTGATGACGGATTTCGACAGGCCTTCGCAAATGCGATTTGACGCTGCCAGCAAGGGCATTACCGGGTTCACGACCGTGGATTTTCTGGCCCTGTCCCCGCGCCGGACGCGCCTGAGCGTAGAAATGTCACTCGCCGCCAAGTCCCTGCCGGCACGGTTGCTGTTGCAATCCATGAAGCTGGGGCAATCCAGATTTCGCAAACAGTTCCAGGTGCGTCTCAGCGAATTCGCACGCGAGTTGGAGCAAAGGTACCTGCATGGCGGGTAAGACACATGATCGCACGGCAGGTGCGATGGGCCCGGACCACCTGAGTTTCAAACCCGCATCCGAATGCGATGCCGAAGGGATCGCTGGCGTTCTTCACGATCTGGTCTTGGTTGGCAAGCGGCGCAAAGCCCACGATGTCGATTTTGCCCTAAGGCACTATGTTCGCCACCCGGATCAAATACGGTGTACAATCGCCACGGACCCGAATGGTCACGTGCTTGGGTTCCAATCCCTGAAATATGCGGTCGAAAACCACCCCTACGACGTGTCAGTCGGGTGGGGCGTGATTGGAACCCATATCCGACCATCAGCCGCCCGGCTTGGGATCGGGCGCGCACTTTTCGCGCACACTCTGGACGCGGCCCGCGCGCATAGTCTCCCTGCTATCGATGCAACAATTGGCGCAGGCAATACCGAAGGTCTGGCCTACTACGAAGCCATGGGTTTCCGGACCTACCGCACGCAAGATGGGTCTGTGTCAAAGGTCTACCGGATTAACCGCTAGAGAGCGACGATTCCAGGCGCAGCGGCGCGGGACATTGGGAGCCACCGGCATTGCAAACAGCTTCGAAAAACGGGCAACATCCAAACAAGCCCAAAGGAATGCCGTCGTGAACCGTGATTATCCACGCGGATGTGCTGCCGGATAGACGCCCAGAACCTCGACATTTGTCGTGAAATGCTCAAGCTCGTCCATGGCCAGCTGCACGTTGCGGTCTTCGGGATGCCCGACGATATCCGCGTAAAACTGCGTCGCGGTAAAGGAGCCGTCGACCATATAGCTTTCCAGCTTGGTCATGTTGATCCCATTGGTGGCAAACCCGCCCATCGCTTTGTAAAGCGCAGCAGGGATGTTGCGGACCTGAAACACAAAGCTGGTGATCATCCCATGATCGCCCCGGCGGGACAAATCCGTTTCGCGCGACATGACAAGAAAGCGGGTCGTATTGTCGTCATTATCCTCGATATGGCGGGCCAGAACGTTCAGGTTATAGATCTCACCGGCCAGCTCACTGGCCAGCGCGGCTGAATGCGGATTGCCTTCCTCGGCCACTTCGCGAGCGGCGCGGGCGTTATCGGGGCTGACGCGGCCGCGGATGCCGTGTTCCTTAAGGAAACCCGCACATTGCGGCAGCAGCACCAGATGCGAATGCGCCTCGGTTATGTCTTCCAGTTTTGCACCCGGCACGGCAAGAAGGTTGATATGAACCCGGACAAAGGCCTCATCGATGATATGCAGCCCGCTGTGGGGTAACAGCCGGTGAATATCGGCCACCCGCCCATAGGTCGTGTTCTCGACCGGAAGCATTGCCAGATCCGCATCGCCTGAGCGGACCGATTCGATCACATCCTCGAAGGTGCGGCAGGGCAGGGCTTCCATATCTGGCCGAGCGTTGCGGCAGGCCTCGTGACTGTAGGCGCCGGGTTCCCCCTGAAAAGCAATGCGATTGGTCATTTGGTCGATTCCATGCAACAAGTTCGCGATTTGGTCGTTTCGTCGCGGTGTCTATACCTTGCCTCTCGCAAGGGGAAGCCTTAGACAGCTGCCCAGACAGCTGAAATGGACTCGCGATCAATGTTCGACACGATGACAGTAACCAAGGCCGCCGCAGGCCTGTTCGGCACATTCCTGGTGCTGCTTCTGGCCAAGTGGGGGGCGGATGTCCTCTATTCTTCCGGTGGCCATGGCTCGGCTGAGGCCGCCTACATTATCGAAACCGAAAGCTCGGGCGAAAGCGCGAACGGCGAAGAAGTGGTCTTCGAAGACCTGCTGGCCGCCGCAGACGTCGAGAGCGGCGCAAAAGTGTTCCGCAAATGCACCGCGTGCCACAAGCTGGAAGACGGCGCAAACGGCACCGGCCCTTACCTGTACGGTGTGGTTAATCGCCCCGTCGCCTCGGCCAACGGCTTCACCGGTTACTCGGCCGGTATGCAGGCGCATGGCGGCAACTGGACACCCGAAGCGCTGGATGCCTTCCTGACCAAGCCCGGCAGCTATATCTCGGGCACATCGATGAGCTTTGCCGGCCTGAAAAAGCCGCAGGATCGCGCCGACGTGATTGCCTATCTGCAGACAATCGGCAACTGATTGCCTGACCGATCAGAACCATTCAAAGCCGCTGCCGCAACGCAGCGGCTTTTTTGTCTGAAGAAACCTTCACAAAGTGCTCACGCATTCTAAACTTGAATCTGCACGTGCTGGCACTTTAGCTAGCGGTTACGACATTGACGGTGACAATGACCGAGAGGATGAGCAATATGATATCCCTGATGCCTGCTGCACGTGATCTTGAGGTAAGGCCATGGGTTGGCATTTTGGGGCTCTGCGCCGCTCTGATTGCTCCGCATGCAGCACAGGCGCTGGATGAAGGCGTCACCCGCAGTCACGGGTATTCGTATTTCGGAAATCTGGATTACCCGGCGGATTATTCGCATCTGAATTATGTGAATCCCAACGCCCCCAAGGGTGGCGAGCTTTCGCTGGCAGCCTCTGGAACGTTCGATTCTCTCAACCCCTATTCACGCAAAGGGCGCGCCGGTGCGCTGACCACATTGCAATATGACCGTCTGTTTGAAAGTGCCGAAGACAGTGTGGGGCAGTATTACGGCGTAGTTGCGGAAAGTCTGGAATATGACGAAGGGCGCAACTATGCCATTTTCCATTTGCGCCCCGAAGCAACCTTTTGGGATGGCACGCCTGTCACAGCGGAAGATGTTGTTTACAGCCACCGTTTGTTCATCGAACAGGGCCTGCCGTCTTATGCGCAGGCCGTTGGCCGTATGGTGACAGGAGCCGAGGCGTTGGATGACCATACCGTAAAATTTACCTTCAATCCCGAAGTCACCCGCCGCAGCCTGATCGAAACCGTCGGCTCAACTCCTGTTTTCTCAAAAGCATGGTTCGAGGCGGATGAGACACGGCGACTGGATGAACCGCGGCTGGAAGTGGCGGTAGGCTCTGGCCCCTACAAGCTCGACAGCTACGACATCAATCGCCGCATCGTTTACAAACGCCGGGACGATTATTGGGGCAAGGACCTGCCTTTCAATGTCGGGCGCAACAACTTTGATACAATCCGGGTTGAGTATTTCGCCGATCAAACGGCAGCGTTCGAGGGTTTCAAGGCGGGTGAATACACATTCCGGATCGAAAGTGATCCCAAGCTTTGGGCGACCGGGTATGATTTCCCAAAGCTGGATGAAGGCACAGTTATTCGGGATGAGATCGCGGATGGCAGCCCGCCGACACCTTCGGGCTTTGTCTTCAACCTTGGAAAGCCGCAATTTGCCGACAAGAATGTCCGCAAGGCCCTGGCCCTAGCCTTCAATTTCGAATGGACGAACGAGTCATTGTTGTTCGGACTGAACACGCCGCGGAATTCTTTCACGCAAGGAACCCCGATCGAGGCGCATGGCCTGCCCAAAGGGGCAGAGCTGGCGTTCTTGCAGGCGCTTGGCGACGTCGTTCCCGAAGATGTCCTGACGGAACCCGCTGTTGTGGCGCACGAATCAAACCCTGCACGCCTGAATGACCGAAAGAACCTGCGCAAAGCTGCCAGGATATTGGATGAGGCAGGCTGGTCCGTCGGCGAAGGCAATATTCGTCGCAATGCCGAAGGTCGGCCTTTGAAGGTAAAAATTCCATATCCTTCAAACCTGCCGACCTCGACCGCAACGATGATCGAAACCTATGTCCAGAACCTGCAATCCATCGGGGTGGATGCCTCGACCGAGAAAGTGGATCCGGCGCAATACACGTTGCGCAGCCGCGAGCGGGATTATGACATGGTCTATTCCACGCGCTACGGATCGTTCTTGTCTACCGGGGGCGGTCTGAGCCAGATGTACGGATCGGAAGAAGCGGCCTTTAGCCTGTTCAATCCGGCAGGTCTGGCCAGCCCCTTGGTCGACGCGATCATCGAGGCGTCCTTTGAGACTGACAATCAGGCCGATCAGGACACGGCGTTGATGGCTTTGGATCGCGCCTTGCGGTACGAGTTTTTCGTAATCCCCGTGGGGTACATCGCAGAATACTGGACAGCATATTACGATATGTACGAATACCCGGAAAACCTGCCGCCCTATTCGCTGGGTTATCTTGATCTGTGGTGGATCAATCCGGAAAAACAGGCTGCGTTGAAAGCGAAAGGCGCGCTGCGATAACATGGGCGCCTATATACTAAGACGCTTATTGCTGATCATTCCGACCCTTCTGGGTATCATGATCGTCAACTTCACGCTGGTCCAGTTCGTACCTGGCGGGCCGGTCGAACAGATCATCGCGCAAATCGAAGGTCAGGGTGACGTGTTCGCCGGGTTCGCCGGTGGGGGCGACGCAGGAGCGGGTTCCGAACCGGCGGGCGGTGTCTTCGACGACAAATATGTCGGCGCACGCGGCCTTCCGCCCGAGTTTATTGCCGAACTTGAAAAAGAATTCGGCTTCGACAAGCCCCCGCTTGAACGGTTCGTGATCATGATGGGCAACTATCTGACGTTTGATTTCGGCGAGAGTTATTTCCGCTCGATCAGTGTGATCGACCTGGTGCTAGAAAAGATGCCGGTCTCGATCTCGCTGGGGCTGTGGTCGACCCTGATTGCCTATCTGGTCTCGATCCCGCTGGGTATTCGAAAGGCGGTCAAGGATGGATCGCAATTCGATACCTGGACAAGCGGGGCGATTATTGTGGCCTATGCTATTCCGGGCTTTCTGTTTGCGATCCTGCTGCTGGTGCTTTTTGCTGGCGGGTCATACTGGCAAATCTTCCCGCTGCGCGGCCTGACGTCGGACAATTGGGATAGCCTGAGTTTCTTTGGCAAGATCACGGATTATTTCTGGCACATAGCACTGCCGACGATTGCGCTGACAATCTCGGCCTTTGCGACACTGACCCTGCTGACCAAGAACTCGTTTCTGGATGAGATCAAGAAACAATATGTCATGACCGCCCGTGCCAAAGGGCTGAGCGAGCGCAAGGTTCTCTATGGTCATGTCTTCCGCAACGCGATGCTGATCGTGATTGCAGGGTTCCCGGCCGTGTTCATCGGGGTGTTTTTTGGCGGGTCGATCATTATCGAGACGATCTTCTCGCTGGATGGTCTGGGCCGATTGGGGTTCGAGGCCGCCGTGGCCCGCGATTACCCGGTGATCTTCGGCACGCTGTTCATCTTCGGTCTGATGGGGCTGGTCGTTGGCATCATCAGCGACCTGATGTATGTGCTGGTCGACCCGCGCATCGATTTCGAAAAGCGGGAGGGGTAAATGGCTTTGTCCCCGCTAAACCAGCGCCGCTGGAGCAACTTCCGCCGCAACAGACGGGCCTTCTGGTCGCTGATCATCTTCGCGGTATTGTTCGGCCTGTCGTTGTTTGCCGAGTTCATCGCCAACGACAAACCCATCCTTGTAAAGTATCGGGGAGAGTACTTTACGCCGGTTTTCAACTTCTATGCCGAAACCGAATTTGGCGGTGATTTCCAGACCGAAGCGATCTATCGCGACCCCGAGGTTCAGTGCCTTATCGACAGCGGTGGATTGGAAGACTGTTTCGACGATCCCGAAGGCATCATCGAACAGATCGACGCCGGTACATTCCAGGCCGAGGGTTTTGAACGCGGCTGGTCGCTCTGGCCGTTGATCCCCTATTCCTTCAATACCTCGGTGGATCGGCCCGGCGCGGCGCCCCTGCCGCCCAACGGCCAGAACCTGCTGGGTACCGATGATACCAAGCGCGACGTGCTGGCCCGCGTGATTTACGGCTTTCGCCTTTCGATCCTGTTCACGCTGCTTGTGACGGGCGCGGCAAGCCTTATCGGGATTTTCGCGGGCGCCATACAAGGGTTCTTTGGTGGGTGGCTGGACCTGATCTTTCAGCGGATCATCGAGATCTGGTCCGCAACCCCGTCGCTTTATGTCATCATCATCATGTTTGCGGTGCTGGGGCGAAGTTTCTGGTTGCTGGTCGCGCTGATGATCCTGTTCAGCTGGACCGGGCTGGTTGGCGTGGTGCGCGCCGAGTTCTTGCGGGCGCGGAACCTTGAATATGTGCGCGCCGCGCGGGCGCTGGGCGTGGGCAACATGACGATCATGTTCCGCCATATGCTGCCCAATGCGATGGTGGCCACGCTGACCTTCATGCCGTTCATCGTCACCGGAACCATCGGCGGGCTGGCTTCGCTGGATTATCTGGGCTTTGGCCTGCCATCCTCGGCCCCCTCGCTGGGAGAGCTGACCTTGCAGGCCAAGCAGAACCTGCAGGCCCCATGGCTGGCCTTCACCGCCTTCTTCACCTTTGCCATCATGCTGTCGCTGCTGGTCTTCATATTCGAAGGCGTGCGCGATGCGTTTGATCCCAGAAAGACCTTCTCATGAGCTTGCTGGATGTGAAAAACCTCAAGGTCTCGTTCCGTCAGGATGGGCAGATCAACGCGGCGGTCAAAGGCGTGTCCTTCACCGTGGACCGCGGTGAAACCGTCGCGCTGGTGGGTGAATCCGGATCGGGCAAATCGGTCACCGCGCTCAGCACCGTATCTTTGCTGGGCGACAGCGCGTTGGTCGAAGGCTCGGTCACCTATGACGGGCAAGAGATGATTGGCGCCTCGGAACAGCGTCTGATGGATGTGCGGGGCAACGACATCAGCTTTATCTTTCAAGAGCCGATGACGTCGCTGAACCCTTTGCACACGATCCAGAAACAGATGGCTGAATCGCTGGCCCTGCATCAGGGTGTGGCTGGCGATGTGGCACGGGACAGGATTGTCGAATTGCTGACCAAGGTCGGTATCCGCGATCCTCAAGACCGGCTGGACAGCTATCCGCATCAGTTGTCAGGCGGTCAGCGGCAGCGGGTGATGATCGCCATGGCCCTTGCCAACAAACCGGACATCCTGATCGCGGATGAGCCGACAACGGCACTGGATGTGACCATTCAGGCGCAGATCCTCGAGCTGCTGGCTGAATTGCAGAAATCGGAAAACATGGGGATGCTGTTTATCACTCATGATCTGGGCATCGTGCGCCGCATCGCCGACCGGGTCTGTGTGATGAAAGACGGCGAGATTGTCGAGACCGGCGTGACGGCCGAGATATTCGAAAACCCGCAGCACCCCTATACCCGCAAACTACTGGCGGCAGAACCGTCGGGTCAGCCTGAACCCGTTGCCACAGATGCGGAAGAGGTCGCACGCACCGACCACCTTAAGGTCTGGTTCCCGATCCAGCGCGGGTTTCTGAAGCGTACGGTTGGATATGTGAAAGCGGTGAACGACGCGACCCTCAGCGTGCGCGCGGGTGAGACGTTGGGGATTGTTGGCGAAAGCGGGTCGGGCAAGACCACACTGGCACTGGCCATAATGCGGCTGATTGCGTCCGAGGGTGGCATCACCTTTCGCGATCAGGACGTGCGCAAATGGTCCACGCGGGAACTGCGCCGGTTGCGCAAGGACATGCAGATCGTATTTCAGGACCCGTTTGGCAGCCTCAGCCCGCGGATGACCTGTCAGCAGATCATTGCGGAAGGTCTGGCCATTCACAAAGTCGACCCGGACCGCGCGCCACGCGAACTTGTGGCCGAGGTGATGACCGAAGTGGGGCTTGATCCGGCAACGATGGATCGATACCCGCACGAGTTTTCCGGCGGTCAGCGTCAGCGCATCGCCATTGCCCGCGCGATGGTTCTGCGGCCCAAACTGCTGGTCTTGGACGAGCCAACCAGCGCGCTGGATATGACCGTTCAGGTTCAGATCGTCGATCTGCTGCGCAATCTGCAACAGAAATACGGGCTGGCCTATCTGTTCATCAGCCATGACCTGAAAGTGGTCCGTGCCATGTCGCACAACGTGATCGTCATGCGAAACGGCGATGTGGTCGAAATGGGCGCGGCAGAGGATTTGTTCGAAAACGCCCAGACCGACTATACCCGCGAGCTGATTGCAGCGGCGGGATAGCATGAAAAAACAAAGAAATGACTACGTCGGTAAGGCATTCTTCGTCGGGATTTCTTGCTTAGTTGCATTCAGCAGCCAAGAGTTCCGAACCTCTTTCAAAGCTCAAGTTGGTCTAGGTCTCGCAGTTTTCGCGGTTTTGTTTGGCGCGTCGCTTTGGGAATGGCTCAAGTCCAAGTGGTGACTGTACCGAGATAGGGTCGAAGGCACTTGTGCCTTCGACAGTCTCAACACCGACTGAGTAAACGTGGGCAAGTTAAGCGCTTGCCTTTTCTTTGGTCGCCGCTTTCGGCACCGGTCCGCGCAGTTCTTCGTAGTGATCAAAGGTTAGCTTTACCCACCCGGTCCCGCGCGTGGCACTGGCAAGGGTGCGGTGCAGTTCGTCCTCGGCAACGGCGGGCAACTGGGCGTTGAATATCTCCCAGCCCGTCGCATTCGGGTTGCCCTCAAATCCCAGAACCTGCCCCTGAAGGGTGCTGATCGTTGGTACGAGATCGCCCACAAAAGCCGAGGGCAGGTGTATCTCGGCGCTCAGGATCGGTTGCAGGACGACAGGTTTGGCCTGTGGCAATGCCTCGCGCACCGCGTTCTTGCCTGCGGTCCGGAAGGCATAATCCGAACTGTCCACATTGTGGTGTTTGCCATCGCTCAGGGTCACTTTGACATCAACCACGGGAAAGCCTTCGGGGCCTTGTTCCAATGCGTCCTTGGCCCCGTGTTCCACCGACGGGATGTAATTCTTGGGAACGGCACCGCCCTTGACCACCTCATCGAACTGGAACCCCGATCCGCGCGGCAATGGCGCAACCGAAATCACCACATCTGCGAATTGCCCCGCGCCGCCGGACTGTTTGCGATGGCGATGGCGATGCTCAACCGTTGTGCGAATGGTTTCGCGATAGGCGGTTTCCACCTGTTCCGCCTCGATCTCGATCCCGAAATCCTCGGCCAGCTTGGCGGTCACGCGGCGCATATGTTGCGGTCCCTGCGAGCCGAGAATCGAATGGCCGCTCATCTCATCCTGTTGCAGGTGCAGGCCCGGATCGATTTCGGCCAGACGGCTCAGGGCGTTTGACAGGCGCACATCGTCCCGCTCATGCGCGGGCGAGACGACCTGACGATGCGCAACCGGATGAGACGACGCCCATTCCGGCAGTTCCGTCGCAGAAGAACTGTCATAAATGTATCCGGGGTTGAGGTGATCGGATTTGACCGCCAGTCCGATCTGCCCGGCCTCCAGCGTGGCGATCTGGGTCTTGGCGTCCAGAGTTGTCAGGTTGCCGACCGTTTCACCGCCCAACGCCTCATGCGCTTTTACCCCGTCCCCAAGGCCGCGCAGAACGATGATCTTTCCGATATGCTTTTTGACATCCGCAAAGCCCGCGATGGCACGGGCACTTTCGGCGGCCTCGTCCCGTCCGGCGGCGATATCAAACTCGGGGGCCTCATGACGCAGCGCTTTCATCAGGCGCGTCAGCCCGTTGCCGTGGCTTGCGGCGCCCAGACAGGCGGGGATCAACTGATGATTCTGCAGAACCTGAGCGGCCAGCTCATAAACCTCATCGCTTGGGGGCTGTTTGTCTTCGATCAGCTGTTCCAGCAGGTGGTCATCGAAATCGGAAAGTGTTTCAAGCAACTCGGTCCGGGCTTCCTGCTCGCGATCCTCGACAGATTTGGGCAGCTCGATCAGGGCCGACGGCTGGCCCTCCTGATACTTCCACGCCCGCTCCGAGATCAGATCGACCGCGCCGATGATCGTGTCCCCCTCGCGGATCGGGACCTGACGCAGGGCGATGTGATGTGTGCAATAGGTTTGCAGCGCCGCGATGATGTCGCGGATGCGGCCATTGGGGTTGTCCATGCGGTTGATGAAAAGAAAACAGGGAATGCCCGCCTCTTCCACCAGCCGAAGATAAGGCGCGCACAGCACGGCGGCATTTGGATCGGGCGGTACCACGATAACGGCTGCATCCGAGATTGCCATGGCAGGCCCGACATAAGCGAGGGAATCGCCACCCCCATCCACGTCGACTGCGCACCAGGGCTCGTCCAGGTAAGAAAAACCGTGCAAGTGCACGGTTCCGGAAACATCGAATGTGGTCGGGCGCCCGTCGAGGCGGCTGATGGCCTCGACCAAGGTAGATTTGCCCGACTGGCTGGGCCCGAGGACGGTGAATACGCGCATGAGTGTTGTCCCTCTTTCAGGTTGCAGAATGGCTGCACGAAAAGGGCCATCCGACGCAGTCGCGTCAGCTAGGACTGTCTGTAATTTGCCCGCCTCAGGCCGCAGGGCGAAACATCACCCCACAGCTTGAGTGTGGGAAAAACCGCAGGCGTGCGTCAAGCCCCCGATGTGTTTTGTGCTTTCCGGGCTGAATGTTGCCCGCAAAAAGAGAGGTCAGATCGCCGAGCTGTGCCCGGCTTTGCTGAGGTCGTATGCGTCAAAGCTGCGGGCAACCATCCGGGTCAGCGCGCGCGCCTCGGGGGGGATAAACAGCCCCTCGTCGCTGATTTGCAGCAGCCCGTCGAATGAGGCGTTGGCAGCGCGATACATGTCGTTCAGCGCTGCGACCGAGATATCGTGATCGCGCAGGATTTCAGCCGAATCGATCCGGAAATCGCACATCAGCGCTTCGATCAGACGGGCGCGCAGAATATCCTGACCTTTGAACAGGTGCCCGCGGGACGTCGAAAACTGCCCGTTGCGAATGGCCTTGGTATGAGCAGACGTAGCCGGGGCATTCTGCGCATAGCCTTGTGGAAAGCGCGAGATCGAGCTGGCCCCGACACCGATCAGCACATCGGCCTGATCGTCGGTATAACCCTGGAAGTTCCGCTTCAGACGACCCGCGCGCAGGGCATGGGTCAGCCCGTCATCCTGCGTGGCAAAATGGTCGATGCCGATCTCGGCGTAGTTGTCCCACAGGAACAGGCGGCGGGCGGTGTCGAACAGTTCCAGCCGTTGTTCGGGCGTTGGCAGTGCGTCCGACGGGATCAGTTGCTGCCGTTTGGCCATCCACGGCACATGGGCATACCCATAAAGCGCCACGCGATCCGGGCTGAGCGACAAAAGCTTCTGCACGCTTTCCGTCATCCGGGCTTTGGTCTGATGCGGCAGCCCGTAAAGGATGTCCGCGTTCAGGCTGGCAATGCCACGTGCGCGGATCATGTCGATAGCGTCGCGTGTGGTATCGTAGCTTTGAATGCGGCCAATGGTTTTCTGGATTTCATCGTCGAAATCCTGCACCCCGATCGAGGCACGGTTCATGCCTGCCTCCGCCAGCGCATCCAGACGTGCCTCGTCAATCTCGTTCGGATCGATTTCAACCGAGAATTCGGCATCCGGCCCCATGGGGACGACCCCCAGAATGTGCTGTGCCAGATCGCGCATCAGCTGGGCATTCAGCAACGTTGGCGTACCGCCGCCCCAGTGCAGGCGCGACAGGACCACACCCGCGGGCAGACGCGCCGCCAGCAGGTCCAGCTCGGCTTTCAGAACATCCACATAGGCAATCACCGGATTGTCGGTTTGTGTGCCTTGCGTTCTGCAGGCGCAAAACCAGCACAGCCTGCGGCAGAACGGGACGTGGATATAAAGGGATATGGCGCTGCCGGGTTTGATTCCCGAAATCCAGTCGCCAAACATGTCCGCCCCCACGTCATTGTTGAAATGGGGCGCTGTGGGATAGCTTGTGTAACGCGGTACTTTCGCGTCAAAAAGTCCAAGCTTTGCCAATTGTGGTTTCACTATCATGACGATACCCTTAGGGGGCAGGCGACTTAGGTGCTTTGACGGAGATCAAGTGGAAACGCAGATGACAATAAAAGCACAGTTCGATCACTCAAATTGCGAAGACTGCCCGATACGACATCGCGCGGTCTGCGCCCGCTGTGACGCGGACGAGCTGGAAGCGCTTGACGGCATTAAATATTACCGCAGTTTCGAAGCGGGTCAGACCATCATCTGGTCGGGCGACCAGATGAACTTCGTCGGCTCGGTCGTATCGGGAATCGCATCGCTGACGCAAACCATGGAAGACGGGCGCACCCAGATGGTCGGTCTGCTTCTGCCCAGCGATTTCGTCGGTCGCCCGGGGCGCGACGTTGCGCCTTACGATGTGCAGGCGACAACGGATGTCGTGATGTGCTGTTTCCGCAAGAAACCATTCGAAGAGCTGATGGACGAAACGCCTCACATCGCGCATCGCCTGCTGCAGATGACATTGGACGAGCTGGACGCCGCCCGCGAATGGATGCTGGTTCTGGGTCGCAAGACAGCGCGCGAAAAGATTGCCAGCCTGATTTCGATCATTGCCCGGCGGGATGCGTCGATTGGTCAAAAGGGCCTGTCGGGACCGATCGTGTTCGATCTGCCCCTGACCCGAGAAGCCATGGCGGATTATCTGGGACTTACGCTTGAGACGGTCAGCCGCCAGATTTCAGCTCTGAAAAAGGACGGTTTGATCTTACTGGAAGGCAAACGTCACGTGACCATCCCCGATCTTGGGCGGCTCATGGAAGAAGCAGGCGACGATTCCGATGGCGGGTTTCTGGTCTGACCAGTCTTTCGTTCCGCAGAATTCGCTTACCGCGACCAGCCGGTCGGTTCACGTATTAACATAGGAGTGTGGCATGGGGTTCAGCAGTCTGTTGGCAATGCTGTTCATTGGCGCAATCGCCGGATGGCTTTCGGGAAAGATCATGGAAGGCCGTGGGTTCGGCCTGATCGGCAACATCATCGTCGGCATCGTAGGCGCGTTCCTGTCGGGCATGATCTTTCCGGCGCTTGGTTTTTCCGTTGGAGGGGGCCTGCTGTCGTCGATCCTTTTCGCGACAATTGGGGCCGTGATCCTGTTGTTCCTGATCGGCCTCATCCGCCGGGGGTGAAAAAAGCCGCCTGTCGAGGCGGCTTTTTAACTTGATTGGGTCAGTGCGCCAGGAACACCGGAACCGAGGATTGTTCCAGCATGTTCCGGGTCGCCCCGCCCAGAATGGCTTCGCGAAAGCGGGAATGACCATAAGCGCCCATCACGATCATGTCCGATTCGGTATCCGTCGCGTGGCGATTAAGGATATCCGAGACGCGGGTCATGGTCTTGCTGAGCACGTCGATCTCGCATTTGACACCATGACGGGCCAGCATCTGGGACAGCATCCCACCCGGGTCTGACCGGTCCGGCCCATGCTGTGGCGGGTCGATGACCACAATACGGACGATCTCGGCCTGTTTGAGGAAGGGCAAGGCCCGCCGGATGGCGCACATGGCCTCGACGCTTTCGTTCCAGGCGATCATGATGTTGCTCGGCGCTTTCAAGGGCGCGCCGCTGTCGGGAACTACAAGAACCGGGCAATGTCCTTCGAACATGGCCGCTTCGATAATGGGTTCGGCCTCGGCCCCGCGACCTTCACCATACGGATGCGGCAGGATCACAAGGTCGGAAAACCGGGCCCGGTGCGCGACGTGGCGCCCGATATCAGCAATCTGTGCAACGCCGTGTTCGGCGGACCAGCGTACGCCGGATTTGCCGAGATAATCATTGGCAAAGGTCAGCAAATCCTGTGCTTCGGCATTGGCCCGGTTCAGCGTTTCCTGAACGATCAACGCATTGGCACCCGCATAATAATAACCTGTCTGACTGCGATCGACACCCAGACACAGGACTTCGGCATGGGCGTCCTGAGACTCGGCCAGGGCCACAATCTGCGCCAAAGCAGCCTGTGCAGTCTGCGTTTCGGTCATGACTGTGAGAAGAGATTTGTACGCCATTTTGACCTCATGTTTCGGGCAATTGGTCTCATGTGACCTGTTAGCCCTTTTCTACTACCATGCGTGTCATAGAAAACGCTGGGCTGTCTTGATACAGATCAAAGCAATGAGGGTGGCCGTGCTTCAGAACGGCAGCCAGTCAAATGGGTTTCGCGCGTCATAAGAATCAAAAGCGCGCGGAGCATGGCAAAGGGACGCAATATGTCGAATTACATCAAGCTGATCGTGCTTGGTCTGATCGCGCTGTTTGCAGCGATCGGAACCAATTATGCACGCGATTTGGCGTATCAGGTACATGCGCTGCTGGTGATGCTCATCGCCGGTGGCCTGTTCATCTGGACGCTTCGAAACACTGACGAGCCAGGTAATCAGATCGACCGCTCGGGCGAATACATGGATGGCGTGATCCGCTATGGCGTGATCGCAACTGCCTTCTGGGGCGTGATCGGGTTCCTCGCCGGGACCTTTATCGCGTTTCAGCTGGCGTTTCCGGTACTGAACTTCGAATGGGCGCAGGGTTATCTGAACTTTGGTCGTTTGCGTCCGTTGCACACCTCGGCAGTCATTTTTGCCTTTGGCGGTAACGCATTGATCGCAACCTCGTTCTACGTGGTTCAGCGTACCAGCGCGGCGCGGCTTTGGGGCGGAAACCTCGCGTGGTTCGTGTTCTGGGGCTATCAGCTGTTCATCGTGCTGGCCGCGACCGGCTATGTGCTGGGCGGAACGCAGTCCAAGGAATATGCCGAACCTGAATGGTATGTCGATCTGTGGCTGACCATTGTCTGGGTCGCCTATTTGGCTGTCTACCTGGGTACGATCATCAAGCGGAAAGAACCCCACATCTATGTGGCCAACTGGTTCTACCTGGCCTTTATCGTCACCGTCGCCATGCTGCATCTGGTCAACAACATGACCATCCCGGTCAGCATCTGGGGTTCGAAATCGGTCATCGTCTGGTCAGGCGTGCAGGATGCCATGATCCAGTGGTGGTATGGCCACAACGCTGTGGGCTTCTTCCTGACCGCGGGTTTCCTGGGCATGATGTACTATTTCATCCCGAAACAGGCCGAACGTCCGGTGTTTTCCTACAAGCTGTCGATCATCCACTTCTGGGCGCTGATCTTCCTGTATATCTGGGCCGGTCCACACCACCTGCACTATACCGCGCTGCCTGACTGGGCGTCGACGCTGGGCATGGTGTTCTCGGTGATCCTGTGGATGCCGTCCTGGGGTGGTATGATCAACGGTCTGATGACCCTGTCGGGGGCTTGGGACAAGCTGCGCACCGATCCGATCATCCGCATGATGGTCATCTCGGTCGGCTTCTACGGCATGTCCACCTTTGAAGGTCCGATGATGTCGATCCGTGCTGTGAACAGCCTCAGCCACTACACCGACTGGACCATTGGGCACGTGCATTCTGGCGCGCTGGGCTGGAACGGCATGATCACCTTTGGTGCACTGTACTTCCTGGTGCCTGTCCTGTGGAAACGCGAGCGTTTGTACTCGCTGCAAATGGTCAGCTGGCACTTCTGGCTCGCCACGATCGGCATCGTGCTTTACGCCGCGTCGATGTGGGTCACCGGTATCATGGAAGGCCTGATGTGGCGTGAAGTGGATGCCAACGGCTTCCTGGTGAACTCGTTCGCTGACACCGTGGCCGCCAAGTTCCCGATGTACGTGGTGCGTGCGCTGGGTGGCGTGATGTTCGTCGCTGGTGCGCTGATCATGTGCTACAACCTGTGGATGACTGTGCGGAAAGCGCCGGCCAAAGAGGCCAGCCTGACCGTCGCGGTCCCGGCTGAATAGAGGGAGGGCCGGTACAATGGCAATTCTCGACAAACATAAGATCCTCGAGACCAACGCGACCCTCCTGCTGATCTTCAGCTTTCTGGTCGTGACCATCGGTGGCCTGGTGCAGATCACCCCGCTGTTCTATCTTGAGAACACCATCGAGAAGGTGGAGGGCATGCGCCCTTACACCCCTCTCGAAATGGCAGGGCGTGAGATCTACATCCGCGAAGGCTGCTATGTCTGCCACAGCCAGATGATCCGCCCGATGCGGGATGAGGTCGAACGTTACGGTCACTACTCGCTGGCGGCTGAATCGATGTATGACCACCCGTTCCAGTGGGGATCAAAGCGTACCGGACCTGATCTGGCGCGTGTCGGTGGCCGCTATTCTGATCAGTGGCAAATGGACCACCTGCGCGACCCTCAGTCTGTGGTGCCTGAATCGGTGATGCCAAAATACGGCTTCCTCGAACATCGCAAGATCGACGGCAAGTATATCGGTGACATCATGGCGACCAATGCGGTTGTCGGCACCCCCTATACCGACGAGATGCTGGAAAACGCGGTTGCCGATTTCAGCGCGCAGGCCGATCCTGACAGTGACTACGACGGTCTGCTCGAGCGGTACGGTGACAAGGTCAACGTGCGCAACTTCGATGGTCAGCCTGAACTGACCGAAGCCGATGCGCTGATCGCCTATTTGCAGATGCTGGGTACGCTGGTCGATTTCTCGACCTTTACCCCGGATGCAAGCCGTTAACAGGAGGGTGTGATGGAAGAATACACACTGCTTCGACAGTTCGCGGATAGCTGGATGCTGCTTGTGTTGTTTGTCTTCTTCGTTGGCATCGTGATCTGGGTTTTCCGCCCCGGTGCCAGCAAGGAATACAAGGACACCGCCAACATCCCCTTCCGGCACCAAGACAAACCCGCCACACCCAAGGAGGCGCGGCAATGAGCAAGACACCTGATAAACAGCCGGGCGATCCTAATACAACCGGGCACAGCTGGGACGGGATCGAGGAATTCGACAACCCCATGCCGCGCTGGTGGCTATGGACCTTCTACGCCACCATCTTCTGGGGCGTGATCTATACGATCATGTTTCCGGCCTGGCCCCTGGTCCATGGCGCGACAGCCGGTGTGCTGGGATGGTCAACCCGTGAAAACGTACAGCAGGACATGGTTGCCTTCGAAGAGGCAAACGCGCCCTGGAACGCCAAGCTGGTGGAAACTTCGCTGGAAGACATCGCCAAGGATGCAGAGCTTCAGCAATATGCCGTGAACTCGGGCAGTGCGGTGTTCCGGACCTGGTGCGCACAATGCCATGGTTCGGGTGCGCAGGGTGCGCCGGGTTTCCCGAATCTGCTGGATGATGCCTGGCTGTGGGGCGGAACACTGGACGATATCGTCTACACCGTCAGCTACGGTGTGCGGAACGAAGAAAGCGACGATGCGCGCTATTCCGAGATGCCGGCATTTGGCGAAATCCTCGAACACGACGAAATCACGCAGGTGGTTCAGTACGTCATGTCGCTGAGCAATGCCCAGACCGACGATGCGGCGGCGCAGGCAGGTAAAGTTGTCTTCGAAGACAACTGTGCGGCCTGCCACGGCGAGGATGGCACAGGCGATATCTTCCAGGGTGCGCCGAATTTGACTGACGCGATCTGGCTTTACGGTGGCAGCGAAGAAGCGCTGACGGAAACCGTAACTTACAGCCGCTTTGGTGTCATGCCGAACTGGGATACCCGCCTGACCGAGGCGCAGATTCGCGCCGTATCTGCCTATGTCCACCAGTTGGGCGGCGGTCAGTAAGATCTAAAGAACACCTTCGGGCGGTTCGCCGCCCGATGGCTGGGGCACCGGCTGTTCCATCTGTTCGCGCGTTTCCTGAACAGCCGGTGCTTTTTTCCCACAATAAGGCCACTTAAACCTGTGGTCCAGATTCAGGTTTATTGTTCCTTGGGTCAAAAGTTGTGCGGATCCACCTCGCGCGGGTTTTTCATCCACCAATGACCTTCCGGCAGCCAACGGCGTTTGTGGCGACCCGGCTTTGGCGCATCGCGAATATGCGGCGCATTGATCCGGGTTGCGGTCATGAAAGATCTGGCAAAAACAGTCAGCATGGTTGGTCTCCTCTGCATGGGTATCTCTGCAATAAAGATTGACCTTTGAGGTGCTGAATGCGACTCAAATACCATTCCATTGTGTAAGTCAGGGTTACATATGAATTGGTTGTCGCTTCCCCCATTGGCCGCGCTGAGGGCGTTTGCGGCATTTTCTGAAAAGCGCAATGTGGTCGAAGCTGGTGCTGCGCTAAACGTAAGCCATGCGGCGATTAGCCAACAGTTGCGCGTACTTGAGAAACATCTGGGTGCTGCCTTGCTGGATCGAACCGGCAAAGCCCTGACCCTGACCGCCGATGGCGAACACCTGGCCCGAGCCCTGCAACTCGGGTTTGGCGCGATCGAGGCGGCAGTGGGGGATTTGGCGCGGTCTGGTCAGGATCGCCCGGTCCACGTGTCGCTGACATCCTCTTTTGCGGCCTCATGGCTGATGCCGCGTCTACCGGCCTTTCGCGAAACCCACCCCGAGGTGAACCTGATCCTCGATCCTACTGCGGAAATTGTCGAACTGCGACCGGGTGGGATCGATATTGCCATTCGGTACGGCCCCGGCGGTTGGACCGGTGTGCAATCGGAAATGCTGTTGCAGTCGCCCGTGGTCATCGTCGCCGCCCCGAAACTGCTGGGGGAAAAGACATCATGGACTCCGACCGAGCTGGCCCAGCTGCCCTGGCTTGAGGAAATCGGCACCACCGAGGCGACGACCTGGCTGGCCGAACACGGTGCTGGTCCCGAACGCGGCGCCGGGCGCACCGAGTTGCCGGGAAACCTGGTACTGGACGGACTGAGGGCCGGGCAGGGGGTCACTGTCACAGTGCGACATTTCGTCGAGCCGGACATCAAGGCCGGTCGTATTGTCGAGCTTTATGCAGAGCCGGATACGCGCGGTTACCATATTGTGACGCCAAATTCGGCACTTAGACCCGCAGTAAAGACATTTGTGACGTGGTTGAGGCGTCAGGCACGGGAAATGTGATAAAAGGTGTCTGTACGATGCGCGTTTTGACCCATGTCAAAGTTGCTATGCGCGTGATCTGGAAGAACACACACTCAGAAGAGCCAGTACCGGAGCCAGCCTGTGAGCGATTCCAACCCCACCCCCAGCCTATACGCCGCACGAGAACCGATCTTTCCAAGACGCGTTTCCGGGCCATTTCGGAACCTGAAATGGATCATCCTTATCGTGACACTGGGCATTTACTATGTAACGCCCTGGATCAGATGGGATCGTGGCCCCAGCCTGCCGGATCAGGCCGTGCTGCTGGATTTGGCAAACCGACGCTTCTATTTCTTCTGGATCGAAATCTGGCCGCACGAGTTCTATTTCGTGGCGGGCCTGCTGATCATGGCGGGGCTGGGTCTGTTTCTATTCACATCTGCGCTGGGGCGGGTCTGGTGCGGGTATGCCTGCCCGCAAACGGTCTGGACTGACCTTTTCATTCTGGTCGAGCGCTGGATCGAAGGCGACAGAAACGCCCGTTTGCGCCTGCATCGTCAGGAAAAGCTGGATTTCCGCAAGGCACGGCTCCGGTTGACGAAATGGGTGACCTGGTTCCTGATCGGCCTGGCCACCGGCGGTGCCTGGGTGTTTTATTTTGCGGATGCGCCGACGTTGCTCCGCGATCTTGTGACGGGCAACGCGCATCCCGTCGCTTACACGACGATGCTGGTTCTGACTGGCACGACCTTCTTTTTCGGCGGGTTCGCCCGCGAACAGATTTGTATCTACGCGTGTCCTTGGCCGCGCATTCAGGCCGCGATGATGGATGAAGACACGCTGGTCGTGGGATACCGCGAATGGCGTGGTGAGCCGCGCGGCAAAGGCAAGCGGACAGCTGATTCCGAGTTGGGGGATTGCATCGACTGCATGGCCTGCGTCAATGTCTGCCCTGTCGGAATCGATATCCGCGATGGTCAGCAGCTTGAATGTATCACCTGTGCCCTGTGTATCGACGCGTGTGACGACATGATGGCCAAGATCGGCAAACCGCGCGGGCTGATCGATTATATGGCGCTCAGCGACGAGCCGCGCGAACGCTCGGGACAACCGCCCAAGAATGTCTGGAAACACATCTTCCGGCCCCGTACGATCCTGTACACCTCGTTGTGGTCACTGGTGGGGGTTGCGCTGCTGTTCGCCCTGTTCATTCGCTCTGACATCGATCTGACCGTAGCACCCGTGCGCAACCCGACCTTTGTCACCCTGTCAGATGGCACCATTCGAAACACCTATGACGTCAGGCTGCGCAACAAGCACGGTGAGGACCGCCTGTTCAAATTGTCTCTGGCGGGCGATCCGTCGATGCGATTGGAAATTGAGGGAACCAAGATAGATACTGTGAATGTCACGGCGGATACGGCACAATTGACCCGTGTATATATCGTGGCGTCCCGTGACAGCGGTCCGGCGGCAGCAGAAGCGACGCCAGTGCGGATCTGGGTCGAAGACCTCAGCAGCGGCGAACGTGCTTACAAAGACACCACGTTCAACGGACGGGGGAACTGATCATGGCCGAACGTAAATTCACCGGAAAGCACGCTCTGGCGGTGTTTGTCGGTGCCTTTGGCGTGATCATCGCGGTGAACCTCGTGCTGGCTTATAATGCGGTGAAGACGTTTCCGGGGCTGGAGGTCAAGAATTCCTACGTTGCCAGCCAGGAGTTCAACGATCGCCTGAAAGAGCAGCAGGCATTGGGCTGGACGGTTCGGGCAGAAACCAAAGGTGGTCTTCTGATCCTGCATATTACGGACGCGACCGGCGCACCGGTTCAGGTCAGCGAATTGCAGGCGGTGGTTGGCCGTGCAACCCATGTGCGGGACGATTTCGCACCGGATTTCACCTTTGACGGCGCGGCCTATGCCACTCCGGCCACGCTGGGCAAGGGCAACTGGAATATCCGGCTGGTCGCGCGTGACGGCAATGGTGCCGAGTTTTCGCAGCGCGTTCCGCTGTATGTGAAAGGGTAGCCGATGACGGCGCAGCTTTCATCCGGTACGGCGGCCTGTCCGGGGTGTCTGGCAGCACCAGCAGAACCCGCGCGCCCGATTCCGGAAGATGTGCAGATTGCCTTGTCCTTGCCGGGCATCCACTGCTCGGCCTGTATCACGACGGTCGAACGTGAACTGAACGCCCATCCCGGTGTTGAAGACGCGCGGGTCAACCTGACTCTGAAACGGGCGATGATCAAAGCCGCGCCGGAAACCCGAGCGGCCGATCTGATCCCGGTGCTTGAACGGGCAGGTTTCGAAGCGCACGAGCTTGACCCCGGCGCTTTGTCGGCAACACAGGCGGACAAGGCGGGACGTGACCTGCTGATGCGACTGGCCGTCGCCGGGTTTGCTTCCATGAACGTGATGCTGTTGTCGGTGTCGGTCTGGTCCGGCGCAACAGACGCGACGCGCGACATGTTCCACTGGATTTCCGCTGCAATCGCGCTGCCCGCCATTGCCTTTTCGGCGCAACCGTTCTTTGCCAACGCCTGGAGCGCCCTGCGGGTGCGGCGGCTGAACATGGATGTGCCGATCACGCTGGCGATCCTGCTGGCGCTGGTCACATCCCTGTGGGAGACCGCACTGAGCGGAGAGCACGCCTATTTCGATGCCGCGCTGACCCTGACTTTCTTCCTGCTGGCGGGCCGGTATCTTGATTACCGCACCCGCGCCGCAGCCCGATCCGCCGCAGAAGAGCTCACCGCTCTGGAAGTGCCGCGCGCGATCCGTATCGTGGACGGGGTGGAGGCCGAAGTTGCGGTGGCCGATCTGAAGGTCGGTGATCTGATCCTTGTGCGCCCCGGTGGCCGAATGCCGGTGGACGGTCAGATCGTGTCTGGTCAGTCCGAACTGGACCGTTCGCTGTTGACGGGGGAAACCCTGCCGGTGTTTGCCGAAGCCGGCCAGTTGGTCAGCGCGGGCGAGGTCAACCTGACAGGACCGCTGACCCTGCGCGCCACAGCAGTGGGTCAGGATACGTCGCTGCACCGGATGGCGGATCTGGTGGCCATCGCTGAATCGGGGCGGTCCCGCTATACCTCGCTGGCCGACAAGGCCGCCAAGCTTTATGCGCCCGGTGTCCACATCCTTTCGGCGCTCAGCTTTGTGGGGTGGTACATCTATTCGGGCGATTTGCGCACCGCTCTGAACATTGCCGCAGCGGTTCTGATCATCACCTGTCCCTGCGCCTTGGGTCTGGCTGTTCCGGCAGTGACCACCGCTGCCTCGGGCCGGTTGTTCCGCAAGGGTATGCTGATCAAGCACGCAACCGCGCTCGAACGGTTGTCCGAGACCGACACCGTGGTTTTCGACAAGACGGGCACACTGACCTCGGGTGCGCCGGAACTGGTCAATCTTGGCGACCACGCCCGCGCACAGGTCGAGGTCGCGCTGGCCTTGGCCGAGGCCTCCGCGCATCCCTTGTCCGTGTCATTGGCAAAGGCCGCGCGGCAGGCCGGGATCAAACCTGCTAACGTCCGGGACATAACCGAAGTGCCGGGATACGGCACCCAAGGGGAATACCGCGGTCAACGCGTTCGTTTGGGCCGGGCCGCATGGGTTGGCGCACAGCAGGGCGCGGAAACGTCCGCCTGGCTTGCAATTGGCGACGATGCGCCCTTGGCGTTCCGCTTCTCGGACGCGTTGCGCCCGGGCGCGGACGAGGCGGTGGAAGCGTTGCGCGCGTCGGGCAAGCATGTGCTGTTGATCTCGGGGGATTCGAAAGGTGCCGTGCGCGCATTGGCCGAGAAGCTGGGAATAACGGATTGGGTCGCCGAGGCTTTGCCGCAGGACAAGGCACAGCGCATTCAGGACCTCAGGGACCAGGGCCGCAAAGTTCTGATGGTGGGGGACGGCCTGAACGATACGGCTGCTTTGGCGGCGGCACATGTGTCGATCTCTCCGGCCTCGGCGCTGGATGCGGCGCGGGTTGCCTCGGACATCGTGCTTCTGGGCAATGACCTTCTGCCCATTGCGGATGCCTGCGATACGGCCATCAAGGCCACCCGTCGCATCCGCGAGAACTTCCAGATCGCAACCGTTTACAACGTGATTGCCGTTCCGCTGGCCGTGATCGGCCTGGCGACACCGCTGATCGCGGCCTTGGCGATGTCAACCTCGTCGATTACCGTATCGCTGAATGCATTGCGGCTGAGGTAACCCTGATGGAAGTGCTTGCCTATCTGATCCCGATTTCCCTGTTTCTGGGGGGCGTTGGTCTGGTCGCCTTTGTCTATACCGTTCGTTCCAATCAGTACGAAGACCCCGATGGCGACGCGCGCCGCATCCTGAGTGACGAGTGGGACGACAAACCCAAACCCTGACCAATCGCCCTATACGCACAGAGTTCATCCAAGCGCCCTTGAAATTGCCGCAATGCCCGGCTATGTCCGGCCCATCCGCAAGCAGAGAGAACACGCCAAATGGCCACCACCAACCCGATCCAGTTCATTCAGCAAGTCCGTGCCGAAGTTTCCAAGGTCGTCTGGCCGACCCGGCGCGAAGTGCTGTTGACCACGGTCATGGTCTTCATCATGGCGGCGCTGACAGCTGTGTTTTTTGCTTTGGTCGATCTGGGTATCCGGGGCGGCCTTCAGCTGATTCTGGGCGCTTTCGGCTAAGCCGGTTCAGGCGGGGGCAATTGCGACTGCCCCTTGCACCTCGCGCGATGTCAGAGTAGGTGACGCATATTCGGAATGGGCGTGTGGCGATTCGGGTCACGCGCCGCTTTTTATTCCGGATGACGTGATAGGATTTAAATGACGGGTGTGTCCGCAAGATGTGATACCCCGAAGACAAACAAGGACGACAGGTTCATGGCGAAACGGTGGTACTCGGTCAGCGTTCTTTCGAATTTCGAAAAAAAGATCGCAGAGCAGATCCGCACGTCGGTGGCTGAACAGGGCCTTGAGAACGATATCGACGAAGTTCTGGTGCCCACCGAAGAAGTGATCGAAGTGCGCCGGGGCAAGAAGGTCACCACCGAACGCCGCTTTATGCCGGGTTACGTGCTGGTGCATATGGAAATGTCGGATCAGGGCTATCACCTGATCAACTCGATCAACCGCGTCACCGGCTTTCTGGGCCCGCAAGGTCGCCCGATGCCGATGCGCGACGCCGAGGTGAACCAGATCCTCAACCGCGTTCAGGAAGGCGAAGAAGCGCCCAAGCTGATGATCACCTTCGAGATCGGCGAGAAGGTCAAGGTCAACGACGGCCCGTTCGAGGATTTCGACGGCATGGTCGAAGGCGTGGACGACGAGGCGCAGAAGCTGAAAGTATCGGTCTCGATCTTCGGCCGCGAAACGCCAGTTGAGCTGGACTTTACTCAGGTCACGAAGCAAAGCTAAGCGCGCTTCCAAAGAAATTCGAAACGCCGCGATGTCAAAGCATCGCGGCGTTTTCAGTTTCAGCCCTGCACGGGCCTATGCAGTTTCAAATGGGCTTACTGCGACTGAACCATGGCTGCGCGCAAAAGCTGCGGGCGGTCGGTCTGGGACGGCAGGAAGACCGCTTGCGACCCGGCGTCCAGCGCCGAAAGGCTTGCATCATACCACTGCATCGCAAGGTCGCGGCGCGCTTGAACACCAAAACCTTCGCGCAGGTGGTGACCGACCAGTTCTCCGTATGCGGGTTCACCCATGGCAACCAGCATCAGCGCAGACCCAACTGCGGTATCCATGTTGTCCTGACGATATCCCATCGCAAGGCAGACCTTGCTGGTTGCGGCAAGATCAGCAGGGCTTAGACCCGAATCCAAGGCAAGCTTGCGCACCTGGGCTTCAGCCTCTGATTTCGAGTTGATAGAGAGCGCGTCAACTTGCGGTGCCAACATGTCGCCAAAGGCGGCGCACTGGTCTGCGACTTGATCGGGTGTAAGACCCTGAATGCCTTGCATCAGCTCTTCGCCCTGTGCCATCGCATAGCTGCGGGCAAGGCAGAACTGCTCGCTGAGCGCAAAGTCAGGATCGGACATGTTAGACAGGGTCGTATAGCCGCCATTGGTCGACGTTTGCAGCATGACCCCGCTGCACCGATTGGCCAGCGACGGGCCTCCGGTTCCGCCGGAAAACAGGCTCGGCAGGCTGGCTGTCGTGGTTTCAGTGGCGCTTGTTGCGGGTTCGGCCTGTTGAGGCGTGATAACCGGGATGGCCGGTGCCTGGGTCTGAGGTGCCGCCGCCAAGGCAGAGCCGGTTTGCACCTGTTGGCGATAGGCCATCAAGAGCGGTTGACCCGAAAGCTGGGTTGCCGCCTGCCCACCGCTTGTCGCCCAGTAATAGGCCTGCATCAGAAAGTCATACTGATAGGGCTGGAAGTCATAGCCATTCACAGGATAGCCCATGGACACCTGGTAGCGTTCGATCGCCGACCGGGTTCCATGCCCGACCTGCCCATCGACACGCCCGGCGTTATAGCCGAAATAGTTGAGCGCGGTCTGCGTTTGCGCCCCTTGCGAGGTCGATGGAATGCCCGACCGGTAGGTCTGGCTCGAAGACCGGGACTTTTTCTTTTGCTGGTCTTTGCCGATCGCGTATCCGACGACCCCGCCAACGACAGCACCGCCGATAAAGTCGCCCGCATCGGCCCGCGCGGTCTGGGGAACGGCCGCCGCAAAAGATAGTGCTGCGACGAACGTAGTTATTAAACGAATAATCATAACGAACCTCCAAACAAGATTGGACTTCCGAATAATAGCACAGCCAATGCGCGGAGCGGCGATTTATGCAATACACGGGTCGAGGCCCGGCTGATCGTCGGCCGGGGGCGGGCGGGTTCTTGCTGGTTTTTCCAAAAGATTTAGGCCTTTAGTGTTTCGGGATACGTCAAGGTGGGTACCAACAGTTTTTTCTTAGGATTGACCTTAAGAACAGTCAGGTACATGCCCGCGCGGCCAAAGGCTTTGTTCGTCGCCCTGGAACTCGATTCGATGGCCGTGAATTCAAAGTCAGGCCACTTGCCAACCCCCATGATCCCCTGTAAACGCCGCCTCTATCGTCTTCGGGCGAGATTCTCTCGTGGGAGGTTACCGGGGTCGCGATCCCGGGCCGGACCACGCAACAAAATCCGGGTGAGACGCGTTTCACCCTAGTTGAAAGGAAAACCAAATGGCCAAGAAGCTTGCTGGTACAATGAAACTGCAGGTTCCTGCAGGTCAGGCGAACCCGTCGCCGCCAGTTGGTCCGGCGCTGGGTCAGCGCGGCATCAACATCATGGAATTCTGCAAGGCGTTCAACGCCAAGACCGCAGATATGGAGCCCGGCGCGCCGTGCCCGACCGTGATCACCTACTATCAGGACAAGTCCTTCACCATGGACATCAAGACGCCGCCCGCGTCTTATTACCTGAAAAAAGCTGCTGGTCTTAAGCCGGTCGGTAAGCGTAACCGCCCCCGCGGCGCGGAAAACCCAGGTCGCGAGACCGTGGCAACCGTGACCTCCAAGCAGGTTCGTGAAATCGCCGAAGCCAAAATGAAAGATCTGAACGCCAACGACGTCGAAGGCGCAATGCAGATCATCCTGGGCTCGGCCCGCTCCATGGGCATCGAGGTGAAGTAAGATGGCAAAACTCGGTAAACGTACCCGCGCTGCGCGCGAAGCCGTCGCTGGCAAGGAAAACCTGTCGGTGGACGAAGCTGTTGCCCTGGTCAAAGCCAATGCAACTTCGAAATTCGACGAGACTATCGAAATCGCGATGAACCTGGGCGTTGACACCCGTCACGCAGACCAGATGGTGCGCGGCGTTGTCGGCCTGCCGAACGGAACAGGCAAAGACATGCGCGTTGCTGTGTTCGCACGTGGCGCGAAGGCTGACGAAGCGAAAGAAGCAGGCGCGGATATCGTTGGCGCAGAAGACCTGATGGAAACCATTCAGGGCGGTACCATCGAATTTGATCGCTGCATTGCAACCCCGGACATGATGCCGATCGTCGGTCGTCTGGGTAAGGTTCTGGGCCCCCGCAACCTGATGCCGAACCCCAAGGTTGGCACCGTGACCATGGACGTGAAAGCAGCCGTGGAAGCAGCCAAAGGCGGTGAAGTTCAGTTCAAGGCGGAAAAAGGCGGCGTTGTACACGCAGGTGTTGGTAAAGCGTCGTTTGACGAAGCCAAGCTGGTCGAAAACATTCGCGCCTTCGTCTCGGCTGTTGCCCGGGCCAAGCCGTCGGGTGCCAAAGGCACCTACATGAAGAAAATCGCGCTGAGCTCGACCATGGGCCCCGGCGTGACCGTTGATGTGGCAGAAGCTTCGGGCGAATAAGTCTGATCTTCGTCAAAGCAATGTTGCGGGCGGTCCAAACGGACCGCCCGTTTTCGTTTAACTGAACGGCAACGCGGTGTGGCTGGCTGTATCTCCGGTCAGGGTGAAGAAGCTCCGGTCTTCAATGGGCGTCCATTTTCCTGTGCCCTTGTCCAGCGGCTCGGACGCAATGACCTTGCCGCCGTGGTCCAGACCTTCCCCGAAATACAGGGACGGGCTGCGCTGATCGCTGGAATACCGAAAGGCATACAGGTTCTGCCCATCCGAAAAGGCGACGGCCATGCGATCCGGTTGCGTCCGATGACCGTCAAGCGCATCGATCTGACGCAGAGTTGCGACAACAGCGTCCTGCGGCGCATCATCCAGCCCGTTTGCCAGCAGGAGCAGAAACAGAAGCTCTGAATCCGTCGACCCGCGCCGCGCCGCATAAAGTTCGTCCGGCAGTGAGGATTCAAGCCGTCTTCGCAAACGCCCGAACTCGCCAATCTGGCCATTATGCATGAAGGACCATTTGCCAAACGTGAAAGGGTGGCAGTTTGCGCGCGACACTTCGCCGAACGTCGACGCGCGGACATGGGCCAGAAACAGCGAGGATTTTATCATCCTGCAAAGATCGACCAGGTTACCATCCGACCACGCGGGCAGGACATCCCTGTACAGGCCGGGGCGATCCTGGTCTGCGTACCAGGCCATACCAAAGCCATCGCCATTGACGGCAAGTTTAGCTTCGGCCGCGTGCTGGCTTTGCTCCAGCAAGGAATGCTGGGGCCGGATGACGATGTTTTCAAGCGGGATACTTGGTCCGCAATAGGCGGCAATTCTGCACATTTGTTCTGATTCTTCTTGTTTCTGAGAAAAATTGTCGGGTTATAGTCTTGAACTTGGAACAATGTCACGAACTATTTTGCGCTCAGCCCTGAAATTCGACCAAATCAATTGCTCGTCACCGCACTTAATCTTGTGGTTCTGGTCATCCCTTGTTGCGTCTGATTAATCCCAATTTACCTCTTGGAAACCCCGGCCATCTGTCCTAAGTAGACCTGCGGAATAAAGCGTGCGATTCGTCGTGCGCTTTATTTTGTTTCGTCCAAGACGGTGGGTGGTGCCATCTGGCCCCTTAATTCCCTGCCTGAGACGGGTAAGACCAAAGAATTCTGAGGGTCCCACCCTCGGGCGAGTTTTGGCCAATCCCGTAACAACGGACCTGAACGCCGGGGCGCAAGCCGCGGCAAATATGAGCCGGGGTGAGAACTCACCCCTAACTTGGAGAGAACTGTGGATAGAGCCCAGAAAGAGAAAGTGGTCGAGGAACTCGGCCAAATCTTCGAAAGCTCTGGCGTCGTAGTGGTTGCCCACTACGCCGGTCTGACAGTTGCCGAGATGCAGGACCTTCGCGCACGTGCACGTGACGCGGGTGGCTCCGTGCGTGTTGCCAAGAACAGGCTCGCCAAAATCGCCCTCGAGGGTAAGCCGTGTGCAAGCATGGCCGACCTGCTGACAGGGATGACCGTTCTGACCTATTCCGAGGACCCCGTGGCAGCAGCCAAGGTGGCCGAGGACTTCGCCAAGGATAACAAGAAATTTGAAATCCTCGGCGGTGCAATGGGCGAGAACGCTCTGGACCGCAAAGGCGTTGAAGCCGTTTCGAAAATGCCGTCTCGCGAGGAGCTTATTGCTTCGATCGTGGGCTGCATTGGCGCACCTGCTTCGAACATCGCCGGCGCGATTGGCGCACCTGCAAGCAATATCGCAAGCATCCTTTCCACCATCGAAGAGAAGGCGGAAGCTGCGTAAGCGGTTGGCACTGAATGATCTGCGTAGGGTACCTACCCTGACGTTGGAACACACATTGTAAACGGAAAGAGCTGATAAAATGGCTGATCTGAAAGCACTCGCAGAAAGCATCGTGGGTCTGACCCTGCTGGAAGCACAAGAACTGAAAACCATCCTCAAAGACGAATACGGCATCGAGCCCGCAGCTGGCGGCGCCGTAATGGTCGCAGCAGCTGGTGGCGACGCCGGTGGCGCAGCTGAGGAAGAAAAAACCGAATTCGACGTCGTTCTGAAGAACGCCGGCGCTTCGAAAATCAACGTGATCAAAGAAGTTCGCGGCATCACCGGTCTGGGCCTGAAAGAAGCCAAGGAACTGGTCGAAGCCGGCGGCAAGATCAAAGAAGGCGTGTCGAAAGACGAAGCCGAAGACGTCAAAGCCAAGCTGGAAGCAGCTGGCGCCGAAGTCGAGCTGGCCTAAGCCTGGTCTCAGGCGCATCGCTGATGCGCCGAAAATTTTGGCTGGATCCGGAGAAATCCGGGTCCAGCCGAACCTGTCTTAGAAAGGGCCTCACGGAATGGGGCGTTTTCTAAGACACGGTTTTCGGATCGGGAGGCCGCCTTCGGGACGGTGGCCACGAATTGATCCGGACGTGTTGTCTCGATTGTGCAAGATGCCGGGGCCCGACGGTGTCTTTGCCCGCTGAGAACATCGAAAGGTGACATCTGACATGGCTCAAACGTTCCTTGGCCAGAAACGTCTTCGTAAATATTACGGCAAAATCCGCGAAGTACTGGAGATGCCGAACCTCATTGAGGTACAGAAATCTTCTTATGATCTTTTCCTGCGCTCCGGCGATGCAGAACAGCCCACAGACGGCGAAGGCATCAAAGGCGTGTTCCAATCGGTTTTCCCGATCAAGGATTTCAACGAAACCTCTGTTTTGGAGTTCGTGAAATACGATCTGGAGAAACCCAAATACGACGTCGAAGAGTGCATGCAGCGCGACATGACCTACAGCGCACCGCTGAAGGTTACCCTGCGCCTGATCGTGTTCGATGTTGATGAGGACACCGGCGCGAAATCGGTAAAAGACATCAAGGAACAGGATGTCTTCATGGGCGACATGCCCCTGATGACCCCGAACGGCACCTTTGTCGTCAACGGCACCGAGCGTGTGATCGTCTCCCAGATGCACCGCTCGCCCGGTGTGTTCTTTGACCACGACAAGGGTAAAACCCATTCCTCGGGCAAGCTGCTGTTTGCCTGCCGCATCATCCCGTATCGCGGCAGCTGGCTGGACTTCGAGTTTGATGCCAAGGATATCGTGTTCGCCCGTATCGACCGCCGCCGCAAACTGCCTGTGACAACCCTGCTTTATGCGCTGGGTCTGGATCAGGAAGCGATCATGGACGCGTATTACAAAACCGTGTCCTACAAGCTGGACAAGAAGAAGGGCTGGGTCACACCGTTCTTCCCCGAGCGTGTTCGCGGCACTCGTCCAACCTATGATCTGATCGACGCGAAATCAGGTGAGGTGATTGCCGAGGCAGGCAAGAAAGTCACCCCGCGCGCGGTCAAAAAGCTGATCGACGAGGGCACCGTCACCGAACTGCTGGTTCCGTTCGATCACATCGTTGGCAAGTTTGTCGCCAAGGACATCATCAACGAAGAAAACGGCGCGATCTATGTCGAAGCCGGTGACGAACTGACGCTGGAATATGACAAGGATGGCGACCTGATCGGCGGTACCGCAAAGGAACTGATCGACGCGGGCATCACCGATATTCCGGTTCTCGACATCGATAACGTCAATGTCGGTCCCTACATGCGCAACACCATGGCGCAGGACAAGAACATGAACCGCGAAAGCGCGCTCATGGATATCTACCGCGTCATGCGTCCGGGTGAACCGCCCACCGTCGAAGCGGCGTCGGCCCTGTTCGACACCCTGTTCTTCGACAGCGAGCGGTATGACCTGTCGGCCGTTGGCCGCGTGAAGATGAACATGCGCCTGGCTCTGGACGCGCCGGATACCCTGCGTACCCTGCGTCGCGAAGACATCGTGGCCTGCGTCAAGGCTCTGGTCGAACTGCGCGACGGCAAAGGCGACGTGGACGATATCGACCACCTCGGCAACCGTCGTGTGCGTTCGGTCGGCGAACTGATGGAAAACCAGTACCGCGTCGGTCTGCTGCGTATGGAGCGCGCGATCAAAGAGCGTATGTCGTCGGTCGAGATCGACACCGTCATGCCGCAGGACCTGATCAACGCGAAACCCGCTGCTGCTGCTGTGCGCGAATTCTTCGGCTCGTCGCAGCTGTCGCAGTTCATGGACCAGACCAACCCGCTGTCGGAAGTCACCCACAAACGCCGTCTCTCGGCGCTTGGCCCCGGTGGTCTGACGCGTGAACGTGCGGGCTTTGAGGTACGCGACGTGCACCCGACCCACTATGGCCGGATGTGCCCGATTGAAACGCCGGAAGGCCCGAACATCGGTCTGATCAACTCGCTGGCCACTTTCGCCCGCGTGAACAAGTATGGCTTCATCGAAACACCTTACCGCGTCGTCAAGGACGCCGAGGTGACCGATGAGGTTCACTACATGTCCGCGACCGAGGAAATGCGTCACACCGTGGCGCAGGCGAACGCGACGCTGGACAAGAACGGCAAGTTCATCAACGATCTGGTTTCGACCCGTCAGGCAGGCGACTACACCCTTGCCCCGCGCGAGAATGTGGACCTGATCGACGTGTCGCCGAAACAGCTGGTTTCGGTTGCTGCATCGCTGATCCCGTTCCTTGAAAATGACGACGCCAACCGCGCTCTGATGGGCTCGAACATGCAACGTCAGGCGGTTCCGCTGCTGCGGGCCGAGGCACCGCTGGTCGGTACCGGGATCGAGGAGAAGGTCGCGATCGACTCGGGTGCTGCGATTCAGGCGAAACGCGCCGGCATCATCGACCAGGTCGATGCCCAGCGTATCGTTATCCGTGCCACCGAGGATCTGGAACTGGGTGACGCTGGCGTTGATATCTATCGTCTGCGCAAGTTCCAGCGTTCGAACCAGAACACCTGCATCAACCAGCGTCCGCTGATCAAGGTGGGTGACACCGTCCAGAAGGGCGAGGTCATTGCCGACGGTCCGTCGACCGATATGGGTGAACTGGCCCTTGGTAAGAACGTGGTCGTCGCGTTCATGCCGTGGAACGGTTACAACTACGAAGACTCGATCCTGATCTCGGAACGTATCGCGCGTGATGACGTCTTTACCTCGGTCCATATCGAGGAATTCGAAGTCGCCGCCCGTGACACCAAGCTGGGCCCGGAAGAGATCACCCGCGACATCCCCAACGTCGGTGAAGAAGCGCTGCGCAACCTCGACGAGGCGGGCATCGTTTACATCGGCGCGGATGTTGAGCCGGGCGATATTCTGGTCGGCAAGATCACTCCGAAGGGCGAAAGCCCGATGACCCCGGAAGAAAAGCTGCTGCGCGCCATCTTTGGTGAAAAAGCATCTGACGTGCGCGACACCTCGCTGCGCGTGAAGCCGGGCGACTACGGTACGGTCGTCGAGGTTCGCGTCTTCAACCGTCACGGCGTCGAGAAAGACGAGCGTGCGCTGCAGATCGAGCGTGAGGAAGTCGAACGTCTGGCCCGTGACCGGGACGACGAGCTGGCGATCCTTGACCGCAACATCTATGCGCGTCTGCAAGGTCTGATCCTGGGCAAAACCGCTGTCAAAGGCCCGAAAGGCGTCAAGGCAGGGTCGGTGATCACCGAGGATCTGCTGGACACCCTGACCCGTGGTCAATGGTGGCAGCTGGCGCTGGAAGACGAGCAGGACGCACAGATCGTCGAGGCCCTGAACGAGCAGTACGAAGTGCAAAAGCGCGCTCTGGATGCCCGTTTCGAGGATAAGGTCGAGAAAGTCCGCCGTGGCGACGACCTGCCGCCGGGTGTGATGAAGATGGTCAAAGTCTTCATCGCCGTGAAGCGCAAGTTGCAGCCGGGCGACAAGATGGCCGGTCGTCACGGGAACAAAGGTGTGATCTCCAAGGTTGTTCCGATGGAAGACATGCCGTTCCTGGCCGATGGGACCCCGGTCGACTTCTGTCTGAACCCGCTGGGTGTGCCTTCGCGTATGAACGTCGGTCAGATCCTTGAAACCCACATGGGTTGGGCCGCGCGCGGTCTGGGTCTGAACATCGATGAGGCACTGGGTGAATACCGCCGTTCCGGCGACCTGACCCCGGTGCGCGAGGCGATGAAGCTGGCCTATGGCGAAGATGTCTACGAAGAAGGCATCACTGGCATGGACGAGGAAACGCTGATTGAGGCAGCGGGCAACGTGACCCGCGGTGTTCCGATCGCAACCCCGGTCTTTGACGGTGCCAAAGAGGCTGACGTCAACGACGCGCTGGTGCGTGCGGGCTTCTCGGAAAGCGGTCAGTCGGTTCTGTTCGACGGTCGTACGGGTGAGCAATTTGCACGTCCGGTGACCGTGGGCATCAAGTACCTGCTGAAACTGCACCACCTGGTGGACGACAAGATCCACGCGCGTTCGACCGGGCCGTACAGCCTGGTCACCCAGCAGCCGCTGGGTGGTAAGGCGCAGTTCGGTGGTCAGCGCTTTGGTGAGATGGAAGTCTGGGCTCTGGAAGCTTACGGCGCCGCCTACACCCTGCAGGAGATGCTCACCGTGAAATCGGATGACGTCGCCGGCCGGACCAAGGTCTATGAGTCGATCGTCAAGGGCGAGGATAACTTTGAAGCGGGCGTACCGGAATCGTTCAACGTTCTGGTGAAAGAAGTCCGCGGCCTCGGCCTGAATATGGAACTCCTGGATGCGGAGGTCGATGAGTGAGAGCTATGGTAGCAATAGCTATCTCACCGGTTGCTTTGAGTGCCTGCCAAGTGATTGGCGGGTACGCAGCGTATGATGCCTCAACGGGCAAGTATTACGCTGTAGCTGAGTCTCATGCCACAAGCCAAAACGGCATGTGGTGCCCGACCGAAAATGGCTTCGGTTGGAACTGGGGCGAGCCGGTGGAAACTCCTCCAATCCGCAAGAACCTCAAACGTATAGACGTTCCCACATTTGACGAGCCGCGCGTGGGTCGCGTCACTGACGAAGAAATCAAGTGGCGCAATTACCGCCGTGGAACATTCTACGAATGCCCGGAGCTTGGAAAGGAAATCCAATGAACCAGGAAATCACCAACAACCCGTTCAACCCGCTGACGCCCCCGAAGGTTTTCGACGAGATCAAGGTCTCGCTGGCATCGCCCGAGCGGATTCTGTCTTGGTCCTATGGCGAGATCAAGAAACCCGAAACCATCAACTACCGGACGTTCAAGCCCGAGCGTGACGGTCTGTTCTGCGCGCGAATCTTTGGCCCGATCAAAGACTACGAATGCCTGTGCGGCAAATATAAGCGGATGAAGTATCGCGGCGTTGTCTGCGAGAAATGCGGTGTGGAAGTCACCCTGCAGAAAGTCCGCCGCGAGCGTATGGGCCACATCGAACTGGCCGCGCCCGTTGCACATATCTGGTTCCTGAAATCGCTCCCGTCCCGCATCGGTCTGATGCTGGACATGACGCTGCGCGATCTGGAACGCGTTCTGTACTTTGAAAACTATGTCGTCATCGAGCCCGGTCTGACTGACCTGACCTACGGCCAGATGCTGACCGAAGAAGAGTACATGGATGCGCAGGATGCCTTTGGCATGGACGCGTTCACCGCCAATATCGGTGCCGAAGCCATCCGTGAGATGCTGGCCCAGATCGATCTGGAAGCCGAAGCCGAGCAGCTGCGCGCTGATCTGGCCGAAGCCACAGGCGAGTTGAAGCCCAAGAAGATCATCAAGCGTCTGAAGGTTGTTGAATCCTTCCTCGAGTCGGGCAACCGTCCCGAATGGATGGTCATGACCGTGATCCCGGTCATCCCGCCGGAACTGCGCCCGCTGGTTCCGCTGGATGGTGGCCGTTTCGCGACCTCGGATCTGAACGATCTGTATCGCCGCGTGATCAACCGGAACAACCGTCTGAAGCGCCTGATCGAACTGCGTGCGCCTGACATCATCGTCCGCAACGAAAAGCGGATGCTGCAGGAATCCGTGGACGCTCTGTTCGACAACGGCCGTCGAGGCCGCGTGATCACCGGCGCCAACAAGCGTCCGCTGAAATCGCTGTCAGACATGCTGAAAGGTAAGCAGGGCCGCTTCCGTCAGAACCTTCTGGGGAAACGCGTCGACTTCTCGGGCCGTTCGGTCATCGTGACCGGTCCGGAGCTTAAGCTGCACCAGTGTGGTCTGCCCAAGAAGATGGCGCTGGAGCTGTTCAAGCCGTTCATCTACTCGCGCCTTGAAGCCAAAGGTCTGTCTTCGACCGTGAAACAGGCGAAGAAACTGGTCGAGAAAGAGCGTCCCGAAGTTTGGGATATCCTCGACGAGGTGATCCGTGAACACCCTGTCATGCTGAACCGTGCGCCGACGCTGCACCGTCTTGGCATTCAGGCGTTCGAACCGGTTCTGATCGAAGGCAAAGCCATTCAGCTGCACCCCCTGGTCTGTTCGGCCTTCAACGCCGACTTCGACGGCGACCAGATGGCCGTTCACGTCCCGCTGAGCCTTGAGGCACAGCTGGAAGCCCGCGTTCTGATGATGTCGACGAACAACGTTCTGTCGCCTGCAAACGGCGCGCCGATTATCGTTCCGTCGCAGGACATGATCCTGGGTCTGTACTATGTGTCGCTGGAACGTGCGGGCATGCCGGGCGAAGGCAAGGTCTTTGGTTCGATCGACGAAGTTCAGCACGCGCTGGATGCGGGTGAGGTGCATTTGCACACCAAAATCACCGCGCGGATCACGCAGATCGACGAAGAAGGCAACGAAGTTCAGAAGCGCTATGAAACCACTCCGGGCCGTCTGCGTCTGGGTGCCCTGCTGCCGATGAACAACAAGGCACCGTTCGATCTGGTCAACCGCCTGTTGCGGAAGAAAGAAGTGCAGCAGGTGATCGACACCGTCTACCGCTACTGCGGTCAGAAAGAGTCGGTTATCTTCTGTGACCAGATCATGTCGATGGGCTTCAAAGAAGCGTTCAGGGCGGGCATCTCGTTCGGCAAGGACGACATGGTCATTCCAGACGACAAGTGGGGCATCGTTGATGACACCCGCGATCAGGTGAAAGACTTCGAACAGCAGTACATGGACGGCCTGATCACTCAGGGCGAAAAGTACAACAAGGTTGTCGATGCCTGGTCGAAGTGTAACGACCGTGTGACCGAGGCGATGATGAGCACCATCTCGAACGTCGCCAAGGCCAAAGACGGGTCTGACATGGAACCGAACTCGGTCTACATGATGGCCCACTCCGGTGCGCGGGGCTCGGTCACTCAGATGAAACAGCTGGGCGGTATGCGCGGCCTGATGGCCAAGCCGAACGGTGACATCATCGAGACGCCGATCATCTCGAACTTCAAGGAAGGTCTGACCGTTCTTGAATACTTCAACTCGACCCACGGTGCCCGTAAGGGTCTGTCGGATACCGCTCTGAAGACGGCGAACTCGGGTTACCTGACCCGTCGTCTGGTGGACGTGGCGCAGGACTGCATCGTTCGTGAGATCGACTGCGGCACCGAGCGCGCAATCACGGCCGAAGCCGCAGTCAACGACGGTGAGGTTGTCGCCTCGCTGGCCGAGCGTATCCTGGGTCGTGTGGCGGCTGACGATATCCTGCGTCCGGGTACGGATGAGGTGCTTGTTGCGGCTGGTCAGCTGATCGACGAACGTATGGCAGACACCATCGACGAAGCGGGCGTTCAGTCGACCCGGATCCGCTCACCTCTGACCTGCGAGTCCGAGGAAGGCGTCTGTGCCACCTGCTACGGTCGTGACCTTGCTCGCGGTACCATGGTGAACACGGGTGAGGCTGTCGGCATCATCGCCGCCCAGTCCATCGGTGAACCCGGTACACAGCTGACGATGCGGACCTTCCACATCGGTGGTGTTGCGCAAGGTGGTCAGCAGTCGTTCCAGGAAGCCAGCCAGGCTGGTGTCGTATCCTTCGAGAACCCGCAGATCCTGGTCAATGCCGCAGGCGAAAGCCTTGTCATGGGCCGGAACATGAAGCTGGTGATCAAGGACGATCACGGCGAAGAGCGCGCCAGCCACAAGCTGGGCTATGGCTCCAAGCTGTTCGTCAAGGAAGGCACCAAGGTGGCCCGCGGCGACAAGCTGTTCGAATGGGATCCCTACACCTTGCCGATCATCGCCGAGAAAGCCGGTACCACCAAATACGTCGATCTGGTTTCGGGCCTTGCCGTCCGTGACGAGACCGACGAAGCAACCGGCATGACCCAGAAGATCGTGATCGACTGGCGCGCCGCCCCCCGTGGCAGCGACCTCAAGCCCGAGATCATTCTGGTCGGTGACGATGGCGAACCGGTCCGCAACGATGCGGGCAACCCGGTTCACTATCCGATGTCGGTGGATGCGATCCTGTCGGTCGAAGATGGCCAGAAGATCCAAGCCGGTGACGTTGTTGCGCGTATTCCGCGTGAAGGTGCCAAGACCAAGGACATCACTGGTGGTCTGCCGCGTGTGGCCGAACTGTTCGAAGCCCGCCGTCCGAAAGATCACGCAATCATCGCAGAAGCTGATGGTTACGTGCGCTTTGGCCGCGACTACAAGAACAAGCGCCGCATCAGCATCGAACCGGCTGACGAGTCGCTGGAACCCATCGAGTACATGGTACCCAAGGGCAAGCACATCCCTGTTGTCGAAGGCGACTTCGTACAGAAGGGCGACTACATCATGGACGGTAACCCGGCCCCGCATGACATCCTGTCCATCATGGGTGTCGAGGCGCTGGCAAACTACATGATCGACGAAGTGCAGGACGTGTATCGTCTGCAAGGCGTGAAGATCAACGACAAGCACATCGAAGTCATCGTGCGCCAGATGCTGCAGAAGTGGGAGATCCTGGATTCAGGTGACACCACCCTGCTGAAAGGCGAACATGTCGACAAGCAGGAGTTCGACGCAGCCAACGAAAAGACCATCGCCCGCGGTGGTCGTCCGGCACAGGGCGAGCCGATCCTCTTGGGGATCACCAAAGCTTCGTTGCAGACGCGATCGTTCATCTCGGCGGCGTCGTTCCAGGAAACCACCCGCGTACTGACCGAAGCGTCCGTGCAGGGCAAAAAGGACAAGCTAGTCGGCCTGAAAGAGAACGTCATCGTTGGTCGCCTGATCCCCGCCGGTACCGGTGGGGCCACACAGGCCGTCCGCCACATCGCGCAGTCGCGCGACAATGTGGTGATCGAAGCCCGCCGGGAAGAGGCCGAAGCGGCCGCTGCCCTGGCTGCACCGATCATGGATGATGATCTGGTCGGGGATGAGCTGGACGTTCTGGTGGAAACACCCGAAAGCCGCGAGTAATCGCCCTATTGACAAGTTAAGGAAGGCCCCGCGATTTCGCGGGGCCTTTCGTTTTTGCAGGGTTGAAACGCGCACCACGCTTAGGGCGGTTCCAGACCACTGGCATATCGCGCTCGCCGTATGAGACCTTCAATAACAGCAGGGTTTTTCTGATTTAGCCTAAACTGTGCTACCATCCGCCTTGAATTCACACAGGTGACGGGGGTGGATGATGAGAAATGTCACAAAGCTGTCGCGCGTATTTTCGGTTTTCGGTCTGGGCCTGATGGCCGCCTGCACGGATTATGCCTATGTGGGGATGCCGCCGGGCCAGCCATCGCGTGAGATCGTGATCCCGAACGGCACGACGCGCCTGATCCCGATATCCGGCTCGATCGTCGGGCTGGCATATGATGAGCCGCGACGGCGAATCTTCCTGCGCAATCTTCCCGGCACCCAACTACAGGAGTTGGACCGAAATGGCCGTGTCCTGCGTACCTTTGCGGCACAGCGGGTTCCGGCCGGATGCGGTGGCATCACACCTGACGAGTTTCCCATCAAGGAATGCGGGTTGGCCATTCGGGGTAGCGACGGCCATCTGTTCCTCGACCATCCGAACGGGGTGATGATCGCGGAACTGACCCGCGACGGGCAATTCGTGCGCAACATAACCCTTAGCCAGCCACAGGGGCCGATTGGCGGGCTGGCCTTTGACGAAACGACCGGCACGCTTTATGTGCTGTTCATCCGAAATCGCCTGATCGCCGAGGTGGATTTGAACGGCACGGTGCTTAGGACAATCCGGGCGACCAATCCATCGGTCGGCGCAGCGGTGCAGATCGAACGCTTTGGCCTTGGCATCAATTCCAAACGCCGCGAGCTTTATGTTGCGCTTCAGAACGGCAACCAGCTTGGCGTTCTGGACATGTCCGGCGGGTTGATCGCAACGCACACGCTCAGCGCCGGGGTGGCTGTGGAAGGTATCGGAGGCGGTCGGGTCTCTGGTCTATGATGGGGGCTCAGAAGGCGTTTTCGGCCCGCTCCCAACGCGTCGGAGCGTAATTCTTGCGCTGATCTGATTTGATGCGTTGACAGGCGGCTGTCCGGTTGGGCCAATGGCCCGATCACTCTGCGCAGGGCCAAATCTGACATGAACCCAAACACCAAAGGTGCCTTGCTGATGATGGGCAGCATGGCGGCCTTCACCCTGAACGACACTTTGGTCAAGGTCGCGCTTCGGGATCTGCCATTGTTCCAACTGGTGGCCATGCGGGGCGTTCTGGCCGTTTTCCTTGTCTACGGTCTTGCCCGCTATCTGGGCGCGCTGCACCTCAATTTCTCAAACCACGACCGGTGGCTGGTTGCGCTGCGCAGTCTGGCCGAACTGTCGGCCACCTTCTTTTTCCTGACAGCGCTCAAGAACATGCCGCTTGCCAATGTGACGGCCATTCTGCAGGCGCTGCCCCTGACCGTGACGCTGGGCGCGGCGCTGGTCTTCTCCGAACAGGTCGGCTGGCGGCGCATATTGGCGATTGCCATTGGTTTTGGTGGCATGGTTTTGATCGTCAGACCCGGTCCTGACGGCTTCAGCCTGTATTCCATCTACGCGCTGATAGCAGTGGCTTCGATCACGGTTCGCGATCTGGTGACGCGACGCATGTCGCCCCAGGTTCCGTCAATGGTGGTGACGTTGGCGACGTCTCTTTCCATCACCGTGGCCGCAGCGATTGCTTCGGTGTTTGAAGGATGGGTTCCGGTTTCCGGCGCTGCGGGTTCTCTGGTTGCGGCGGCGGCCGTGTTCGTCCTGATGGGCTATCTGTTCAGCGTCATGGTCATGCGTCAGGGCGATGTCGGGTTCATCGCGCCGTTTCGCTATTCCAGCCTGATCTGGGCCCTGGGGTTGGGTTGGGCCGTATTCGATGAATGGCCTGACGGTTTGACCATGCTGGGTGCAACTCTGATCGTGGCCGCCGGACTGTTCACGCTGTTCCGGGAACGCGCGCGTCGGGAAGCGGCGTGAACCTGCGTGACAAAGCTCTGAACACTGGTTATCCGAGGGCGAGATCCGGCCTCCGGTTGCGGGCTTGGTTCGGTATTGGCGCTTCTGGTGCAGGGCGGTTTTATGAACCCGGTTGAGCCCGCGCACCCACATCGGCACGGCCCGGATCAGCCTATTGCCGGGCAACCGGTATCGTGCTGTTGACACTCGGGCCGACTCCCCCTATTACGCGCGTCATCTCGGTGCCGGGGGCCGCCCCATAGCCGATTCCAGTAATGAGCTGGTCAAGGCCCGGACAATTTTGCAGTTCGCGCCCTCTGAGAAACAACCGCGACGTTCACCTCGGAATGGGAACGCTCGTGGGTTTTGCGCTTGTGGACGCATAAGCGCAGCGAAGTTAGCCGCACGCCAGCTGCGTGCATGTCATGTGTTGCAAAACGGGGAAGAAACCGGAATGCCAACTATTCAACAGCTGATCCGCAAACCGCGGCAGCCCAAAGTAAAACGCTCGAAGTCCATGCACCTGGAGCAGTGCCCGCAGAAACGCGGCGTCTGCACACGTGTTTACACCACCACACCGAAGAAACCGAACTCGGCTATGCGTAAGGTTGCCAAGGTGCGCCTGACCAACGGGTTCGAGGTCATCTCGTACATCCCCGGTGAAAGCCACAACCTTCAGGAACACTCGGTTGTTCTGATCCGTGGCGGCCGTGTGAAAGACCTTCCCGGTGTGCGTTACCACATCCTGCGCGGTGTTCTGGATACTCAGGGCGTCAAAGACCGTAAGCAACGCCGTTCGAAATACGGCGCGAAGCGTCCCAAGTAAGAAGGAGAGGCTGATATGTCACGTCGTCACGCCGCCGAAAAACGCGAAGTCCTGCCTGACGCCAAGTTTGGCGATAAGGTTCTGACCAAATTCATGAACAACCTGATGATCGACGGCAAGAAGTCGGTCGCCGAGCGCATCGTCTACAACGCCTTCGACCGCGTTGAGAACAAGATCAAGCGCGCGCCCGTCGAAGTGTTCCACGAAGCACTCGACAACATCAAACCGTCGGTTGAGGTTCGCTCGCGCCGGGTTGGTGGTGCAACCTATCAGGTTCCGGTCGAAGTCCGCCCCGAGCGCCGCGAAGCACTGGCCATCCGCTGGCTGATCACCGCTGCGCGCGGCCGCAATGAAAACACCATGGAAGAACGCCTCGCCGGTGAACTGCTGGACGCTGTACAGTCCCGCGGTACCGCCGTGAAGAAGCGCGAAGACACCCACAAGATGGCCGAGGCGAACAAAGCCTTCAGCCATTACCGTTGGTAATCCCAGAGGCTTATCCAAATGGCACGCGAATATCCGCTCGAACTATACCGTAACTTCGGTATCATGGCGCACATCGACGCAGGTAAGACCACCTGCTCGGAGCGTATCCTGTATTACACTGGTAAATCCCACAACATCGGTGAGGTGCACGATGGTGCAGCCACCATGGACTGGATGGAGCAGGAGCAGGAACGCGGCATCACCATCACTTCGGCTGCGACCACCACCTTCTGGGAACGCACCGAAGACGGTCAGACCGCCGATACCCCCAAGCACCGCCTGAACATCATCGACACCCCCGGCCACGTTGACTTCACCATCGAAGTCGAACGCTCGCTGGCGGTTCTCGACGGTGCCGTCTGCGTTCTCGACGCAAACGCCGGTGTTGAACCCCAGACCGAAACTGTGTGGCGTCAGGCTGACCGCTACAAGGTTCCGCGTATGGTTTTCGTCAACAAGATGGACAAGATCGGCGCAGACTTCTTCAACTGCGTTCGCATGATCGAAGACCGTACCGGCGCACGCGCTGTTCCGGTTGGTATTCCGATCGGTGCCGAAACCGAGCTGGAAGGCCTGGTTGATCTGGTCACCATGGAAGAGTGGCTGTGGCAGGGCGAAGACCTTGGTGCAAGCTGGGTCAAAGCTCCGATCCGCGACAGCCTGAAAGACATGGCTGACGAATGGCGCGGCAAGATGATCGAAGCGGCCGTCGAAGAAGACGACGACGCGATGATGGCCTATCTGGAAGGCGAAGAGCCCGACGTTCCGACCCTGCGCAAACTGCTGCGCAAAGGCACGCTGGCGCTGCATTTCGTACCCGTTCTGGGAGGCTCGGCGTTCAAGAACAAAGGCGTTCAGCCGCTGCTCAACGCTGTGATCGACTATCTGCCCAGCCCGCTGGACGTTGTTGATTACATGGGCTTCAAACCCGGCGACGAGGAAGAAGTTCGTAACATCGCACGTCGTGCCGATGACGACATGGCCTTCTCGGGTCTGGCGTTCAAAATCATGAACGACCCCTTCGTTGGTTCGCTGACCTTCACCCGCGTTTACTCGGGCACCATGAACAAGGGCGACTCGATCCTGAACTCGACCAAAGGCAAGAAAGAGCGCATCGGTCGTATGATGATGATGCACTCCAACAACCGGGAAGAGATCGAAGAAGCGTTTGCAGGCGACATCATCGCGCTGGCGGGTCTGAAAGACACCACCACCGGTGACACTCTGTGCGATGCGAAGGATCCGGTGGTTCTGGAAACCATGACCTTCCCCGATCCGGTGATCGAGATCGCGGTCGAGCCCAAAACCAAGGGCGACCAGGAAAAGATGTCTCAGGGTCTGGCCCGTCTGGCCGCCGAAGACCCGTCCTTCCGCGTGGAAACCGACCTGGAATCGGGTCAGACCATCATGAAGGGCATGGGCGAACTTCACCTGGACATCCTGGTGGACCGTCTCAAGCGCGAGTTCAAGGTCGAAGCCAACATCGGTGCGCCTCAGGTGGCTTATCGTGAAACCATCTCGATGCCGGTCGAACACACCTATACCCACAAGAAACAGTCGGGTGGTTCGGGTCAGTTCGCCGAAGTCAAGCTGGAGATCCAGCCCACTGAGGCAGGCGAAGGTTACTCGTTCGAAAGCCGCATCGTTGGTGGTGCCGTTCCGAAGGAATACATCCCCGGTGTTGAAAAAGGCATCAACTCGGTCATGGACAGCGGCCCTCTGGCTGGCTTCCCCGTGATCGACTTCAAGGTTGCCCTGCTGGACGGTAAGTTCCACGACGTTGACTCGAGCGTTCTGGCGTTCGAAATCGCGGCCCGTATGTGTATGCGTGAAGGCATGCGCAAAGCTGGCGCGAAGCTGCTGGAACCGATCATGAAGGTCGAAGTGATCACCCCGGAAGAATACACCGGCGGTATCATCGGCGACCTGACCTCGCGTCGGGGCCAGGTGTCTGGTCAGGAACCGCGCGGCAACGCGATCGCGATCGATGCGTTTGTTCCGCTGGCGAACATGTTCGGCTACATCAACACCCTGCGTTCGATGTCGTCGGGCCGCGCCCAGTTCACCATGCAGTTCGACCACTACGATCCGGTTCCGCAGAACATCTCGGACGAGATCCAGGCGAAATACGCATAAGCGACGATTTGAGGGAGCGCCGTTCCGGGGCTCCCTTCATTACAGAAAAAGGAGGCCATCATGGCAAAGGAAAAGTTTGAGCGTAATAAGCCGCACGTCAACATCGGCACGATTGGGCATGTTGACCACGGCAAGACGACGCTGACCGCAG
>NZ_JBQERC010000021.1:0-48454 GCF_056534665.1 Ruegeria sp. P8
CAGAGCCAATGATCCCAAACGCATGCTCAATACCATGCATCTGCAAAACCTTAACAAAGGCCTCTTCCGTCGTCATCTTCATAGGGGTGTTTCCTTATCTTCGGAACGCCAAAGCGTTGGTAAATTACAGTATTTCGTCTCGGAGGTAATAGCCGACATAGGCTATACGCTGACCCAGGCGGCGGAAGGGTGTCAGGATGCCATGGCTGGGCAGCGGGGACGTGAAGATCGGCAGGGCAAAGGCCTTGTCTTTCTTGCCCGCAATCAGCTGTGCCATACGACGCCCGGCCTGAGCCGAGTACATCACGCCGTTGCCACCATATCCCATCGCGTAGAACACGCGCTGTTCCGGGTCCGGCTGGAAGATACGCGGCATCATATCGTGGCTGACATCGACCCAGCCCCACCACGAATAGTCGAGGTTGATATCCGTCAGCGCCGGGAACTTTCGGGCGAGGCCCTTTTTCAGAAGCTCCAGGTGCTTTTCGTTCTCGGCGTCTCGTCCTGTTACCGCGCTGCGGCTGCCGATCTGCATCCGGTTGTCGGGCAACAAACGATAGTAGTGGCGCAAGGTGCGGGTGTCCGTCAGGGGTGATTTGGTCTGAATGCCACACTCATCCAGTTCGGCCTGGGTCAGCGGCCGTGTCACCATCGAGTTCGACAAGATAGGCATCAGGCGGTGCTTTGTGCGCGTGTTCAGACCCGGTGGGGTATAGCCCGCGGTTGCCAACGCCACGGTTTTGGCGCGGACGATGCCGCCCGGTGTGCGCAGGTGATGCACGCCGCTCTTCGTCTGCCATCCCATGACCGGGCTGCCAGTGTGAATTTTCACCCCCAGACGGCGTGCCATGTTGACATATCCGAACGCCAGTTTACCCGCATGGATACAGGTCCCGTCAGGTTCCCACATGGCACCTGCGGCCTCCATATCGCGCACGTGCTTTTCATGCAGCTCTTCCCGAGAGAGGATGCGCGAGCCATAGCCGAACACATCGTTGAGCAGCTTGCTCTCTTTCTTGAGGGACGGCATGACCTTGTCGCGATGCGCGATGTAGTAGTGGCCGCCTGGCTGGGGGTCGCAATCGATATCGTCGGTCGCAATCAGATCGTTGAACAGCTGAAACGCTTCAGTGACCTCGGCATGCATGCGCTTGGCCACGTCCGTTCCCCACCGTTCGATCCATTGCGACCGCTTGAGCCGCCCGGATGAGATCTGGGCCTGCCCGCCGTTGCGGGTGGAGCAGCCCCATGAGACGGTATTTGCTTCTAAAACAACGGCTTGAATGCCGTGTTCCTTGGCAAGATGGATGGCGGTGGACAGGCCGGTATACCCCGATCCGATCACCACCACATCTGCATCCATATCGCTGGACACAGGTCCATCATCGGCCGGAGGTGTTCCGGCCGTTCCAATCCAATACGTGGGCGCGTGGTCGCGATTGTGACCCGGACCCGCATCAATGATCGGGTCATATTTGGGGTCATAACTGGCCTTGGGCCAGTGACGCGGGATGCTGTTATCCACCATTCTTGTTTTTCTCCGAGGCTGCGCGCAGGGCGGCGGATCAGGCTTTGAACATCGGGCGAGCTTTGCGAAGCGCCTGTTTTACAATGATTTTACCGTCACGAACGGTGAACAGATCCGCACCTTCGGCTTCGATCCGCATTCCGTTTGCGTCGGTTCCCGAGAAGGTCCACTCGGATACGGCACGATCACCGTGGACAAAGTGGCTGTGATGATCCCAATGGGCGTCTTTCATGCCTGCCCAGACGCCCGAAAACGCGGCGGCGATGGCTTCGGCACCTTCAACCTTGTTGCCGTATTTCTCGTCACCGGCCACGGTGTAGAACACGCAGTCGTCGGCGAAGTGGGTCATCACGCCGTCGATGTCGTGGCGGTTGAACGCGTCGAACGTGTCCGCCAGGTCCTGCGTGGTCAAGGTTTTGTTCATTTTGTACTTCCTTGTCAGTGGGGTTGTTACATTTCGTCCGGGTTCGGAACGATCAGTGTCGGGATCCTGGAGCGCCGCAAAACGCGTTTTGCGACCGTGCCCAGGAAGGTGTGCGAAAAGCCGTGATCATGCGCTCCCAATACGATCAGGTCGCAACCCAGTTCGACCGAGCGGCGCAGGATCACTTCTGCCGGATGGCCGTCAGTCACCTCGACCGAGGTGACCTGATCGCGAATTTTCCCGTCGTCGCCGTCGAACTGCGCCCAGAACTTGGCTTGCCGCTCGGCCAGAACCTTGCGCACCATCTCGTGACGACGCTCAATGGCGGTCTTGCGGGTCTCTTCGTTCATAATGAAGATTTCCATCGTGATCTTGGCGTCGTCCGACAAGGGTTCATTCACGTGCAACACGTGAATCTCCGCCCCGGTGGCCTGCGCGATGCTTGCGGCATGGCGCATGGCGTGACCCGAGTTTTCGGACAGGTCGGTGGCAAACAGGATGTTGGAGACCATCTGTTTCATGTCGTCATCCTTTCAGATCAGTAGCCAAACAGCCGTGGAAGCCACAGCGACAGTTCAGGGAAGAAGGCGATAATGAAGATCGCCACCGTGTTTGCCGCCGCAAAAGGCAGCGCGCGCAACGAGATCTGTTCGATCGAGATGTTCGAGATACCCGATGCGATGAACAGGTTCTCGCCCAGCGGCGGGGTCTGGAACCCGATGCCCAGCGTACAGACCATCACCACGCCAAAGTGGATCGGATCGATACCAACCGAATACGCTACCGGCAGCATTACCGGAACAAGGATCAGGATGGTGGCCAGTGTTTCCATGAACATGCCGACGAACAGTAGGAAGAAGATGATCAGCGCCCAGATTACATAGAGGTTGTCGGTGAAGCTGAGCATCGAATCTGCGATGATCGCCGGGATCTGGTTTTCCACCAAAAGACGTCCGAACACCGTAGCGGTGAACAGGATCAGCAGGACGCGACCGGTCAGCCATGTGGTGGCTTCAAGCGACTGGAACAGCGACTGCCAGGTCAGTTCGCGATAGATGACTACCCCCACGAACAGGGTATAGAAGATCGCGACGATTGCAGCCTCGGTCGGGGTGAAGAAGCCGGTATAGATACCGCCCAGGATCACCAGCGGCGCCATCAAAGACCAGAACCCGCGATACATTTCGCAGCCCACATGGCGGATCGACCAGCCCTCGGCGACGCCTTTGTAGCCGCGCTTTTTCGACATGAAATAGTTCAGGATCAGCAGGCTTGTGGCGATCAGGAAGGCGGGTACGAACCCGGCAATGAACAGTTTCGAAATCGAAACCGACTGGAAGGTGCCGAATTTCTCGACCGCTTCGGGCGGCGGGGCCATACCGAGCGCGGCAATGCCGAAGATCACCATCGGGATGGAGGGAGGAATGATAATCCCGAGGCCGCCAGAGGACGCAGTGATCGCCGAGGCATAGCCGCGCTCATAGCCGCGGTCGATCATTGCCGGGATCATCAGCATCCCAACAGCCGCGGTTGTTGCCGGGCCCGAGCCCGAGATGGCACCAAAGAACAGACAGGCCATGACCGTTGCGGCCGAAATACCACCGGTAAAAGGACCGGCCAGACTTTCGGCAACGTTGATCAGGCGTTTTGAGATACCGGCAGCCTCCATCAGGGCCCCGGCAAGGATAAAGGCTGGCAGCGCCATCAGCGGGAACGAGCCCACGGATGTAAAGGCGATCTGCACGAATTTTATCGGGTTATCGCCCAGATAGAGAAACGAGATCAGCGACGCGACACCCAGCGCCACCGTGATCGGCGCGCCAATGAGCAGCAAGAACAGAAATGATCCAAACAGGACCGTGACGATTTCGGATTCCATGATTTAACCCCCTGCCCTTAGGATTTCTTTGCTGCTTCGGTCGCAGCTTTGATTTCGTCGAGGTCGATCTGATCGGGATCGTGAATGTCCTCGCCTTTGACAAGGCGTAGGTAATTCACCTGAATGATGCGGACGGTCATCAGCGCAAACGCGATGGGCAGCACCATGTAGATATACTTCATCTCGACACCCAGGGTCTGGGATTTCCAGAACTTGTTCATCTTGTTGAAGACAAAATCTGTCGCCAGATAGAGGAAGTAGACATTGAAGAAGAGCCAGAAGAGATCGGCGAAGGCTTCGATGTACTTGATCGCCCCCTCAGGCAGGAACTTGAACTGGAATGTCACGCGGTTATGCGCCCCTTTCAAGGCGGCGTAACTTGCGCCGAAATAGACGAACCATACGAACATGTAGACCGAGAGTTCTTCGATCCAGCTGACCGAAAAGCCGAAGACTTCGCGCGCGATGATCTGCACGAATAAAAGGCAGACAAAGCCGGATAAGAGTATCCGGCAGATGACACTTTCTATGTTGTCCAGAAATTTCCAGAACATGTGGTTTCACTCCTCCCTGAGATGAGAAGAGCGCCGTGGCGCTCTTCTCGGTATCGCTCTGCGGCGATTATTGCTGCACCGGCTCGCGGCCGATGGCTTCCAGAACGGTGTTCAGTTTTTCGACGCCACCGATGGAGTCGTAGAACTGGGGCCATACGGCACCGGTCGCCAGTTCGATGAACTCGGCTTCGTCGTTTTCGGGATCGATGATCTCCATGCCTTTGGCGGTCAGCTCTTCCTTGATGGCGGCCTCGGAATCCCGCAGGAATTGTGCGGATGCCAGGGTGGCTTCCTGTCCTGCTTCAAGGAGGATTGCCTGATCTTCTGCGGACAGGTCCTGGAAGACCGCTTCTGAAACGATCAGCGGTTCAATCGAGAAGATGTAGCGCAGGTTGGTGACGTGGTCCTGAACCTCGTAGAACTTCATCGCGTTGATGGTCAGGTAAGGGTTGTCCTGCCCGTCGACCACCTTGGTTTGCAGTCCGGTGAAGGTTTCCGACCAGGCCATTGGCGTCGGGTTGATGCCCCATGCCTTGTAGGTTTCGATCATGATCTCGTTCTTGGGAACGCGGATGACCAGATCCTGAAGGTCAGCAACCGATTTGACCGGTTTTTTCGAGTTGGTCAGGCGGCGGAAACCGGTATAGGTCCAGCCGATGATGCGTACTCCGGCATCACGGATGGTGTTTTCGACCAGTTCCTGACCGATTGGGCCCTGGGTCAGCTTTTCGGCATCTTCCAGGCTGAGGATCACGTAAGGCAGCGTGAAAACACCGACCGAAGGCGAGAACGGCGTGATGTTGTTGATCGCCAGCAGCGACATATCCAGCGTGCCGATCGCCGCCTCGTTCACGGTGTCCTGTTCGGACCCCAGCTGACCGTTCAGAAACAGCGTTGCGGTGTGGGCACCGCCCGATTTCTCTTCCAGCGCCTTGACGAAGGCGATGCCCAGAGCTTCCTGTGCGCTTCCTGCGCTATCGCCCACCGCGATCTTGAAGTTCTTCGCATCAGCCGTGCCCGCAACCATCAGTGCAGCAACGGAAACGGCGGCGCTGATGGTGCCAAGCTTTTTGATAAATGACATGGATGTCCTCCCATTTGTCGTGTTTCGAGGTGCGCGATGGCCTGGGGAGAAGGTGGCCAGTCCGATTCTGCCTCGGCCACAAGAGGCTATCTTGCCAACATGGTTTCGTCGTTGTTAATATTTGCGTGAAAGGTTTCACAAATGTCGAACTTATAATATGAGACAAAACCCACTGGCCACCCGCATCGGGGACACGGACATCCGCCTTCTTCGGGTTTTCAAAACCGTTGCGGAAAGCGGAGGGTTTTCAGCGGCGGAAAATGAGCTCAACATCGGGAAGTCAACAATCTCGAAACACATATCGGATCTGGAGCTGCGGCTGGACTTGAAGCTGTGCAACCGTGGCCCGGCGGGTTTTTCCCTGACTGAAGACGGCGAAAAAGTGCTGGCCGCGACAGAAGACCTGCTGATTTCGGTTTCTCAGTTCAGAACCGAAGTCAACGAGATCAAGCAGCAACTGGCAGGAAGTATCCGCGTGGCGTTGTTCGATCAGTGTACCACGAACCCAGAAGCGCGCCTTGCCCGCGCCATTCACAGGTTCAACGAAGCCGCCCCTGCCATCCAGATCGAGTTGTCGATCGAACCGCCCAACGTCATTGAGACCATGGTTATCAGCGGGCAGCTGGATGTCGGGATCATCGCCCTGCACCGCCCCTCGGCAAGCCTGCATTATGCGCCACTTTATGGGGAAAACATGTTTCTGTATTGCGGGCAGGACAATCCGTTGTTCAGCCAGTCCGCTGACACGCTGAGTTTGCGGGACATTCAGGCGTACAACTATGCGGGTCTGAACGTGAATTCGCCCAACCTGATCTATGGCCAGCAACTGGGGTTTCGGCGCGCTGCCAAAGTGCAAAACGAGCAGGCTCTTGCAATTCTTATTCTGTCAGGCAGCTATCTGGGCTTTCTTCCGGACCATCTGGCGCAGGAATTTGTCGAACAGGGGCTTATGAGGCAGGTGATGCCGCAGGAAATCAAATACAGAACGCGCTTTGCGGCGGTGACACGGAAACATCCGGATCCGACACGTGCGGCCAAGCTGTTTCTGGAAACCCTGCTGAGCGTTCATTCCGACGTGCCCTGAGCCCGGCCTCGCCGCCTGTTTGCGCGTGGCACCCCGCAAGAGAATTTGTTCACCGAAGGCATGCGCCAACCGGGTGCGCGCGGCCACGCTTGTCCTGTCCACTCGGGCGTAAGGCATGAGGAAAATGGGTCGAAAACGTCTGATTGAAAACAAGTTTGACTTGGCAATTCCAGTTTGATTTCAATCAGCAAAGACCATCACCTCTTGCCCCCAGACAACCGGAGAGCCGCATGTCATCCGACCCTGTTGCCGCCTTGCGCACTCAAACCGATCACGAGGCGCTATCATGAGCCGCGATGCCTTGCTGCAACCTTATCAGCTAAAGCACCTGACGCTGAAGAACCGGATCATGACGACCAGTCACGAACCCGCCTATCCCGAAGATGGGATGCCGACGGAACGTTATCGTGCCTATCACGAGGTGCGGGCCAAAGCGGGGGTTGCGATGACCATGACGGCGGGGTCGGCCGTTGTCAGCCGCGACAGCCCGCCTGCGTTCAACAATATCCTAGCTTACAAGGACGAGGTGGTCCGCTGGATGGCGGAGCTGACGGATGCCTGCCATGCCCATGGCTGTGCGGTGATGATCCAGCTGACCCATCTGGGGCGGCGCACGGGCTGGAACAAGGGTGACTGGCTGCCATCCCTGTCGCCGTCGCACGACCGGGAACCGGCGCACCGGGCCTTTGCCAAGAAGATGGAAGATTTCGACATCGCGCGGATTGTGACCGATTACGCCGATGCTGCCGAACGGATGCAGGCCGCCGGGCTGGATGGAATTGAATTGCAGGCCTATGGCCATCTGATCGATCAGTTCTGGTCGCCGATGACCAATCGGATGGACGCGCCTTTTGGGGGCAATCTGGACAACCGGTTGCGCTTTGGCTTCATGGTTCTGGATGCAATCCGCGACCGCGTCGGGCGCGATTTCATCATAGGGGTCCGTTACACCGCCGACGAGGTGGAAAAGGGCGGCATCACCGAAGCGGAAGGGCTGGAGATTGCCCGAAGGCTGCGTGACAGTGGTCAGGTCGATTTCCTGAACATTATTCGCGGGCGTATTCATACCGACCCGGCCATGACGGACGTGATCCCGGTTCAGGGCATGAAAAGCGCACCCCATCTGGATTTCGCCGGGCGCGTCCGGGCCGAGGTTGGGATGCCGACCTTTCACGCCGCGCGCATTCCCGATGTGGCAACGGCGCGGCATGCGGTGGCCTCGGGCCTGCTGGACATGGTCGGCATGACCCGCGCACATATGGCCGATCCGATGATCGTTGCCAAAATCCGGGCCGGACGGGAAGAGGACATCCGGCCTTGCGTTGGCGCCACCTACTGTCTTGACCGCATTTATCAGGCGGGTGAGGCGCTGTGCATCCACAACCCGGCCACCGGGCGCGAATTGTCGATGCCGCATGTGATCCCCGCCGCTGAAACGCGCCGCCGCGCGGTGATTGTGGGCGCAGGCCCCGGCGGGCTTGAGGCGGCGCGGGTCGCGGCCGAGCGCGGGCATGACGTCACCGTTCTTGAGGCCGCGCCCGAACCCGGCGGTCAGGTGCGGCTGACCGCGCAATCCCGACGCCGGGCCGAGATGATCGGGATCATCGACTGGCGCATGGCCCAATGCGCGGCGCGCGACGTTACATTTCGGTTCAACACCTTTGCGGACGCCGATGCTGTAACCGCGCTTGCGCCGGATATGGTGGTGATCGCAACCGGCGGGTTGCCCGAGGTGACGGTTCTGGAAACGGGCAACGATCTGGCGGTTACTGCCTGGGATATCCTGACCGGTGATGTGCGCCCCGGCGACAATGTCCTTATCTATGACGATGCGGGGGATCACCCGGCCCTGATGGCGGCTGAGGCTATCGCGCAGGCAGGGGGGCGGGTAGAAATCATGACCCGCGACCGCAGTTTTGCCCCCGAAATCATGGGGATGAACCTGGTGCCCTATATGCGGGCCCTGCAAAAGACCGGAGCCGTGTTTACAGTCGCCCGGACGCTGAAATCACTGGTGCGATCAGGCAACCAGCTGGAGGCAGCCATTGGAACGGATTACTCGGACCTGATAGAAAAGCGCCTGTATGATCAGGTGGTTGTCAATCAGGGTGTTTTGCCGCTGGATGATCTGTACTTCGACCTGAAACCGCTGTCGCGCAACCTGGGCGCCGTGGATTATGAAGCGCTGGTCGGCGGGTCCGGCCCCGTGTTTCCGCAATCTGTCCCAGAGGCCGGGTTTGATCTGTACCGGATCGGAGATGCCGTTTCATCACGTAACACGCATGCCGCCATTTATGATGCGCTGCGCTTGGGGCTTCGGTGGTGAGATCATTGAAGCACACCACAAGCAGCCTTTCACCTGACAGTCAGTCAAAGGACCGGACATGAGCAACACAGAGGTCATCGAAACCGTTTGGATTCCCATGCCGGACGGCGTAAAACTTGCGGCCCGGCTTTGGCTGCCCGGATCGGCGCGAACAACACCTGTTCCCTGTGTTCTGGAATACATCCCCTATCGCCGCCGGGATCGCACCCGGATGCGGGATGAAAGCATGCATCCGCATTTCGCCGCAGCAGGCTATGCGTCGATCCGGGTGGATATCCGCGGTTATGGCGACAGCGACGGGATTCCCGAAGACGAGTATTCGCATCAGGAGATTCAGGACGGGCACGACATCATCCAGTGGATTGCAGATCAGGACTGGTGCGACGGAAATGTCGGAATGTTCGGCAAAAGCTGGGGGGCGTATAACGCCTTTCAGGTGGCCGCGACCCGCCCACCAGCGCTGAAGGCGATTGCGCCGGTGATGGGAACGGATGACCGCTGGCGCGAGGATATTCACTTTTACGGCGGCTGTCTGGCCAATGACAATTTCTGGTGGGGCTCGATCATGCAGCTGTATAATGCCATGCCGCCCGACCCCGAGATCGTGGGCGCGGATCGCTGGATCGACATGTGGCGCGCACGGTTGGAGGGGGTCGAATTCTGGCCCGCCATGTGGCTGGAACATCAGACCCATGACGACATGTGGCGGCGCGGCTCGATCTGCGAAAACTATGCGGATGTCGATGTGCCGGTGTATTTCTTTGGCGGATGGATGGACCTGTATCGCGACACGCCGTTCCGCATCGCGGAACACCTGAGCGGGCCGGTCAAGATCCTGATGGGCCCCTGGGCGCATCTGTATCCGCAAGAAGGGGTGCCGGGGCCCCGGGTCGATTTCGTCGGCGAGGTAATCCGGTTCTGGGACCATTGGCTGAAAGGGATCGACACCGGCCTGATGAACGAGCCGCCCTTGCGGTTTTTCCTGCAAGACAGTGCCGCCCCGTCCGGGACACATGTGCACCGCGAGGGGCGGTGGATCGAGGAGCCGAGCTGGCCATCGCCAAATGTCAAGGACCAGCCCTTGTGGCTGAATGACGGAACCCTGGACGCCTCCGCCGGGTCGGGCGGGGAGATGGCGGTTTGTTCGCCACAGAATTTCGGGGCCGCAGCGGGCGACATGTGTTCTTTTGCAATACCCGGAGATATGGCAGCGGATTGCCGGATCGAGGCCGCAGGGGCGCTGCAATTCAAAGCAAAGCCCTTGGAAAAGCCCATAGATATTCTGGGCCAGCCCTCGGTTGACCTGACTGTTTCTGCCGATCGGACGCAGGGTTTCGTTGCGGCCCTGCTGGTGGATGAGGCCCCGGATGGCGCGCAGACATTGATTGCACGCGGGTTCTGCAATCTGACCCACCGGATCAGCGACACTGAACCGACACCGATCACACCCGGCGAAGACATGCACGTGACTGTCCCGCTTTATGGAACCGGTTATCGGGTGTTGGCGGGTCATCGCATCGTTCTGCAAATCGCGTCCGCCTATTGGCCGGTCCTGTGGCCAGCGCCCGAGCCGGTTACGCTGACGATCCGGCCCGGCACATCGCGGCTGATCCTGCCCGTGCGCAGCCAGCGAGATGACACGCCAGCCCCACGCCCCTTGCCCGAACCTCGGGGTCCCGACGTCGCCCCGCGGAAGACGAACGTTCGCTCCGGTTCGATGGAGCGTTCGGTCCACACCGATCTGACCAATGGCGAGGTGACACACAGGTATTTCCTTGACGGGGGTGTCTTTGGGCCGGTGGGCGATATTCGCCTCGACGATATCGGCACGGTGCTGAGCGATATGTCGGATCGACGCTATACCATCCAGCCGGATGATCCGTTGTCGGCAGTGGCCACAATGGAGCAAACCGCCGGTTTCGACCGCGAGGGGTGGTCCGCCAAGATCTGGACCTGTTCCGAACAAAGGGCGACTGCGACCGAATTTCACCTGACCGCTCGCCTAAAGGCGTGGTCGGGTGACGACCTGATCTTTGAGGAAGAACAGTCTTTTGTCATCCCCCGCAACGGGATGTAGGCGCAGAATGGTTTACAGACCTGCCGTCTTGTGATGCGTGGGCTGGTGTTCCCCTCGCGGGATCGAAATTGTTCAGGGCTCTCATCCGGGGGCAACGTGCATCTATCGGAACCTATCTTTGAGCGGGATTGCAAAACCCTGTAGCAATGACGAAAGAAAGCAGGACGAAGGAGAGTTGCCATGACGAGTTTTTTCGAAAACCTGCGCGCCCTGCGGCATGAGTTTCACCGCAACCCCGAGCTTGGCTTTCAGGAGGACTGGACCAAGGCCCGGATCGCCGATCACCTGAGAAGCCTTGGCATCGAAGTGCATGAGGGTGTCGGCGTTGTTGGTGTTCTACGAGCGGGCCATGGCAACCGGTCCATCGGTCTGCGCGCGGATTTCGACGCCCTGCCCATTACCGAGGCCAACAGCTTTGCCTACAAGTCTCAGAATCCGGGCGTGATGCATGCCTGCGGCCATGACGGCCATACGACGATGCTGCTGGGCGCGGCCGAGCTTTTGGCCGGGGATCAGGGCTTTGACGGCACCGTTGTCTTCCTGTTCCAGCCCAACGAGGAGCACGGGCTGGGCGCGCGGGCGATGATTGAGGAAGGCGTCCTGCGGGATTTTCCGATTGACGAAATCTATGGCGCGCACAATCTGCCGGGCGAACCCGTCGGGCGGGTTTCAACCCGCGCCGGTGTCATTTGTTGCAGCGAAAGCCTATTCGAGATCACCATCACCGGTCAGGGCGGCCATGCCTCGATGCCCCATGTCGGGCGCGAGACAATCACGCCCGCAGCAGAGCTTGTTCTGGCCTTGCAAACCATCGTTTCGCGAAAGCTTGCCCCATTGTCTGGCGCGGTCGTTTCCGTGACCGAGTTCATCACCGATGGGCAGCGCAACGTCCTGCCGGGTCGAACAGTGTTGAAAGGGGACGCACGGGCGATGTCCCCCGATGACCGCGCGCGGATTGAACACCATATGCGGCAGATCGCGGCGGGCGTGGCGGAAAGCCACGGTGTCGCGGTGACGGTGGAATTCCGGACCGAATTCATCGAGGCAATCAACGATACCGACGCCGCAACCCATGTGGTTTCAGCAGCAAAAACGCTGGGCCTTGAGGTTGACGGCGACCGGACCGCCATGTCGTTTTCCGAGGATTTCGCGGAATTTGCGGCTGCGGTTCCGGGGTGTTTTCTGCTGATCGGCAATGGAACCGAGGGGTCGAATGGCCGCCCCCTGCACGCGGACGATTATGATTTCAACGACGCGCTGCTGCCATTGGGGGCAAACCTGTGGGCCGAACTGGTGCGGCAACGTCTGCCAGTGACCACCTGACTGCGCAGGACGATCCGTGGATGTTTCGGATCGCTTCCTCTGGTCGCCTCAAACATTCGCCCACGGATGCCGGACTTTTCCAGAATGATCAGCGTGCCGCTTCGGTGGACACGCGTGCCGAACCCGACCATTCAGCACCGGATGCGCCGGTCAGGAACCCATCGCTTAGCCTTATATCGGGATCGTCCGTGCACAGGGCATGTTCCAGATCGCCCCGGTCAAGTTGACCATCCAGCCGCTGTCGGTAGAGCGCGCAGAGCCTTGGGAACCCCTGAGATTGCGGCGACAGGCGCAGGGCCGAGACGCCCGCGCTTTGCAGCAACTCGATCTGGTGATCCGTGCAGGCATAGCTGTCTGACAGGGTCTGCACGCCGTTCATGGCCATGAACGGCTGTCCATCGCCGGTCAGCACATCCAGCCCGTTGGGATCGTTTTCGCAGGCAAACTGGCAATTATCCTTGCTGCGCCCATGCAGGCGCGCATGGTAACACCGGCCGGAGATGGCCAGCGGCAGGCGACCGTGGCCCCAAACCTCGACCGCGACACCCAAACTGGCGGCGGCCTGTGCCAGAACCCTGACCGAGGCGATTGGCAGTTCCGGCGGCAGGCATATGCGACGCGCCCCGCGTGACGCCAGCCATGCAAATGTGCCTTCGTTATAGACATTGATCAGCGGTCCGACATCGAAATCGGTGTTTTCGGGCAGATGCGCCAGCGCGGTCAGGTCGTTGATCTCGACCGTGACCCCCAGATCCGCCAGATCGGCGGTCAGCTTGCGTTCACGCTTGAGCGTCACCAGTGCAAGACTGGTCAGCACAACCTGTTTGCCAGCCTCAACCAGCCGGGCAATCGCGTCGGGGATCCGGTCCTGATAGAACGGCAGGCGCTTGGAACAAACCAGCTCACCCAGCACGATGCGGTCGACGGGGGTTTGGGCCAGATCTTCGTAAAAGGATGTCCAGTTCTCGGCAGGCCAGAAAAACTGGTTGGGGCCAACGGTCAGTTCCATCGCGCTATCTCCAGGTTTTTTTGTAGGCGCCGGTTGTCATGGCCTGCCCTTCGGACAAACGGGCCAGCATCCCCTCGGGCAGAGGGCGTCCGGCCTCAAGCGCGTCGACAGCGGCACGGAAATTCCGAACCACCTGCGCGACGTAGGATTTCGAACGCTGGCGCCCTTCGATCTTCAGCGCGGTAACACCGGCCTTCTGCAATTGCGGGATCAGCCGTTCCGCGTTCAGGCTGACGGGGTCTTCGAACAGGTGGCCCGTCTTTTCACCTGCGGAAAAGCACCCTTTGCACAATGTCGGATAGGGTGCAGGCTGGTTTCGTTCGACCCGGTGGATCAGGTAGCCACCCAGACGGGTGTTCAACGCGCCCTGGTCGTTCTGGTATTCGACATGGCTGGCTGGCGAACAGACGCCATTCATGTTCGGAGACAGCCCGGTGGCATAAGAGGACAGCGAACAGCGACCTTCGGCCATCACACAGAGCCCGCCGAACACAAAAACCTCGGTCTCGACTTCTGTTTCGGCGTTGATGGCGGCGATTTCGGGAACCGACAGCACGCGCGGCAGGACTACGCGTTTGACGCCAAAAGTTTCGGCATAGAAGTTGATCACATCGGCATTTGCGGCTGCGGCCTGCACGGACAGGTGCCTGCGCAGCCCCGGATGATTGCACGCGGCATAATCCAGCAACCCAATATCGGCGAGGATCACGGCATCCACGCCGCAGGTTTCCGCATCGGCCACGGCGCGGTGCCAGATTGCTTCGTTGCCGGCGCGGGGAAACGTGTTGATCGCAACCAGCACCCTGGCCCCGTGGTCATGGGCAAAGGCAACGCCCGCGCGCATTTCGGCCCGGTCAAAGTTCAGACCGGGAAAGTTGCGCGCATTGGTTTCATCATTGAAGCCGCAATAGACCGTATGCGCCCCGGCCTTGACGGCTGCGCGCAAAGCGGCGGGCGTTCCTGCCGGGCAGACGATTTCCATTACCATAGTACAGCGTCTTCCGGTCGGGTCAGGTACAGGCCGGTTCGACGTTCCACCAACGCGATGAGCTGCTTGAGCGGGCGCGCAAGCGGGCCGGAGAGGGCTGCGGCCTCGTGCGCGAGGTCCAGTTCCGCGTCGTCGATTGCATTGCGCAGGGCCAGCGCTGCGGCCGTATCGCCCTCGATCACCAGATCACGTGAGAAGAACAGCGCATCGCCGTCAAACGCGCCGTGAACCAGCCCAAGAAGGGCCGCCAGAGGGCCGGAAATACGCGCAACCCCTGTCCCGCTGCGCCGGGTCAGTGTCACCTTTGGGGCACCGCCATTCGGATCAAGCAGCAGGGCAACAGGCAAATCCGTCGGATCAAGAACGAAAACTGATCTTCCGTATAGGCCAAGCCGTTGAAACATTTCCGGATTTTTCTTTGCGATCCGGCGCGTGAAGACCGTCAGCGACAGTGATAAGGGGCCAAGCGGCACTATCCGAAACATGGCCGCCAAAGCCGCCGGGCAGCGCGGTATCGGGTTCTGAGGAACGGGCAATAAGACCTCCTGCTGTCTCAACATTATGACCTTGGATGCCTTCCTAGGGCGATCGCGGCTGGGGTGACTTGACGGTTGTCAATTCGACCCCTCGCTTTCGTTGCTAGAGGGTGGACACCACCGTCGGAGCAGCCCCATTCGCACCCTGCCGCAATATCCCAGCCTTCGGCATTTTCTGAAATGGTGCGAGGACACCGGACAGTTCAGGCGCATCCCTGATCCGGTTTCCGTGCGCCACCAGATGACCGCTGTTCACCGCTCCGTGCTTGAGGCGGGCGGACCGGTTCTGCAATTTGACCAACCGACAGACGTGTCCACTGATCGGTTCGATACCCCCGTCGTCGTCAACCTGTTCGGAACGGCAGAGCGGGTTGCTGCCGGGCTGGGTGTCACACCCGACGGGCTGGACGATCTGGGCGCCTTTCTGGCCGCGCTGCGAGCCCCGACGCCGCCGGACGGGGTGCGGGACGCGCTGGCCAGATGGCCGATGCTGAAGGCGGCCCTGTCGACCCGGCCGAAACTGGTCAGAACTGCCCCGGTTCAAAGCGTCTGCCACAGCGGGGCGGATGTGGACCTGACAGCGCTGCCGGTCCAGACGCACTGGCCCAGTGATGTCGGGCCGCTGATCACATGGCCCGTGGTCCTTACCCGGCCCTACGGCAGCGATCCCAACGCGGCGCAAGGCTATAACGCGGGGGTTTACCGCATTCAGGTGCTGGACCGGAACCGTGTCATCATGCGCTGGCTGCCCCATCGCGGCGGCGCGGCGCATCACCGAAGCTGGGCGAGGTGCGCCGAAAAGATGCCCGTCGCCATTGTGCTGGGCGCAAACCCCGCGACGCTGTTGTCGGCGGCCTTGCCCTTGCCAGAGGCGGTATCCGAGCTGACATTTGCCGGTGCCCTGAACCAGAAGCGCCCACATCTGATCCCGGCCAGAACCATCCCCCTGCTGGTCCCTGCAGATGCCGAGATTGTTCTGGAAGGTTGGGTTTCACCAAGCGAAACCGCCCCCGAGGGGCCTTTTGGGGATCACACCGGCTATTACAACCCGGCTGAACCCTTTCCAGTGATGCGGGTCAGCGCTGTCACCCATCGGGACGCGCCGCTGTATCTTTCCACCTATACCGGGCGGCCACCGGACGAGCCGTCGATCATTGGCGAGGTGTTCAACCGTCTGGCCTTGCCGACCATCCGCGCGCAAATCCCCGAAATCCACGATCTTTGGCTGCCGCCCGCCGCCTGTTCCTATCGCATCGCAATCGTTGCCATCGACAAACGGTATCCGGGGCAGGCCCGGCGCGTGATGATGGCCCTGTGGGGAATGCTGCCGCAATTTAGCTATACGAAAATGATCATCGCGGTCGATGCCGATATCGACCCCCAAAACTGGGAGGATATTGCCTGGGCGCTTGCCACACGCATGGACCCGGGCAGGGATGTGATGGTACTGGACAGGACACCTATGGATTATCTGGATTTTGCATCGCCCGAACCCGGTCTGGCCGGAAAAATCGGCATCGACGCCACGACGAAACTGGGCAGTGAAACGCTGCGGGAATGGGGGACGGTGATGCGCACTGCGGATGGAGATCACGCCTTTGCGGAAGACCTTGTAAACCGATTGATGCCGGAGCTGAGAGCATGACAAACGCCCGTGTTGTTCTGGGGGTATCCGGTGCATCGGGCGCGGCGTTGGGCCTTGCCGTGGCCCGGTGTCTGGCGTCATCGGATATCGAGACCGATCTAGTGGTCAGCGCAGCCGGGATGCGGACCCTTGCGCAGGAATGCGGCCCGGACGCTTTGCCAAACCTGCGGCGGTTGGTGACACGGCATCACCCGAGCGCCGATATCGGTGCCAGCATTGCGTCCGGGTCGGTTCCGGTATCCGGCATGATCGTTGCGCCCTGTTCCATGCGAACGCTTGCCGCAATTGCGCATGGGCTGGACGATAACCTGCTGACGCGCGCCGCCAGTGTTCAGCTCAAGGAACGCAGGCCGTTGGTTTTACTGACACGCGAAGCACCGCTGACGCTGGCCCATTTGCGCAACATGACGGCGGCGGCAGAAATGGGGGCCATCATCCTGCCGCCGGTTCCAGCGTTTTATCTGAAGCCCGACACCCTGATGGATATCGTGTCCCAGATCGCTGCACGCGCGGTGGACTGCCTGCGCATTTGTGACCCGGTGGCGCAAGAGTGGCGCCCGCAATGCGCTGGTGGGTGAGTTCGGGCGCCTCCGGCGGGAGTATTTGGAAAAAGATGAAGTCGCCTGAAGGGCTGAGACGAGACATCTTTTGGAGCGTCTTATTGGCCTTGCCTGCCTGTAGACGGGTTTTGAGCGTTAACACCGCAGTCTGGCGCCTGTCGGGTCAAACGGCGCCTCGGCCAGTATGCGCGCCTTGTGTGGTTTGCCGATGACCTGAATGACCACCTCATCGCCCGGCTGTGCCGTGTTTGGGTTGCGGAACCCCAGCGCCAGCGATTTCCCGACCGAATAGCCGAACGCCCCCGACGTGACACGACCCACGGGCGCGCCGTCGGGGGTAAAGATCGGCTCACCCCCGGTTGCGTCGGCATCTTCGGTCACATCCAGTTCGAAGACGGACAGCACCTCGCGCGCGGGGTTGTCCTTGATGGACAGATAGGCGTTTTTGTGCAGGAAATCCTTGTCCAGCTTGATCAGGCCGGCCAGCCCGACCTCTTGCGGCCAGTATTCCTGAGAATACTCTCGACCCCACGAGCCATAGCCCTTTTCGATCCGCAGCGCCCCCAGCGCGCGCCCGCCCACCGGACCGCCACCACAGTCTTTGGCGGCCTCAAGCAGGGCGGTGTAGAGCGCCACCTGATCCCCCTCGGCGCAGTGCAGTTCCCAGCCCAGATCGCCGGTAAAGCTGACCCGGATGGCCACGCATTCGACACCAGCAACCGTGATTTTCTGCGACCGCATGAAGCGGAACGCCTCGTTCGACAGATCGGTATTGGTCAGGCGTGCCAGCGCTTCGCGTGACCTGGGGCCTGCTATGTTGAACCCTGCGATGCGGTCGGTGGCGACTTCAAGAGTTGTGCCCTGAGGCATTTCCACCATCTGAAAGAAGCGCTGATGATAGCGTTCGGCCATGCCCGACCCGATCATCATGTATTCATCCTCGGCCAGCTTGGTGATGGTGAAATCGCCCGCCACGCCACCGCGAACCGAGATCAGTGGCGTCAGACAGCTGCGCCCCACTTCGGTGGGCACCCGATTGGCCACCAGACGGTCCAGCCAGTCATGGGCACCGGGGCCCTTGATCATGTAATTGGCGAAGTTCGAAATGTCGATCACACCCACGCCGTCGCGCAGCATCTGCACCTCTCGGCCCACGGGCTTCCACCAGTTCTGGCGGGTAAAGCCGGTGGTCTCTTCCACCTCGGGCTCATCGGCGAACCAGAGCGGATGTTCCCAGCCGCAATTGAGGCCAAAGACGCAGCCCATCTGCTTCTGCATCTCATAGGCGGGGCGCACACGGGCCGGACGGCCTGCGCTGCGTTCCTCGTTGGGGAAATGGATCTTGAAGCGGTGGGTGTACGCATCCTGAACACGGGCCTTGGTGAATGCCTTGTCGGCCCAATCGCCAAACCGGGCCAGATCCCAGGCGAACATGTCATATTGCGGCTCGCCCTCGATCATCCATTGCGCCGCCAGCAGACCCAACCCCCCGGATTGCGAGAAACCGGGGATCAGGCCGCCGCAGAGGAAATAGTTCTTCAGCTCGGGCACCGGCCCCCACAGCATGTTGGCGTCGGGCGACCAGATCATCGGCCCGTTGATCACGCGTTTCACCCCGGCGGTCGCCGCAACCGGCACGCGTTCGGTGGCGCGGATCACGTTTTCCATGATCCGGTCCAGATCGTCGGGGAACAGATCATGGGCAAAATCCAGCGGCGTGCCGTCTTCGGCCCAGAATTTCATATCTTTCTCATAAGCTCCGATCAGAAGGCCGTTGCCCTCCTGCCGGAAGTAATATTCGCCGTCGCGGTCAGCGATCGAGGGCAGACGGCGCCCCAGGCTGGCCACTTCGTCGATGCTTTCGGTCACGAAATACTGATGCTCGGTCGGTTGCAGCGGCAGGGTCAGACCCGCCAGCGCCGCCACCTCGCGCCCCCAGAGACCGGCGGCGTTGACAACCCACTGGGTGTGAATGTCGCCTTTGGGCGTGCGCACGATCCAGCTGCCGTCGGGCTGTTGTTCGGTGCCTGTCACCGGGCAGAACCGTTCGATGGTGGCCCCCATGGCGCGGGCCCCGGCGGCATAGGCGTGCGGCACGCCCGACGGGTCGACATTGCCGCCTTCGGGTTCATACATGATGCAGCGGATGTCATCAAACTGCGCCAGCGGGTGCAGTTCCTTGGCTTCTTCACGGCTGACTTCGTAGAAGTTCAGACCATAAAACCGGGCTTTCGCCTCTTGCAGGCGCAGCTGGTGCTCACGCTCTTCGGTCTGAGCCAGATAGAGCGAGCCGGGCTGGAATACGCCGCAGCTTTGGCCGGTTTCCTGTTCCAGCTGTTTATACAGATTCATCGTATAGTGCTGGATGCGGGTGATGTTGTTGTTGTCGTGCAGCCCGTGGATATTCGCCGCTGCGTGCCAGGTCGAGCCGGAAGTCAACTCGTTCCGTTCCAGTAGGACAACGTCGGTCCAGCCAAGCTTGGCCAGATGGTACAGGATCGAACAGCCGGCAAGGCCCCCTCCGATCACGACAGCTTGTGCATGGGTTTTCATGAGTGCTTGTCCCTTGGTCCGCCGCAACTCAGGCGGCGATTTCTTTCATGACAGCCAGAAATCTGGCGACTTCGCCGATCGAGTTGTAGTGGCACATCGAGACCCGGACGCAGGCGTCATAACCCAGCGGCGTCAATATGTTGCCAGAGTAGTGGTCGGCCTTGCGCAAATGGGTGCGAATACCCTCATCGTTCAGCCGTTTGACGACATCCGCCGAGGCCACGCCCTGCACGCGCAGCGACACCAGCCCTTCGCGAGCGGGGTTGTCGGCACCGCCCAGAATGGTGACCTTCTCCATCTCGGCCAGACCGCTCAGGTTGCCGGTGCCGTGGATCATCGCGTCGGTCAGTGCCTTTTCCTGCGCGTGGATGGCTTCGCCCGCTGCCAGAAATCTGGCACGCCGGTCGGTGGCGTCGCTGACCTGACTGCCAAGCCATTCGAAATAAGACACAACGTCGGACATGGTCGCATAGGCCCCTGTATCGCGCGTGCCCATTTCCCAGTTATCTGTCGGACCGTCCAAAAGGGCATTGTGTTCAAGCCGCGTCAGCCGGTCGGAAATCCACGCAACGCCGTAGCCATGGCGTGAAAACACCTTGTAGGGCGAGATCACGTAGCCGTCGACGTCATACGCGCTGAGATCGATCCGGCCATGGGCGGCGTGCTGGATGCCATCGACAATGATGAAACAGTCTGGCGCCACGGCGCGGATCGCCTGCGAAACAGCGGCCACATCGACGCCCATGCCCGTCACGGGTGAGGTGTGCAGGATTGTCGCCACTTTGGTGTCGGGGGTGACGGCCGCAGCATAGGCGTCGGCAGTCACGGTGCCGGTATCGTCATCGTGGGGCACCAGCACATGGGTCTGCCCGGCAATACGGGCCCAGCGATCACAGGCTGACCGTGTGGCGGGGTGTTCCAGTGTCGACCCCAGCACAATCCCCGGACCGGTTCCCAGACAGGCGTTCATGATCAGCCGGAACAGAAGTTCGGTGCCGCTTTCACCGACAAAGAACTGACCACCGGGTGCATTCATGAAATCCCGCATATCGGCCTTGGCCGCGTTGATCGTGGCAACCAGCGCATGAGACCCCGGATTGTCGCGCCCCTGATTGTCGGGGATGGCGGCGTGACGTGCCGAGCTGTCCAGCACGGATTTCAGTGTCAAAGCGCCACCGGCGTTTTCGAAAAATACCCGCTCGCCCTGTTCGGGGCAGTGATCGATCTGGGCAAAACGGTCGCGGATCTGGTTCAGCAGGTTTTTCGAAATTTGGCTCATGAAAAGCGGCACCTTTTTGTGTTGTGAACGTATGATGTTTCAGACAAGCCTAAGATGGTTTCCCCGCGGGGCAGGCCAATTTCCCGTGACTGTGCGGCTGGTTCAACATGTACTTCAATCCCGAGCGGCCCTTATTCCGACTATGGCGTAGAGGGCGCGGTATCTTGTTCTTTTGCGACGTAAATACAGTCACGTCTGCGACACGGCGCGTTGGGTGGGCTGGAATACCCGCCCCATATGCCGGTGCGCATCCGCCTTTGATGCGGGCAGCCGACCGGGGCGGTTTCCATGCTTTTGCCTGACCCAAGGCTATAGCAGATCAAACAACCGCCCCGGAACAGTCCCGTGCCTTGGCAGGTCAAGCGCCCGCATCAGGGCAAACATCATGGCCTGATTGGACGTTACAACAGGTTTATCAAGGGCCGCTTCGATCCGGTCTATGGCCTCGACTGCGCGCATGTCGGTGCAGCTGAGTATGATGGCCTCGGCCTTTGGGTGGTCGGCCTGCATGGCAAGGTCGAAAACCTCGTCCGGGGTCAGTTCGCCCTGCCCGTAATTGCCTAGCTCGCGGCCGATATCGGCGCATTTCACCGTTGTGATCCGGTTATGCGACAGAAAATCCATGGCCTGCGTGTTGATCTCGCCCAGATAGGGCGAAGAAAAACCGACCCGGGACACGCCAAGCGCATGGATCGCAGCAACAAGCGCCCCAGCGGCGGTAATACACACCGCCCCCGACGCGGCCCTGATGTCCTGCGACAGCTGGTGGTCAAAGGACGGGCCATGGGTCAGCGTGGCCGAGGTACAGCCATAGAGCACCACATCGGGCCGAACGCCCGAGATCATCTTGAGGTCGTGGCCGATATCCGAGGCCCCCAGACCCGCCATCTGATCCGATCCGGGGATCTCATCCACGTCATAGCCACCCATTCGCTGAAAATGCACCGTCGTGTCCGGGCAGCGCATCAGCATCATGTCAGCTTCGAGATTGGTGTTGGTAAAGGGCACCAGCACCCCGATTTTGGCCCGTGTCCGGGTTTCAAAGGTCATGACGTCACCTCTTTCAGAACAGTCAGGCAGCGCTCCATCACTGCCGTGTCGCAGATCGTGGCGCGCAGGCAATCCGCGAGGCCATAGCCGCCCATTCCGCGAATGAGCAAACCCGCTTTGCGCAACGCGGTATCTGCTTTTTGCGCCGTCGCGGCATCGGCAAAGCGGATCAGGACAAAATTGGTGTGGCTGCGCGGAACAGATAATCCCAGCGCCCGGCACCCATCGGCAAAGCGATCCCGGATGGCGGCGGTTCTGGCAACCGTGTCGCGCATGTGGGGCTGATCCTGCATCGCTGCCGTTGCCATGGCCTGAGAGAGGGTCGATACGTTGTTGGGGTTGAGCAGCTTTCGCAGCTCAATCGCGACCTCTGACGGGAAAAGACCCCAACCCACGCGCCCGCCCGCCAGACCATAAGCCTTTGAGAAGGTGCGTATGACCACGGTATCCCCACGTGCGACGAGGGCAAAGATTTCAGCCGGGTCGTGATCGCGATCGGCGAATTCGGCATAGGCCTGATCGACCACCAGCAGCACGCCCTCGGGCAGGGTGCCGCGCAGGCGGATGATCTCGGTATTCGGGATCAGGGTGCCGGTCGGGTTGCCGGGATTGCAGACAAAGACGATCCGGGTTTCAGGCGTGACAGCGGCCAGAATGTCATCGACCGAGACGGTCAGATCAACCTCGCGCGCTTTCACATAATCTGCCCGCGCCTGCGCCGTGGTTGAGGCCACATAGGCATAGCCGTAATCCGTGCCCAATACATGGTCGCCCGGCCCTGAATAGGCGCGGATCAGGCAGCCGATCAACTCCATCGATCCGGCACCGCACAGGATGTTGCCAGCTGGCACCCCGTGCACCTGAGCGATGGCGGCGCGCAGGTCCGACCAGTCGGGATCGGGATAAAGCGGCATCCGGTGCAATGCCGCCTGCCCCGCCGCAATTGCGGCAGGGCTGACCGGGAAAGCGCTTTCATTCTGGGCCAGAGATACAGTGTCCGGCGCGCCCAGATCGGCCAGCGCATAGGCCGCCATGGCACGAATGTGATCAACAGCGCGGATCATGAGGCACCTCCATAGGCTTTGGCCCCTTCTTCCGTGACCAGACCGCGCCTGAGGTCCAGCGCCAGCGCCTTTGGGTCGCGCGCGGCCGGATCGCCAAAGCCGCCGCCGCCGGGGGTATCGAAGATCAGGTAATCGCCGCTTTCCACGCGCAGCTCGCCCTTGCCCGGAATGTCGCAGCCGCCATCGCGGAACCGGATACGTCCCGGCGCGCCGGGCAGGCCGCCCATGCGGCCCAGAGCCGGGAATTTCAGACGTTCGACCGACAGGAAGACGATGAAGGGGGCATCGTTGGCGGACGTCATCTCGATCCGCTGACCCAATCCTCCCCTGTACTGGCCCGCGCCGCCCGAGTCGGGCAACAATTCGCGTCGCCACATGATCACGGGTGCGACACTTTCGGTTATTTCGACCTGCGAGCCGAACACCCCCGAAGGGTAGGCCGTCGCAGACAGGCCATCCGCGTGGGGCCGCGCCCCGGTGCCGCCGTTGTGAACGGGTTCGATGGCAAATTCACGCCCGCCATTCGCCGCCACTTCGGGCGCGTGGCGCATTGGCAGATCGAACATGCACGAGGCCCCTTCGGCGGGCACCTGATCGGGCAGCGCCTGATGCAGGCAGCCCAGAACCAGATCCGGTGTGACCTGCCCCAGCGTATGCCGCATGGCCACCGGCACCGGATGCTGGGCGTTCAGGATGCAACCCTTGGGGCCGTCCACCGTGAAAGGTTCCAGCGAGCCTGCGTTGTTCGGGATATCCGGCCCGACGATGCAACGCAGGGCAAAGACCGTATAGGCGGTCGCATAGTTCAAAGGCACGTTGATGCCCTTCTTAGAACACCCGGACGTGCCCGTGAAATCGACATGCATCCCCTCTTTGGTCACGGTGAGCGTCGCGTGCAGCTCCAGCTCGGCCTCATAGCCGTCCATGTGCAGCACGTTTTTGTAAACGCCTTTGGGCACCTCGGCGATGGCCTGTAACGCGCCTTTGCGCGAGGTGTCGATGATATAGGTGCCGAGCCTGTCCAGATCTTCGATCCCGAACTCCTCCATCATCGCAACAAGGCGGTTCACCCCGGCCTCGCAACAGGCGATCAGGGCGTAGATGTCGCCCTCATTGGCCACAGGCTCGCGCGAGTTGGCGCGGATGATATCCATCAGCAGCGCATTGGGCGTTCCGGCCTCGACCAGTTTGCAAGGCGGGATCAGCAGGCCTTCGTCATAGATGTCCGAGCCTTCAGGTCCCATACCCAGACCGCCCAGATCCACCAGATGCGAGGTGCAGGAGGTAAAGCCCACCACCTTGCCGTCCTTGAACGCGGGCATCATCAGCAGGAAGTCGTTCAGATGCCCCGAGGCCAGCCACGGGTCGTTTGTCATGTAGATGTCGCCGGGGCGCATGTCCTGCACCGCGAAACGGGCGCGCAGGTGCAGCACGGCCTCGGCCATGGTGTTGATATGGCCCGGTGTTCCGGTCACGGCCTGCGCCAGCATCCGGCCATTCACGTCGAATATCCCGGCGGAAATGTCACCGCATTCACGCACGATGGGCGAAAAAGCTGCGCGGATCAGGGTCTGGCCCTGTTCTTCGACCACAGCCAGCAGACGGTTCCACATCACTTGCAGGCGGGCGGGGGACAGATCAGCGGTCATCATGCGCCTCCTTTCTGGTCCTGTATCAGGACAAGGTTGCCGATTGCGTCCATCTCGGCCGAGAAATCGGCGGAAACGAGTGTGGTTGTTTGTGGTTCATGGATCAGCGCGGGGCCTGCCACATGGTCACCGGGGCGCATATCGGCGCGGGCGAGAAAGGCGGCCTGTTTTACCGTGCCATCCAGATCACAGGTGATGGGGCGCGTCTGCGTGACCTGAAATGCGGTTTTGCCCGGCGTTTCCAACACCGTAGGCACCGCTTTGTCCGGGGTGGCAACGCGAACGGCCCAGTTGAGAACCTCGATCTTCATCCCCGGCACAGGACGTGAGAATTGTTTGCGGTATTCTTCTTCGAATGCGGCTGTCAGCGGGGCGATATCCGGGCGTGTCAGGGCGCGGTCCGGCAACGTAATCTCGATCTCATGCCCTTGCCCGCTATAGCGCATGAAGGCGGTGCGCAGGGTTTCGGTGGGTGCATCCCCTGCCCCTTGGGCGACGACCTCTTTTGCTTCGGCAATCATCGTATCGAACAGGGCGTTCACCCCGTCCATGTCCATGCTGTCGAGCAGAGAATAGCGCGAGCGGACGATTTCGAAAGATACCGGGGCAAACAGGAACCCAACCGCCGAACCGACACCGGGATTGGGCGGGATCACGATACGCGACACCCCGGCGGACCGGGCGACGCGGGTGGCATGCAGCGGCCCGTTGCCACCAAAGGCAATCATGGTGCGCGGGCCAAGGTCCTTGCCGCTTTCGACCGCATGCATCCGCCCGGCGCTGGCCATGCTTTCGACAACGATGCGGCTGACCCCATCTGCCGCACCTGTTGCATCCAGCCCCAGTTTGTCCCCGATCACACGTCTCAGGGCGGCCTTTGCCTCATCGGGGTCAAGCTGGATATGCCCCTCGGCAAAGGTGTCGGGCACGATATAGCCCAGAGTGATGTCGCTGTCGGTCACGGTCGGATCGACGCCACCGCGCATGAAAGCGACCGGACCGGGCTCCGAGCCTGCCGATTTTGGCCCGACCGTCAGACGCCCGAGACGGTCAACACCCGCGATCGAACCGCCGCCAGCACCGATTTCAATCATCTCGATCACCGGAATGCGCACCGGCATTCCCGACCCCTTGATGAACCGCGCTGCGCGGGCGATTTCGAATGAGCGCGATGTCTGGGGGCGCGCCTTGTCGATCAGGCAGAGCTTGGCAGTTGTGCCACCGACGTCAAAGGACAGGACTTGGTCCAACCCGGCACGCGCGGCGATACGGGCGGCCAGAATGGCCCCACCGGCGGGGCCGGATTCCACCAGACGAATGGGGAAGCGCGTGGCGGTGCCGATCGTGCACATACCGCCGCCTGCCGTCATCATCAGGATCGGACAGGTTACGCCCTCGGCCGTGAACTGATCCACAAACCGGGTCAGATAGTTTTCCATCAACGGTTGAATATAGGCGTTGGCCACAGTGGTGCAGAGCCGGTCAAATTCACGCGCTTCGGGGCTGACATCGGACGAGATCGAGACGGTCAAACCGGGGCGGTGTCGCGCCAGAAGATCGCGCAAACGCCGTTCGTGGGTCGGGTTGGCGTAAGAGTGCATCAGGCAGATGGCCACCGCCTCGGCCCCGCTGGCGTCAATCTCGGCCAGCAACCGGTCTACTTTCCCTTCATCCAGTTCAATCAGCACCTTGCCTTCTGCCGACATGCGTTCGCATATGGTCAACGAGCGTTCGCGCGGCACCAGCATGTCCGGCTTTTCAAGGTTGATGTCGTATTGGGAATACCGACGCTCGTACCCGATATCGAGAATATCGCGGAACCCTTCGGTGCAGACCGTGGTCACGACCGCCCCGCGCCGTTCGATCAGCGCGTTGGTTGCCAGAGTTGTTCCGTGAATGAATCCGGTGACATCCTTCAGCGACCGGCCAGTCTGCGCCATGACGCGCCGCGCGCCTTCCAGTGCGCCTTCTGCCGGGTTCTGGTGGGTGGTCAGGGTTTTGGTAGAGGCCAGTATCGTCTCATCACCCGAGACGAGGACCGTGTCGGTAAAAGTGCCGCCAATATCGATGGCGAGGCGCAGAGCGGTTGTCATGAGGTATTCCGTTGTCGTCTGAAAGCAGGCAGGCAGAACGGCCCCGCAGGGCGGTTACCGGCGCGTCGTGACCAGATCACAGCCGGTCGCACGGCGATCCAGACGGGTGGGAATACACTGACAGGTCATACAGTTTTGTCCCCTACTGTGCCCCGCTTCACTAGCTGGTTTACGACAGATTGGCCCGCAAGCGACACATTTGTCACCGCAGAGGGTTCTGCCCTGAACCTGCCTGGGGTCAGTCTAAGGGTGCTTTAGGTGAACCGTTTCGCCGGTTTGCAGGGCCTGCTGCGCTGCCAATCCCATTCGCACCGCCCACAAACCGTCATGCACTGTCACATCCGGTTCGGCCTTGTGCCCGCGCACCAGATCCTGAAACCCCTTGTGCTGATAATAGGTCGAGCCGTTGTGATCTCCGGCAGCCAGCAAACGGGGATCGACAGGGATATCCTGCGACATTGGCCCCTTGGGGTCCCGCGGGCTGACGATGACCTGCGGCACTGGCGGCGTTCCCAGATGGTCGGGCCAGAACCGCCCCGGCCCCGGCACCAGAGCCTCGACCTTGGCGTTGGGTCCGATGGCCGAAATCTCTTCCTGATAACGGGCGCCTTCGGCGAACATGCACAGCTCGAGCATCGCGCGCGCGCCATTGGCGAAATCGACCAGAACATAGCCATGATCCAGTATATCGGGTGTTTCACCCCCGTAGGTTTCGTCCAGATGGTTCACTGCCTGCCCGCCGCTTGCGGTGATTCGCACCGGGTCGGATTGCAGGATCAGCCGCATCAGATCGAAGAAGTGGCAGCATTTCTCGACAAAGGTGCCGCCGGTGTTGCGGTTGAACCGGTTCCAGTCGCCGACTTTCCGCAGAAACGGAAAGCGATGTTCCCGGATCGACAGCATCCTGACCCCGCCTGTGTCCCCGATCTTGTCGATCAGGGTCGTGATAGGCGGCATATAACGGTATTCCATCGCAACCCAGATCGGGTGTGGATAATCGCGCTGAACCTTCTCTAGCCTTGCGGCGTCCTGGGGGTTGGTGAACAGGGGCTTTTCCACCAATAGCGGCAAGGGGCGCGTTTGCGCGATTTCACAGACCTGATCGACATGCAGATGGTTTGGGCTGGCGATGACAAGGCAGTCCAGGTCTTCGATATCCAACACCTCTTGCACCGATTGTACCATAACCGCACCCGGCGCAATCGCCTGCGCGGCTTTTGCCATCCCGGGATCGGGTTCGAATATCGCTGCGACACGCGTGCCGTCCAGCAGGGCGATGTTGTGCAGGTGTTCCTGCCCCATCATGCCACATCCGATCAGCCCGTAATTGATGGTCCGGGTCATGCACGTTTCCTTTTACTTCAGACGTTGGACATAGGTGGCCCGGTCCGGGTCGAACCAGGTCTTTGAAAATTCGACAGGTTCGGATTTGTCCGACCAGCTGAACCGTTCGATATAGCCCACCGTTTCACCGGCGGCTTTGGTGAACGCCACGGGCGTCCAATCGGGCAGCTGACCAATCGATACGCGATCTTCGGCCCGTGATATCCAGAAGCCCAGCTGGTGCTGATAATAGCGGTAGAGTGAGTCCGACAGCAGGCTTCGCTTGATCAGGCCGGCTGATTCGTCCAGCCAGATCTCCTCGACCGCGATGATTGTGTCATTCAGATAGCGCATCCGACGTACGCGCGATCCGGTGTCCGAGGTGCCAAAATCCGGCAGATCGGAAGGTTTCTTCAGATGATCGACCGACAGGATATCCGCACGCGGCAACCCGCCCCCTTGGGGCAATTCCAGCCGGAACATCGCGTAGACGCTGTTCTGAGTTCCGGTCTCGCGGATGTAATTTCCTGACCCCTGAATACGCTCCAACATGCCTTTTTTCTCAAGCTCTGCGAGAGATTTTCGCAGCGTGCCGACCGACACGTTCAGCTCGGCCGCCATATCGCGTTCCGGGGGCAGACGCTCACCATCGATCAAGCGGCCCGCAGCGACATCGCGGATCAGCAGCTCGGCAATCTGAACGTAGATAGGCAGGGCATTGGGGTTTCGGGTGTTGGGGGGCATTTCAGGCGCTTCATTCGGTCGCAGGAAAAATTGATACACTATTGATCTACATCAATGTGATTGCTACGCAAGAGGAAAGTAAAAGATGCACGGAGCGTGAATCAAATGACCATCGTCCCCATCACATCCCCTGATCTGGATGCGGCCGAGGTTTCGTGGTTCGCCGCCTTATGTTCGGACGATTATCAGTTCCTGGGTGTGCCTGATGGTGATCTGCGGTCCAGCTGGGAGCATTGCTCGGCCATCGTGAAGGAGGCCGAGGCGCAGGGGTTCCGCAACATCCTGTGCCCGTCATCGTATCAGGTTGGGCAGGACACGCTGAGCTTTGTCGCCGGTTGCGCGCCGATCACGCAGAAGATCAACCTGTTGGCCGCTGTGCGCTGCGGCGAGATGCAGCCGATCATGCTGGCCCGCACGATCGCGACTTTGGATCACATGTTGAAGGGGCGGCTGACCGTCAACATCATTTCATCCGATTTTCCCGGCGAAAAGGCCGACAGTGCCTATCGTTATCAACGCTCGCGCGAAGTGGTCGAGATCCTGAAACAGGCCTGGACGCAGGAGGAAATCAACCATGCGGGCGAGGTCTACAACTTTACAGGTCTGACAACCGACCCGGCGCGGCCCTATCAGACTGGCGGGCCGCTGCTGTATTTCGGCGGTTATTCGCCCTCGGCGCTGGAGCTGTGCGGCGAGCATTGCGATGTGTACCTGATGTGGCCGGAAACCAAGGATCAACTGGCCGAGCGGATGAAAGCTGTTCATGCAGTGGCCGAAAATTATGACCGTACGCTCGACTATGGCTTGCGGGTTCACATGATCGTTCGCGATACCGAAGCCGAGGCGCAGGAATACGCGGATTACATCGTTTCAAAACTGGATGACGACTATGGCCGCGCGATCCGCGAACGGGCGTTGGATGCAACGTCGCTTGGCGTAGCGCATCAGGCCAGGAATCGTGATCTGGCGGATAAGTACGGGTATGTGGAACCCGGTCTGTGGACCGGCGTCGGCCGCGCCCGCTCGGGCTGTGGTGCGGCACTGGTTGGATCAACCGATCAGGTCATGTCAAAGATCGAAGATTACCGGAAGATGGGCATTCGCGCGTTCATCTTCTCAGGCTATCCGCACATGGATGAGGCCATGCATTTCGGTGCTCGTGTGATGCCGCATCTGAAAACCTGCTCGCTTCCCGAAGCCTACGGGCGTGTGCCCAAGACACCCCCGGCCACACCGCTGGGCAACGGAGTGCGCCGCTGATGCAACGCGTGAAACTATCCCCGACGCTGGAAATGAGCCGCCTTGTCTATGGCATGTGGCGGCTGGGTGACGATAGCGACACCTCGGCAGGGCATGTCGAGGCCAAGATTCAAGCCTGCCTTGATCAGGGCATCACCACCTTCGATCAGGCCGACATATATGGCGGATACGCGGCCGAAGCCATTCTGGGCAACGCCTTGCGCGCCAATCCCGGCCTGCGCCAGAAGATGGAGATCGTCACCAAATGTGACATCGTCGCGCCCGTGGGGCGGCATTCAGATGCGAAGGTCAAATACTATGACACCTCGCGCGCGCATATCCTGAAGTCCATCAACATGTCGCTGTCGGAAATGGCCATCGACCACATCGATCTGTTGCTGATCCACCGCCCCGATCCGTTCATGGACCACCACGAAACCGGCGCTGCGCTGGATGAGGCTGTCGCCAGCGGCAAGGTAGGCGCGGTTGGTGTTTCGAACTTCCGTCCGTGGGACTGGACCCTGCTGCAATCGGCGATGAAAACCCGGCTGGTCACCAACCAGATCGAGATCTCACTGGGCGAGATCGCCCCTTTCACCAATGGAGATCTGGCGTTTCACCAACAGCACGGGCACCATCTTATGGCGTGGTCGCCGCTGGGGGGTGGACTGTTGATGGCCGGAAACCCACCCGTTGGGGTTGTTGCCGATGAAATCGCAGAGGAGTTCGGTGTAGACCGGGCCGCTGTGGCGGTGGCCTTTCTGCTGGCTCATCCGGCGGGCATTCTGCCGGTTCTGGGCACCAACAACCTGAACCGTATCAAACGCATCTCGGACGCGCTGAAAGTCACAATTGATCGCGAAACCTGGTTCCGCCTGTACGAGGCGGCGCTGGGGCATGAGGTAGCATGATGAACGCAATCTCAAGGAACATGACCCACACTTTTGTGCCACACAAGGACGACACCCGAACCCTGCGGGATGCTTTTGGGCGGTTTGCAACCGGCGTTACCATTGTGACATGCGACAGCGGTGACGGCCCGATCTGCATCACAGCCAACAGCTTTTCGTCGCTGTCGCTGGACCCGCCACTGATCATGTGGGCCGGCGACCGCAACTCGCGCCGGTTCCCCTATTTTCGCGCGGCACGGCATTTCACGGTGCATGTGTTATCGTCAGCGCAGGCCGAACTGTGTTTTGGCTGCTCGAAAGATGCCCATGCCCTGCGCGACATCCGGCATGAGCGCTGTGCAAACGGCACCCCGCTGCTGTCGGATTGCCTGGCACGATTTGAATGCGAACAACATGCCTATCACGACGCGGGCGATCACGTGATCGTAGTAGGCAAAGTCCTGAAGGCCAGCATGAGCGACGGCGACGCGCTGACGTTCTACGCCGGGAAAATGGGCCAATTCGCGCAGCACTAAGCGCGATCTGACGACTGCGGGACACACCTGCGGCTGAACAAGGGAGGATCCGCATGGGCGGACTGGCATCGGTGCTTGCGCCGATAGCATTTGTGAACGAAACCGTGCTGCGTCTGGGCCGCGCGGTTGGCGTTGTTGCGATTGCATTCATGGTCATCGCAATCCTGATTCAGGTGTTCTTCCGATACGTTCTGGGCAACGCCCTGCCCTGGCCGGATGAGGCCGCGCGGTTCTGCATGTTGTGGATGACCGGGTTGATGGCACCGACGGCCTTTCGGCGCGGCGGTTTTGTAGCTATCGACATGCTGCAACGGTTTTTGCCGCGTATGCTCGGCCTGTCGCTCAATCTGTTCCTCCTGCTGATCTCGCTGGCCGTGCTTTTGGTTGCGGTCAATATCGGCTGGTCCGAGGTCACGGGCTTTGGCGGCAGGTTCGCCACCGCCGCCCTGTACCTGCCAACATCGCTTGGGTTTGACGAGTGGTATCGCATTCCGCGCAGTTGGATGATGGCTTCGCTGCTGGTGGGCATCATTCTGCTGATCTCGGTCAATATCGAGCTTATCCTGCGTTCCATGGTCACCTTGCTTGGCGGCGCGCATCTTTTGCCGGACATTCCCGACGCAGCGGTGGGGGCCGAATAGATGCTGATCTGGTTCCTGCCCACTTTCCTGATTTTCCTGCTGATTGGCCTGCCAGTCTTCTTCGCGCTTCTGGCGGCGCCCGGCATCCTGCTGTGGCTGAACGGGCAGACGAACGACATCACCCTGCTTTATCGCAATGTCTACAACGGCATGGACAGCTTTCCACTGATGGCCATCCCGTTCTTCATGCTGGCCGGTGAAATGATGAACCGTGGCGGCATTACCATCCGCCTCGTCGAATTCAGCCAGGCCCTGATGGGCCATCTGCGTGGCGGGCTGGCGCATGTAAACGTGCTGAGCTCGATCCTGTTCGCGGGCCTTTCGGGATCTGCGGTGGCTGACACGTCCGCCCTGGGGTCGATGCTGATCCCGGCGATGGAAAAACAGGGCTACACCCGAAAATTCGCCGCCGCCATCACAGCCGCGAGTTCGGTGATCGGGCCGATCATCCCGCCCTCGGGCATTATGATCATCTATGCCTATGTCATGGGAGAAAGCGTGGCCGCCCTGTTTCTTGCAGGCATCGTGCCCGGAATCATGGTGGGTGTCGGCCTGATGGTGATGATCAAATTCATGGCCGACAAGTACGATTTTCCCGTCGCCAGCCGGAAATACACATGGGATGAGCGGCGCAAAGCCAGCCTCAAGGCGTTCTTCCCGCTGATGACGCCTGTGATCATTCTGGGCGGCATTCTGGGGGGTATCTTTACCCCGACCGAAGCCGCCGCAGTCGCTGTGGGCTACGCCTTTATCATCGGGTTTTTCGTTCTGCGCACACTGACCCTGAGGGAAATTCCCGACGTTCTGAGCAATGCAGGTATGACGTCGGCCGTAGTGTTGCTGCTGGTTGGCGCAGCAATGGCGTTCAAGACCGTGGTCAGCCTGAGCCATGCCCCGGAACAATTGGCCTCGTTGATCCTCAGCCTGTCGGAAAATCCACTGATCCTGTTGTTCCTGATTAACCTGTTGTTGTTCATCGTTGGCATGTTTCTGGACGCAGGCCCTGCGATCATCATCCTTGGGCCCATCCTTGGCCCGATTTTCACCAGTCTCGGTGTGGACCCGATCCATTTCGCCATCATCATGAGCGTCAATCTGACCGTCGGCCTTGCAACGCCCCCCATGGGGCTGGTGCTGTTCGTGGCCGCCGCCGTGTCGCGGGAGCGGGTCGAGACGATCGCCAAGGCGATCCTGCCGTTTCTGGCGGTCGAAATCATCGTGATCTTTCTGATCACCTACATCCCCGCACTATCCATGACGATCCCGAGGATAACGGGATTTGCAAACTGACTGAGTATCACAGGGAGGAAACGCATGCTCGGAAACTTCATCAAAACAGCGGCGATTGCCACATCGCTTGTGGCCGCGTCTGTGGTCGCGGCGACGGCTGCGGACTATACGCTGCGCGCCACTGCCAATTCGAACGAAAATGACGAGGATTATGACGGTCTTATCGTTTTCAAGAACTATGTCGAGGCGGCGTCGAACGGCGCCATCGAGGTTGAGCTGTTCATCGGCACCCAGCTGTGTTCGAACGGTGCTGAATGCCTGCAGGGCGTGGCGGATGGCACCATCGATATCTATATCTCTACCTCGGGCGGGGCGTCGGGCATCTTTCCTTACGTGCAGGTTCTGGACCTGCCCTATCTGATGGCCGATGACCGGATCGCCGAGCATGTTCTGTCGGGCGATTTCACCCGCACCATGCGCGACATGGCGCTTGAGGATTCCGGCGGCGCGATCCGCCTGATGACCATCGGCAACACCGGTGGCTGGCGCAACTTCGCCAACACAAAACACCGCGTCGCAGAGCCTGCCGACATGGAAGGTCTGAAAATCCGTACTGTTGTCGCCGACCTGCCGCAGGAACTGGTCAAGGCCCTGGGCGCGTCACCTACACCGATCCCGTGGCCGGAACTCTTCACCAGCTTCCAGACCGGCGTTGTCGAGGGGTCAAAGAACGGCATCACCGACATCATGGGCATGAAGTTCCCGGATGCCGGCCTGCAATATGTCACGTTGGACGGGCACGCCTATATGGGTGCGCTGTGGTGGATGAACAACGCCAAGTTCCAGGCGATGCCGGAAGATATGCGTCGGGTCGTTGTCGATGGGTTCTACGCCCTGCAACAGGCCACCTTTGCCTCGCCCAAGCGCAAGTCGATCCAGGCCTATGAGGACTTCGTCGCAGGTGGCGGCGACCTGTATGTCCCGACGCCCGAGCAGAAGGCCGCGTTCAAAGCTGCGGCTTCGCCTGTCTATGACTGGTTCCAGACCAATGTTGCCCGTGGTGATGAAATCTTTGCAGCGCTGACCGAAGCCGTCGCAGCGGCTGAGGCGGATGTGAACGCCTCGCGCAATGCGGACCTGAACTAAACGGATGGGTCGGGCCTTGTGGCCCGGCCCTTATCGAAACGGGTACATCCACCCTTTGTAGTCGTTGACCAGAACATGCGCCTTCTCGATCTGCTCCGGCGACATTTTCTTGATCACTTCCTCAAGGCTGATCGCAGCATCGGGATCGCCGCCAATGGCGCTGAGCGTGTACCACATATAGGCCCGCACCAGATCGGGCGCGGGCATTCCCAGACCCAGTTCGTAGTACCAGCCGACCCCCGACTGTGCGCCCGGATGCCCCTTCATCGAGGCACGCAGATACCATTCAAACGCTCTTTCGTGATCCTGCTCGACCCCAAGACCCAACCCGTACATCACACCAATCAGTTCCTCGGCCTCGGCATTGCCCGACCGGGCGGCAGGCAGCAGTTCCTCGCGCGCGGCTTCAAACTCTCCGGCCTCCATCATGTCACGGGCCTGTTCCAGTTCAGCCAGAGCCGGGGTCGCAAGAAAACAAAGGGTAAAGAGAAACTGGCGCATTGGGCGATTGTCCTCGTTTGGGCGGGGGCCGCGGTGGCGCAGGACCTGCCGCGCCCGCTGACGGATGATGACTTTATCCCATTTGATATGGAACAGGCCGCTATCGGTCATCAACTGTTTTACGATCCGATCCTGTCAGGCAATCAGAACATTTCATGCGCCCATTGCCATCACCCCGATTTCGGCACCTCTGACGGGTTGTCCCTGGGGATCGGCGAAGGCGGACAGGGGTTGGGGCCGGACCGCACACCGGGCACCGGCGCGGACAGGATCCGCAAACGCATTCCCCGAAATGCGCCGGGGTTGTGGAACCTCGGGGCAAAGGACATTCATACCGTTTTCCACGATGGCCGCCTGAGCATCTCGAACATCTATGGCAACGGGTTCAATTCGCCTGCACAGGAATGGCTGCCCGGGGGATTGAACTCGCTTTTGGCAGCGCAGGCCTTGTTCCCGCTGACCGCGCAATTCGAGATGGCCGGTAATGTCGCCGAAAATCAGGTGACCGGCGCGGTTCACGACAGGATCGACAAGGGCTGGCCGATCCTTGCCAAACGCGTGCGGACCGATCCGCGCTATGGCCCCGCCATAGTCGCGGCTTTTGACGACATCGAGACCACCGAAGACATCACGATCACCCAGATCGCCAACGCGCTGGCGGCCTTCATGGCCATTGAATGGCGCAGCACCGACAGCCCATTCGACCAGTACTTGGCCGGGGACAGGGATACGCTGTCAGACGTCCAGAAAGACGGGATGAACCTGTTTTATGGCAAAGCGCGATGTGCGACATGCCATGCGGGATCGTTGATGTCGGACCAAGAGTTTCACGCGCTGGGTTTGCCCCCTTTCGGGCCGGGCCGGACCCGGCAATGGGACCCATATGCGCGGGACGTTGGCCGGATGGCGGAAAGCAACCGCCTGGAAGACGCCTATCGCTTTCGCACTCCGATGCTGCGCAATGTCGCCCTGACTGCGCCCTACGGGCATAACGGTGCTTTTACGGACCTCGAAAGCATGATCCGTCACCATCTTGACCCACAGACCAGCCTTGCCAAATGGAAACCCGAAATGGCTGCGTTGCCCAAGGTTCCCTGGCTGCAAGAGGCGGATTTCGTGGTGTGGGACGACCGGTTCGAAATGGAACGCCAGCGCAGCAGGATCGACATTGTGCCAGTGACGCTGTCGGATGTGGAAATCGCCGCCCTGGTCGCATTTCTGCATTCCTTGACGGGCACCGGCGTTGGCTCTCCTCCTTTCGGGGTGCCGGCCGATTTCAACCCCTGATGGCGGTCACGCCATAATGACAATTATTCCGGCATAATGTCGGATAAGTCGATCACTTCGTCAAATTGCGGCCTATGAAATGTCTGGCCAGCCTTGCACCATAATATCAGGAACAGAAATTTACGGAGACGTTGATGTCCTGGAATATTTGCGTAATCGGGGCTGGCAAGATCGGTCAGATGATCGCGACGCTGCTGAGGGCCTCGCCAAACTATACAGTGACTGTGGCCGACCATGACCTGAAAGCATTGGGTGAAATCACAAGGCTTGGTATTGGCACGAAGCAGATTGATGCCCGGGATGCGGACAGTCTGGCAAAGGAACTGACCGGGTTTAACGCCGTGGTTTCAGCGGCACCGTTCTTTCTTACTCCAAACATTGCCAAGGCCGCCAAAGAGGCGGGCGCGCATTATTTTGACCTAACCGAAGACGTCGCGGCCACCGAGGCCGTACGCCAGCTGGCCGAAGGCAGTGAGACGGCTTTCATGCCGCAATGTGGTCTGGCACCTGGTTTTGTGGGTATCTCCGGAGCCGCGCTTGCCGCAGAGTTTGATGAACTGGACAGCCTGCATATGCGGGTGGGCGCGCTGCCGCTTTATCCGACCAATGCACTGAAGTACAATCTGACCTGGTCGACCGATGGGTTAATCAACGAGTACTGCAATCCCTGCGACGCCATTGTGAACGGCAAACTGGTCAAGACCGCGCCGCTGGAAGATTACGAGATTCTGGGTCACGATGGCGTGGAATACGAATGCTTCAACACCTCGGGCGGGTTGGGCACGCTGCCGGAAACACTGGAAGGCAAGGCGCGGGCCGTGTCTTATCGCACGATCCGGTATCCCGGCCATTGTGAAATCCTGAAACTGTTGCTGCACGATCTGGGACTGGAACGCCGCCGCGATCTGCTGAAAGAGATCTTCGAGACCGCCCTGCCCCGCACTGATCAGGACGTTGTGCTGGTCTATTGCACGGCCAAGGGCATGATCAACGGCGTTCTGCGCGAGAAATCCCTGATCAACAAGAGCTTTTCCCGAACCATCAATGGGCAGGTCTGGAGTGCCATTCAGGTCACCACAGCTGCGGGTATTCTGGGCGTCGTTGACCTGATGCGCACCGGCACGCTGCCTTCGAAAGGGTTCGTCCGGCAGGAACAGGTCAAACTGAACGACTTCCTGAATACAGAATTTGGCCAGCTGTATCGTGCTGGTGACGTGACCCGGCAAAACAAGGCGGCCTGAGATATGAAAGACATCGTAATGACAGCCCAAACCACGCTTGCAAATCTGGATCTGACAGACGCCGCATTGAAGGGCGGCACTCTGAAGGTGACGTCGCCGATTGACGGCTGCCTGCTGGCCGATGTGCATGAAACGCCGGCCACCGAAATGGACGCGATCATTGCCCGCGCCAAAAACGCGTTCAAGGCGTGGCGCGTTGTGCCGGCCCCGCGTCGGGGCGAGCTGATCCGCCTGCTGGGCGAAGAGCTGCGCGCGGCCAAGGACGATCTGGGCGCGCTTGTCAGCTGGGAGGCCGGCAAGATCACATCCGAAGGTCTGGGCGAAGTGCAGGAGATGATCGACATCTGCGACTTTGCCGTTGGTCTGTCGCGTCAGCTTTATGGTCTGACCATCGCGTCGGAACGCCCAGGTCATCGGATGATGGAAACCTGGCATCCGGCGGGCCCGGTCGGGGTGATCTCGGCCTTCAATTTCCCGGTTGCGGTCTGGTCGTGGAATGCCGCTTTGGCACTGGTCTGTGGCGATCCGGTGATCTGGAAACCGTCCGAGAAGACCCCGCTGACGGCGATGGCCTGCCAGAAGATCTTTGAACGCGCGCTGGTGCGGTTTGGCGATGCCCCCGAAGGGTTGCTTCAGGTCCTGATCGGTGGCGCGGAGTTGGGCGAGGCGCTGGTGGCCAGCGAAGATGTTCCGATCATCTCGGCCACGGGTTCGACACGTATGGGTCGTGCGGTTGCGCCTATCGTTGCGGCACGCTTTGGCAAGTGCATTCTGGAACTGGGTGGCAACAACGCGATGATCGTCGGCCCTTCGGCGGATCTGGAAATGGCCGTGCGCGCCATTGTCTTCTCGGCCGTTGGGACCGCCGGTCAGCGCTGTACCACGCTGCGCCGTCTGATCGTGCACAACTCGATCCGCGAGGAACTGGTGAGCCGCCTGAAAAAGGCTTATGCTGGTCTGCCCATCGGCAATCCGCTGTCTGAGGGCACGTTGATCGGGCCACTGGTGGATGAGGCATCGGGTGCCGCCATGACATCCGCACTGGAGGCCGCAAGGGCCGAAGGCGGCACCGTGTTTGGCGGTGAACGCGTGACCGAAGGGCTTCCTGCGGGTGTCTATATGCAGCCCGCAATTGTCGAAATGCCCGGCCAAAGCGCGGTCGTGAAAACCGAAACTTTCGCGCCGATCCTTTATGTCATGGGCTACGACGACTTTGACGATGCGATCCAGATTCAAAACGATGTGCCGCAAGGGCTGTCATCCTGTGTGTTCACGCTGAACATGCGCGAGGCCGAGCAGTTTCTGACTGCGGCGGGGTCGGATTGCGGTATTGCCAACGTCAACATAGGCCCCTCGGGCGCCGAGATCGGTGGCGCATTCGGAGGCGAGAAAGAAACCGGTGGCGGACGCGAAAGCGGCTCGGACGCGTGGAAGGCCTATATGCGCCGCCAGACCAACACAGTGAACTACTCGGCAGAGCTCCCGCTGGCGCAGGGTGTCAAATTCGACATCTGAACCAGCGCGCAAACTGACGGGCAATCTGATCCCCCCGGAGCTTTGATGTTTCGGGGGGATTGCTTTTGTCACGCAGGGTTTGGCACTGGCAGGCTGAAGCAGGCACAAAACCGGTGGTTCTTGACGATATCCCTGCCGTGCGGCATGTGATGTCGCTGGGGGGGGAACGGCATGTCCGATAAGGTCAGATGGCCCGACACGGCATGTATGAACAGATTAAGCGTCCGAGCGGCCCCGATGGCTGGCTGCTTTTATTCCGGAAGGTAAGTAAGATATGTGCCCTGCACCCGTTGATGCAGAGACCCCGCGCGGGTTCATCATCCCGATCGGCGGCGGCGAAGACCGCGTCAAGGAAATGCAGATTCACCGCAAGTTCGTTGAGCTGTCTGGTGGTCCTGATGCCGATATTGTCGTGATCCCGACGGCCTCGATGTTGGAAGAGACCGGACCGGATTACAATCGCATCTTTTCCGAGCTGGGCGCGGGCAAGGTCGAATTTCTGCCCATCTCGCGGCGTGCTGATTGCGACAATCCCGATTATGCCGAGATGCTGGACCGCGCTACAGGGATATTCATGACCGGCGGCAACCAGCTGCGGCTGTCGGCGATTCTGGGTGGCACACTTGTGGCGCAGAAAATTCGGCGCCGGAATGCGGCCGGTGTGCCGGTTGCCGGCACTTCAGCCGGGGCGTCGATCATGTCCGAACACATGGTGGCCGGGGGCAGCAGCAACTCGGCTCCGGCTGAGGGCAATATCACGCTGGCTCCGGGCATGGGTTTGACCAACGCCGTCATCATCGACCAGCACTTCACACAGCGCAATCGGCTGGGACGTTTGCTAACCGCTTCATCTTTCAACCCTTTTTTGATCGGACTGGGTATCGACGAAGACACGGCAGCCTTCATCGGACCCGATAATGTCCTTGAAGTCGTGGGCAGCGGATCGGTTACCGTCGTGGACGCCAGTCATCTGACCCATTCATCGATGTGGGACGCGCGCCGCGGTGAAGCACTGAGCCTGCTTGGACTTCGGCTTGACGTTCTGGGCGAAGGGTGCCGTTATGATCTGACGGCTCGCCAGGCTTTTCCGCCGGATGAGCATTTGGCGTTCTGCACATTGCCGGACATGTCCGGTCAAGAGGCCGCCAGCGGGGGGATAACAAAAAGCTAACCAACGGGGAGCCTCATGAAAATAATCTCGACCAATGTCTTTGTCGGCCCGAATGTCTGGGCAAGTTTTCCGGTCATTCGCCACGTCATCGATCTGGGTGTTCTGGAAGAGTGGCCCTCGGCAAAAATTGGTTCCGAGTTTATTGACGCCTTGATCAAGGCGCTTCCCGGTCTGGCGGAACACGGCTGTTCCTATCGCGAACCCGGCGGCTTTATCCGCCGCCTGCGCGAGGATGAAGGCACCTGGCTGGGACATGTGCTGGAACATTGCGCCATCGAAGTTCAGAACGTGGCCGGGTCCGACGTGACCTTTGGACGTACGCGCGGCACAGGTGAGCCGGGCCAGTACAATATGGTCTATGAATACCGCCAGCGCGACGTCGGTCTGGATGCGGGCAATCTGGCGATGCGGTTACTGATGCACCTGCTGCCGCAATCCCTGAAAGATCAGGTGGATTACGAATTCGACCCGGACTTCAACTGGGATGAAGAACTGCGCAGCTTTGTGCTGCGGGCGCAACGCAAGGAATTTGGCCCATCGACCGGATCGCTGGTCAAGGCGGCGCAGGAACGCGACATTCCGTGGATCAGGCTGAATTCCGGCTCGCTTGTGCAATTTGGACACGGCAAGTTTCAGAAACGCATTCAGGCGACAATTACGTCCGAGACCAAGCATATCTCGGTCGAGATATCCTGTGACAAGGAAGACACCCATAATCTGCTGAACGATCTTGGCCTGCCGGTTCCGCAGCAGCGCATGGTCTATTCGGCCCGCGAGGCCGTACGCGCGGCAGCCCGGATCGGGTTTCCGGTGGTGGTCAAACCGTTGGACGCCAACCATGGGCGCGGCGTTTCGATCAATCTGAATTCCGATGCCGAGGTCGAGGCGGGTTTTGCCGAGGCCAAGGAGCATTCGCGCAGCCGCGCCATTCTGGTCGAGAGCTTCATCACCGGCTTTGATCACCGGATGCTGGTCGTGAACGACAAGCTGGTTGCGGTGGCCAAACGCGTCCCCGGCCATGTAATAGGCGACGGAACCCATACGATTGCCGAACTGGTCGACATGGTGAACCAGGACCCACGCCGGGGCATCGGGCACGAAAAAGTGCTGACCAGGCTCGAGCTGGACAATCAGGCTAACCGCCTGATGGAGAATGCGGGCGTGACGGAAGACACTGTCCTGCCCGAGGGTGAGGTTTTCTATCTGCGCTCGACCGCGAACCTGTCAACCGGTGGCACCGCCATCGATCTGACCGACGTGGTGCATCCCGACAACCGCGACATGGCCGAACGCGCCATCATGGCCGTCGGGCTGGATGTGGGCGGTGTCGATTTCCTGATCGACGATATTACCAAATCCTACAAGGATATCGGTGGCGCGATTGTCGAAGTAAATGCGGCCCCCGGTTTCCGGATGCATGTGGCCCCGTCCGAAGGTCAGCCGCGCGATGTGGCGGGCAAGGTCATCGACATGCTGTTCCCTGCCAATGAACAGACCCGCATCCCGATTGCAGCCATCACCGGCACCAACGGCAAGACGACAACGTCGCGGATGCTGGGTCATATCATGAAAACCAGTGGCAAGATCGTTGGCATGACCTCGACCGACGGCGTCTATGTGGATGGCAAGTTGAGCGTCAAGGGGGACATGACCGGCCCGAAATCGGCACAGATCGTCCTGCGTGATCCGATGGTCGATTTTGCAGTGATGGAAACCGCGCGGGGCGGGCTGGTGCGCTCGGGTCTGGGCTATCAACGCTCGAACGTGGCGGCCTGTCTGAACGTCTCGGCAGATCATCTGGGCCTGGGCGGGATCAATACGGTCGAGGAACTGGCCGTCGTCAAACGGGTGGTAGTGGAAAGCGCAACCGATACGGCCGTTCTGAACGCTGACGACATCAATTGTCTGAAGATGGCCGATTACGCCGGGGCGGATCAGATCTTCTATGTCACGACCAACCCCGGTCACAGTCTGGTCAAGGAACATATCAAGACAGGGGGCAAGGCCATCGTGCTGGAAAAAGGCATGAATGGCGACATGCTGACCATCTATGACAAAGGGCTTCACATCCCGGTTCTGTGGTCGCATCTGATCCCCGCCACGCTTGAAGGCAAGGCGATATTCAACGTGCAAAACGCCATGGTCGCAGCGGCGATGGCCTATAGCTTTGGGGTCGATCTGGACAATATCCGGCATGGACTGCGCACTTTCGACACAAGTTATTTCCAGGCACCGGGGCGGATGAATGTCTATGATGAACATCCCTTCAAGGTGATCCTTGATTACGGCCACAACCCTGCCGCGCTGAAGGCGATGGCCGCTTTGGCCGATCAGTTGGAGGTCAAGGGCCGCAGGCTGTGCGTTGTTGCGATGCCCGGCGACCGGCGCGATGAAGACATTGTTGATGGGGCCGCAGCGCTGGCCGGGCATTTTGACCACTTCATCTGCAAGGCAGACGACCGCCGCCGGGGTCGCGGGCATGACGAAGTGCCGCAAATGATGCGGCAGGCCCTGATCGATTGCGGGACGCCGGACGACGTGATCTCGATCATTCCGGATGAGGTTGAGGCCGTGACTACAGCGCTGGAGATGGCGGCACCGGGCGATCTGCTGGTGATCTTCGGAGATGACACCACACGCTGCTGGAAACAGATCATCTACTTCAATTCCGATGGCGAAACCTCTGAAACCGAGGCGACACCCAAAACCAGCCCCGCCGACACCACGTTCGAGGACATGTTCGACAGTGACCAGAACCTGATCCGGGACGAACGCGGCGTAAGACTGGCGCGTGAAATCAGCGAAGACGCGGATTGAGCGGAGGTACCGGAATGGACCGGATCGAAGAGCTTGAAACCGCGCTGACCATCGAAAGCGCGACCGCTGATCATATTCAGGTGGATGACGCGCGGCGACTGACCGGCCCCGGCCTGTTATGGGATCACCCCGGCGCGGTGATGGATGTATTTTTCACGGATATCGACCCCGCGCAGGTCATCGCACTGTGGGAAAAACACGCCCGGCGCGTTCTGGATGCGCTTGGCTGGCAGGATCAGGCACTGACCCACCGAACCTTTACCGGCGGTGTCAATCTGGCAATCTCGGCACCGATGGATCAGCTGTATTCCGCGATCTTTGCGGCGCAGACCGCCTGGCATTTCTGCGCGGCAGAGTTGCTGGAGGCCACACCGGGCGATTTTGATCAGATGATCCGGGATGTCAAAGGCGTAATGGCGAAGGAGGCCAATCCTGCGCTGATCGCCCTGATCGCGGCAGCCGACGCGCATGGTGTGGATATCCTGTGCGACGATGATGAGATTTCCATCGGGCATGGAACCGGCAGCCAAACCTGGCCTGTCGACGCACTGCCCGCCCCGGATGACGTGGACTGGCCCGCCTTTCACAACATCCCCGTCGCCTTCATCACCGGAACCAACGGCAAGACCACCACGACCCGGTTGCTGGAGGCGATCGCCCGCGCCTCGGGCAAGGTCGCGGGACTGACCTCGACCGAGTTTGTGCGGGTGGGTGACGATATTCTGGATCGCGGCGACTATTCCGGCCCCGGCGGAGGGCGGATGTTGCTGCGCGACAAGCGGCTTGAAATCGGATGCCTTGAAGTGGCCCGTGGGGGTATCCTGCGCCGCGGCCTGCCGACGCGTGCCGCCATGGCCGCCACTGTCACCAACGTGGCGAACGATCATCTGGGGCAATACGGCGTCAACACGGTGCCCGAGCTGGCTCAGGCGAAATTCGCCGTGCACCGGACACTGACCAAGGGCGGTGTTCTGGCCCTGAATGCCGATGATCCTTTTGTCCGTGCCGAGGCCGAAAACACGGCAGCAAATATCTGGTGGTTTTCACTGGATGCCGGGAATGATCTGATCCGTCGGGCGCGCGACGCGGGAACATGCTGCGCTTATGTCTCGCAGGGCAACATCGTCTTCTTTGACGGCCGGTCCGAGCATACGGTCATTGCCGTGTCCGACGTGCCCCTGACCATGGGCGGGGTCGCGAAATACAACATCCTGAACGCTCTGGCGGCTATGTGCCTTGCGCTGGCTTTGAAACTGCCGCTTGAAGCGGTTCGGCATGGGTTGGCCGGGTTCAAACCGGATGCCAAGGACAATCCGGGTCGCTGCAACGAATTCCAGCACAACGGCGCTCAGGTTTTCGTGGATTTCGCGCATAATCCGCATTCGATTTCTGCCGTGTGCGATGCGCTGTCGGCCTTGCCGGCAAAACGGCGGTTCATCATGCTCAGCCATGCCGGAGACCGCTCGGACCAGGACATTCGCGACGTCACCGCAACCGCCTTGAATTTCCAACCCGACGTGGTCGTTGCTGCTGAACTGGAAGGGTACCTACGGGGTCGCGCTTTGGGAGAGATACCGGACCTGATTGAAAAGTCGGCCCTGAAACAAGGGTATGACAAGACCCAGATCCAAAGGGCCGCATCCCCGTCCGAGGCCGCCGCGATGATCCTGAAACAGGTGGAACCGGGCGATCTAGCCCTGCTGCTGGTTCTGTCGGAACGCGACGCCGTGCTTGAGATGCTGGACCAGCAGGTGACGTAGTGGGGTGAGGGAGTAGTAAAGCAGCGAGCCGCCATATCCGGCTGCGGTCATCTGAGCAGCGAATTGCGCAACACCCTTGCATTGAAACCCAGCCTGACAATACTCGCCCAACACAGGCAACAGGTTGTTGAGGTTGGGTGATATGGAGATTGAGCAGACGGGTTTGTCGGGTGTGTTGGTTATTCGCCCGCAGCGGCATGGGGATTTGCGGGGGTTTTTTTCTGAGAGCTGGAACAAGGCGCGGCTGGAGGAGGCTGGGGTTGTGTTGCCGGAATTTGTGCAGGACAACCATTCGCTGTCGTCCGCGGCGGGGACATTGCGCGGCCTGCATTTTCAGGCGCCTCCGCATGCGCAGGGCAAATTGGTGCGCGCGGGCCGGGGCGCGCTTTATGATGTTGCCGTCGATATCCGCAAGGGATCGCCAACTTATGGGCAATCTTTCGGCATCGAGCTCAGCTTTGAGAACGGGCGGCAGCTTTGGGTGCCGGCGGGACTTGCCCATGGTTTTGTGACGTTAGAGCCCGACACCGAAATCTGCTACAAATGTACCAGCTTTTACAATGCGGATGCCGATGGGGGTGTGCGCTGGGACAGCTGTGGTATTGATTGGCCCTTGCAGGGGAACCCGGTGCTGAGCGACAAGGACAGGATTGCGCCTGCGCTGGCCGATTTTGACAGCCCGTTTGTTTACGAAGGATAGAATATGAAACTGTTGGTGACAGGTGGTGCGGGTTTCATCGGGTCCGCGGTCGTGCGGCGTGCCATTGCGGACGGACATCAGGTCGTGAACCTTGATGCGCTGACCTATGCGGCCTGCCTCGACAATGTTGCCGAGGTTGCAGAGAACCCGAACTATGCCTTTGTTCACGCAGATATCCGCGACCCTGCGGCCCTGAAGGCGGTGTTTGCCGAACATGCGCCTGATGCGGTGATGCACCTGGCGGCGGAATCCCATGTTGACCGGTCCATCGACGGGCCGGGGGCTTTCATCGAAACCAATGTCCTGGGCACATACAACATGCTGGAGGCGGCGCGCAGCTATTGGGCCGGACAGGGAAAACCGGACACTTTCAGGTTCCACCATATCTCGACCGATGAAGTCTTTGGCAGCCTGGGCCCCACCGGCCAGTTCACCGAGGATACCCCCTATGATCCGCGGTCTCCCTATTCCGCGTCGAAAGCCTCCAGCGATCATCTGGTCCGGGCCTGGCACGAGACCTATGGCCTGCCGGTGGTGCTGACCAACTGTTCGAACAATTACGGGCCCTATCATTTCCCTGAAAAGCTGATCCCTGTTGTGATCCTGAACGCAATCGCGGGCAAGGCGCTGCCGATCTATGGCGACGGCTCGAATGTCCGCGACTGGCTGTATGTCGAGGATCACGCCGACGCGCTTTTGCTGGTGGTGCAAAAGGGGGCTGTCGGCCGGTCCTATAACATCGGTGGCGAGAACGAGCGCAGCAATCTGGAACTGGTGCAGACGCTGTGTGCGATCCTGGACGACCTGCGCCCGAAACCGCAGGGGGTCTATGCGGACCAGATCACCTTTGTCACAGACCGCCCCGGGCATGATGCGCGTTACGCCATCGATCCCTCGCGGATGCGCAACGAAATGAACTGGCGCCCGTCCGTGACGGTAGAGGAAGGTCTGCGCAGAACGGTTGAATGGTACCTGAACAATGAAGACTGGTGGCGGTCTTTACAGAACCGGTCCGGCGTTGGCGAACGGCTGGGGGTCAGCGCGTGAAACTTCTGGTCTTCGGGGCGACCGGTCAGCTGGGTCGGGAACTGATCCGGTGTGGCGGGGATATCTCGGTTGAAGCGCTTGGGCGCGACAAGGCGGATTTTACCGATCCTGAAGGGTGCGCGGCCCTGGTTCGCAACACCGACGCGGATGCGGTGATCAACGCCGCCGCATATACCGCCGTCGACAAGGCCGAAGCGGAGGAAGACCTTGCCCTGCTGATCAACGGAACCACGCCCACGGCGCTGGCCAAAGCCGCGGCCGGGCGCGGGGTGCCGTTTGTTCAGGTCTCGACAGATTATGTGTTTGACGGGGCGGGCACGGCCCCGTTTCCGCCCGACCACGCGACCGGCCCGCTGGGCGCCTATGGGCGCACCAAGCTGGCAGGCGAGGCCGGTGTGATTGCGGCGGGCGGACCCCATGCAATCATACGAACCTCGTGGGTGGTGTCGTCACATGGACATAACTTCGTCAAAACCATGCTGCGCCTCGGCAAAGAGCGTGACCACCTGACAATTGTCGCAGACCAGATTGGCGGGCCAACCCCGGCATCGGCACTGGCCGAGGCCTGTATCGGCGCGGCCCGTGCCCTTTTGACAAACCCGGATGAAAAGACCGGAATTTACCATTGCAGCGGTGGCCCTGATGTCAGCTGGGCCGATTTTGCGCGCGAGATCTTCGATCAGGCCGGCATCGACTGCGATGTCGAAGACATTCCGTCCAGCGCATACCCGACCCCCGCGAAACGCCCCCTGAACAGCCGCCTGGACTGCACGACACTGACAACGGACCTGGGCGTGCCCCGTCCGGATTGGAAGGCGGGCCTGCACAGCATACTTGAAGACCTTGGAGAACTCGGCACATGACGACCCGGAACGGCAAGAAACGCAAAGGTATCATTCTGGCAGGCGGGTCAGGCACCCGACTTTATCCGATCACGATGGGCGTCTCGAAACAGCTTTTACCCATCTATGACAAGCCGATGATCTATTACCCCCTTTCGGTGCTGATGCTGGCCGGGATCCGCGACATCGCGATGATCACGACGCCGCAGGATCAGGAGCAGTTTCAGCGCCTGTTGGGTGACGGAAGCCAATGGGGTCTGTCCCTGACCTGGATTGTTCAACCTTCTCCTGACGGGTTGGCGCAAGCCTATATTCTGGCCGAAGATTTTCTGGATGGTGCCCCCTCGGCCATGGTGCTGGGCGACAACATCTTCTTTGGGCACGGCCTGCCCGAGATCCTGCAATCGGCAGACGCCAAAGAGACCGGAGGCACCGTCTTCGGCTATCGGGTCGCTGATCCCGAACGCTACGGGGTCGTGGCCTATGACGAGGCTGGCGCCGTCACCCAGATTGTCGAGAAACCCCAAGTGCCGCCATCGAACTACGCCGTGACCGGGCTGTATTTTCTGGACGGCTCTGCCCCTGAACGCGCCCGCGCCGTAAAACCGTCTGCACGCGGCGAGCTTGAGATTGTCACCTTGCTTGAAATGTACCTTGAGGCCGGGTTGCTCAGCGTCAACCGCATGGGGCGCGGTTATGCCTGGCTGGATACCGGAACCCACGCAAGCCTGCTGGACGCCGGAAACTTTGTGCGTACGCTTCAGGACAGGCAAGGCCTGCAAACCGGATCACCTGACGAAATCGCCCATACGCTGGGCTGGATCAGCGACCAGGACCTCGAAGCCCGCGCCCAAAGATTCGGCAAAAACGACTACGGCGAATACCTCAAGAACCTGCTGAACCATTAGCCGTTCAATAGCGGTATTGGCTTGGTTGAGTTTTTTGGTTTTGGTTGCGGGTTTGGTGGTGAGGTCTTATTTAGCGTGTTTGGATGTTGGGATGGGTTGGTGTGCCGCAGGGTTGCATCAGTCCTTTAGGCGCGGCGGGATATGGGGTATCTGGGCGTGCGCACCGTTTCACGGATTTGGAGAACGCAATGATGAAGCGCGCCTGGAACAA
>NZ_JBQERC010000022.1:0-33829 GCF_056534665.1 Ruegeria sp. P8
TGCTGGCCAACACCCTCACCGCCTGCTGCCGCGCAAACAAACTCCCAGAACCAGAAGGCCTGACCGCCTGATAAACACGGGGGCCGGAGCGGGGCGTTTCAGAGTGCAAGGTACCCTATACCTGCAAATGCAACACAACACCCAAGCCACTGCTGAAGAGCCATTTTTTCCTTCAATATGGCCCAGGCCAGAACTACGGTTAACAACCCAAAAACGGATGCCGAGACCGAGGCAAATTGTGCATTGGGCAAACCACCCGCTGAGACCACGCAAAGGATGGCAACTGCATCCAGAACACCCATCACACATAACAGGGGCATCGCTTGGGGTCCGGGCCAAATTGCTTTTCCAGATGCCACAGCAACCATCCCCAGAGTCAGGATTGCCGCCAATCGGCTGACCAGCGAGACCGAGTACTCGTTGCTAAGCTCGGTTGCATATTGTCCTAGGGCAAAGGCCGCCGCGAAGCCGACGGCCGCAACCAGCGACAGCAGTATTGTTGGGCCTGTTGCCGGATACACCACCGCATCCCGTTCGGACTTGGCTGCGACCACGGAAACCCCGATGCCAATCGCAATGACGGCAAGCCAATGCAGCGGGCTGATAGTTGCACCACGCCATATGGCCAGCAACACGGACAAGACCGGGTAACTCGCGACAAGTGGCGCAACCAACCGAACCGGGCCACGCTGAAAAGCGGCATACATGCTGATACCCGCCAACAGATAAAACCCGCCCGCGGCGACAGCGGTGAACACTGCGGCACCAGAAATCGAGTCAAATGTACCCAGCGTCACCGTCAGACCAAACTGAAGCACCGCGCCCGATATCAGCACGACCATCAGCGACGCGATCACGCTGACAGACTGGCTGACATAACGTACTGCCAGATCGTGTATCCCCCAGCAAAGTGCCGCGACCAGGCCAAGCGCCAGAGCAGTCATTTTGTCATCACCATCATCGGCTTTGTTTCAATCCGCTTGAGACCATGCATACGTCAAACTGTCACTGGTATTAAACTTATTTTCCTGTTATGCAATATTATTGAAGCCAAAGGCAGTAAGAGGCAGCACATGACGTCTGCATTAGAGCAACTTGGCGGTGAGAGCCGGCTGCGCAGTCTGGTTGAGCGTTTCTATGATCGGATGGAAACGGATCCGGCAGTTTATTCCTTGCACAGGCTACACTTTCGCGGCCATGGGCTAAACCATACCAGACAGGCCCAGTTCGAGTTTCTCAGCGGTTTTCTGGGAGGGCGGGCCTATTACCGCGAACGATTTGGTCATATGGACCTGCGCGAAATTCATGCGCATGTCCCTATCCGCGAAGCTGATGCCGAGCTTTGGCTGGAGACGTTTGACGCCGCGCTGGCGGATTGCGGCATGTCCGGTCCGGTTGTCGATAGGATGCGCGTGACGTTGCGCAGGGCGGCGCTCATGCTGGTCAATGACGTACCTGACTGGCGGCTGGAGGCGGATGCGGGCGCAGATGCCCGTGACACACAGCGTGAAAAGAGCGACTAACTTCGCGTGGCCATCGCAGAAACAGGGCCGCCTATGGCGCGGCCCCGATATGCAACCCTGCAATCCGACTTAGATATCGAGCGTGTTGTCTTTTTCCCAGCGCGAGAAATGGGAAACAAAAGAGTTCCATTCCTGATGCTTCATTTTCAGGAAAGCTGACGAGAATTCGGCACCCATCATCGCCTTCAGCTCTTTGTCCTTGTCGTATTCGCGCAGCGCATCAAGCATGTTCAGGGGCAGTTTCGGTGCACCGCGTACCTTATGGCCTTCGGCATACATATCGATGTCCCAGCGCTTGCCGGGATCGGCCTTGGACCGGATACCTGACAGCCCGGCCGCGATGATGACGGCCTGTAGCAGGTAGGGGTTGGTTGCGCCATCGGGCAAGCGCAACTCGAAACGTCCGGGGCCGGGAACGCGCACCATGTGCGTGCGGTTGTTGCCGGTCCACGTCACCGTGTTTGGCGCCCAGGTTGCACCGGACATCGTCCGCGGCGCGTTGATGCGTTTGTAGCTGTTCACTGTGGGGTTGGTGATCGCCGCCAGTGCCGAGGCGTGCTTCATGATCCCGCCGAGGAAGTGCTTGCCGCGTTCTCCCAGACCAACCTCGCCGGTGGGGCCGTCACCCTCTCCTGCGAATACATTGGTTTTAGCGGCATCACCCGGCGCATCCCAGACCGAGATATGGGCGTGGCAGCCATTGCCGGTCAGCCCTTCGACCGGTTTCGGCATGAATGTTGCCCGTAGCCCGTGTTTTTCCGCGATCGATTTTGCCATGAACTTGAAGAAGGAATGCTTGTCTGCTGTGCGCAGGACATCATCGAATTCCCAGTTCATCTCGAACTGGCCGTTGGCATCCTCGTGGTCGTTCTGGTACGGGCCCCAGCCCAGTTCCAGCATGTAGTCGCAAATTTCGCGCACCACATCATAACGGCGCATCACGGCCTGTTGGTCATAGCAGGGCTTTTCGGCTGTATCGAACGGATCACTGATCTGTTCGCCATCCGGGGTCATCAAAAAGAACTCGGCCTCGATCCCGGTTTTGACATGCATGCCCTCGCTTGCCGCTTCGTCGATCAGGCGGCGCAGAACATTGCGCGGGGCTTGCGCGACGTCCTTGCCTTCCATCACACAGTTGCCCGCAACCCATGCCACCTCTGGTTTCCAGGGCAGTTGGATGACGGAAGTCGGGTCCGGAACCGCCAGCATGTCGGGATGCGCCGGTGTCATGTCGAGCCAGGTAGCGAAACCGGCAAAACCAGCGCCATCTTCCTGCATCTCGGCAATGGCCTGCGCTGGCACCAGTTTGGCCCGCTGTCCACCAAACAGATCGGTGAACGAGATCATGAAGTATTTGACGCCTTTTTCTTTTGCGAAAGCTGCGAGATCTATCGTCACGATTGCTTTCCTTTCCCTGTTGAATTTTCGGTTTTCAAAGCAAGAACGCGGCCCCCATTCAGGAGGCCGCGTCGCATATGTTCAGAACCCTTCCTTGCCCGGGTACCAACTGGTTCCCGCTAAGGGCACCCGCGCCATCGCGGCGGCCTCCATAGTCAGGGCACACAGGTCCTCCGGCTCGAGGTTGTGCAGGTGGTTGTGACCGCAGGCGCGCGCAATGGTCTGCGCCTCTAACGTCATGACCTTCAGGTAGTTGCGCAGCCTGCGACCCGCTTCGACGGGGTTCAAGCGCGCGGCAAGCTCTGGGTCCTGCGTTGTGATGCCAGCGGGGTCGCGCCCTTCGTGCCAGTCATCATAGGCCCCTGTGGTCGTGCCCAGTTTCTGATACTCGGATTCCCATTTGGGATCGTTGTCGCCAAGGGCCACCAGAGCGGCGGTGCCAATGGCGACCGCATCGGCCCCAAGCGCCAATGCTTTGGCCACATCTGCACCTGTTCGTATGCCACCCGAAATGACCAACTGAACTTCACGATGCACACCCAGATCCTGCAACGCCTGCACGGCGGGGCGGATACAGGCCAGTGTGGGCAAGCCAACATGTTCGATGAACACATCCTGCGTGGCAGCTGTGCCACCCTGCATCCCGTCCATGACCACGACATCAGCCCCGGCCTTTACCGCCAGTGCAGTATCATAATAGGGGCGCGTCGCGCCGACCTTGACATAGATCGGCACCTGCCAACCGGTGATTTCGCGCAACTCAAGGATCTTGATCTCCAGATCGTCCGGCCCGGTCCAGTCCGGATGGCGACAGGCCGAACGCTGGTCGATGCCTTTGGGCAGGGTCCGCATTTCGGCCACACGGTCGCTGATCTTCTGACCCAGAAGCATCCCGCCACCGCCGGGTTTAGCGCCTTGCCCGACCACGACTTCAATCGCATCCGCCTTACGCAAATCATTCGGGTTCATGCCGTAGCGCGAGGGCAGATACTGGTAGACCAGCTTGGATGAATGACCCCGTTCTTCCGGGGTCATGCCGCCATCACCGGTTGTGGTCGACGTGCCCGCAGCAGATGCGCCACGGCCCAGAGCCTCTTTGGCGGGACCAGACAACGCGCCGAAACTCATACCCGCGATGGTGATCGGAATGTCCAACTTGATCGGATTTTTCGCAAAACGTGTGCCTAGCGTTACCGAGGTATCGCAGCGTTCGCGATATCCTTCCAGCGGATAGCGCGAGATGGATGCGCCCAAAAACAGCAAATCGTCGAAATGAGGGACCCTGCGCTTTGCGCCACCTCCGCGAATATCATAGATGCCTGTCGCGGCTGCGCGTCGGATCTCGGCATTGATGGGGTTGGAGAACGTCGCCGACTGGATCGGCAGGGTTCGGGGGATCTGATCGTCCATATCTTTCATACCCTTCTTCCTCAGTATGCGGCGGCGTTGTCGATGTCGAAATTGTACAGCTGCCGTGCCGAGCCGTAGCGTTTGAACTCTTCCGGTTTGGCATCACAGCCCGCTCGGTCCAGCAGGTCTTTCAGTATCTCCAGATGTTCGGGACGCATTTCCTTCTCGATACAATCGGCACCAAGACTTTTGACCGAGCCGCGCACGAACAGCCGCGCCTCGTAGAGTGAATCCCCCAGCGCATCGCCTGCGTTTCCGCAGACCACCAGGTTTCCGGCTTGCGCCATGAAAGCGGACATGTGGCCGATATTGCCGTGCACGACGATGTCGATGCCTTTCATCGAAATGCCGCAGCGCGAGCTTGCATTGCCCTTGATCACCAGCAATCCGCCATGGCCGGTCGCGCCGGCATATTGGCTGGCGTCACCATCGACGATGACCTGACCGGACATCATGTTCTCTGCAACACCCGGCCCGACGGACCCTTCTACCTTGATAGTTGCCTGCTGGTTCATCCCCGCGCAGTAATACCCGGTCGATCCCTTGACCGTCACTTCGATCGGCGCATCCAGCCCAACGGCAATTGCATGGCTGCCCTTGGGATTTACAATTTCCCAACGGGTCTGGTTGGTCTCAGAATTTTGTGCCTGCAAGCAAGAGTTCAATCCGCGCAGCCCTTCTGCCTCTAGATCATAGGTCTGCATATCAGGCGGCCTTTTCGTGGGTTGTGGGGCTGTCGTTGTGCGACCAGAAATAAACGGTGGACGGTTCAGGTTCCCAAACTCGGGCATCTTCGATGCCGGGCAGGTTCACCAGGGCGCGATACTCGCTGCCAAAAGCCACATACTGATCGGTTTCAGCCATCACGGCTGGTTTGCACGCGATCGGATCACGCACGACGCCAAAGCCGTCCTTGGTTCCCACGACAAAAGTGAAGAAACCGTCCAGATCATCAATGCTGGATTCCAGAGCCTCGCCCAAGGTGGCACCATTCATCATCTTCCAGGTCAGGTAGGCTGCGCCAACTTCGGTGTCGTTCTCTGTCTGGATCGTTACACCCGCGCGGCGCAGCTTGCGGCGCAACGAGTTATGGTTGGACAGCGACCCGTTATGGACCAGACATTGGTCGGACCCTGTATTGAACGGGTGGGCACCCATTGTGGTCACCGCGGATTCCGTCGCCATGCGGGTGTGTCCGATGCCATGCGTGCCGCTCATTCCGCTGAGGTTAAAACGCTCAGCAACATCCTTCGGCAGGCCGACTTCCTTGTAGATTTCAAGGCTGTCGCCACGGCTCATCACCCGGACCGACGGGCGGATCTCAGCCAGAGCGGCGCGTGCAGCTTCGAACTGACCGGCGGGAACTTCCAAAACGGCATGTGTGTCGTTGTTTCTTTGACCAACAGATGTGCCCAAGCTTTTGCCCAACTCGTCCGCAAGGTCGACAAAATCGGTTTCGGGGTTGGGGGACTGAACCGTAATCTTGGTTTTACCCGCCGATTCTGCGCCATAAATCGCAATACCGGCACTGTCGGGGCCACGATCTGTCATCGTGATCAGCATGTCTGTCAGCATATTGCCCAGTTGAGGAGCAAGGGACTGATCTTTGAGGAATAATCCAACAATTCCGCACATGGCTGGCAGATCTCCTTGTGTGTTTCGTTATGATTCGACGGTACCAATTATTCTGCAGGATATCAATAACGGTAGGAAAGTTTTTTTCCTGTCAGGCAATGGACGCATTCATTGATCTTGCGCCCATTGCCGGTTCTCAAAACCGGATCAATAACGATCCAGCTGTGCTTTTACTCTGTCTTCGTCTCCTGCGTGGCGGGCTTTTTCAAGATGCTCGCCCTCGCGGACAAATTGGATACGGTGCCAGCCGATCCAGAAGACGACGCCGATGATGACCATCAGAATTTCGTACCCCTGGAAGGGATAGACCGGGCCGACTTCGGCAAGATCAACGGCCCAACTTGTATATCCGATTGTAGACATAACGTTCTCCTCTATTTCGCGGCTGCGCCGCGGGCGGCCAGCTCTTCTTTGTCAGCCGCGATAATCGCTGCTTTGGCATCTTCGTAGGCATGGTGTTCGGCGTAATCGAGGCCCTGAAGCTCAACCTCTTCCGGTATGCGAAGAACACCGGCAGCCGCTTGCAACTTGGCCACGATCCAACCAGGCATGAAACCCAGAACAAAGAACATGATGACTGCACCGGTGACCTGTCCGACCGGATTGATCGTCGCATATCCTTCGTAAGGCGAAGACGGGACACCCCACAGGACAAACCCAGCAATGATGAGGCCAATAACACCTGAGTACCCGTGCACTGCAACCGCCCCGACAGCATCATCCAGCTTGAACCGGCGTTCGACCCAGTAGTGCAGCTTGTAGACAATCACGACACCGATCGCGCCGATGATCATCGCCTGGATCGGGTGGTACAGGTCATTCCCTGCGGATGCTGTGATAACACCGGCCAGCCCGCCCGAGAACGTCCAGAAGGCATCGCCTTTTGAAACCACATACGCCGCCATCAATCCACCAGACAGAGACATCAGGAAATTGAAGGTAATCGCCGAGAGAGTCGTCGGAGCCAGATAGATGTTTGTTGCCGTCCAGGTCACGCCAGTGATCTGCCCGTCAATCGCCTCGGGAGAGATCACCGGAACGTTGCAGGCAGCGTAGAAACCCCAGAAGCCGGTGTAGATCAGGAAAATCCCGATCGTCAGCATCCACGGATTGTGAGGTGGAATATCCCGAGGAGTTCCGTCCTTAGCAAACTTGCCAAGGCGAGGACCCAGAACCATGATCACACCAAGCGCATACCCACCCGCGATCGCGTGAATAACGCCGGATGCATAGGCATCATGATACCCCAGAACACGCACCATCCAGCCGGCATAGTGCCAACCCCATGCGGCATCGATGATCCAGAAGACCGACCCGATCAGCACCGCATGTACCCAAAGGGCAGAAGATCTGATCCGCTCGATCACCGAGCCGGAAACGATCGAGGCCGCGGTCCACGAAAACAGCAAGAATGCGGCCCAGAAGACCCCTGTGATTCTGTCGCCAAGGTTGGTGGCCATTGTGTCGGCCCAAGGCAGATTCGCGGCACCCGCTTCTGCATCCAGACCGCCCCAGAACGGAAAGTTTGGAAAGGCCCAATAGATCCACCATCCAAAGAAGAAGAACGTGACCGTCACCAGCGGGATGATCATGATGTTTTTCATCAATGTGTGCATGTGGTTACGCGCTCGGCTTGCGCCGACCTCGTACATGCAAAAGCCCACATGGATGAGGAACATGAAGACGACCGTTACCCAGTAATAAAACTCGGTAAAGACCGTCGTGAGTGCGTTTAGATTACCATCCACTTCGTAGTCTCCCTGTTGTTGCAGCAGGAGGTCCGCCCGCGCAGAATTTCCTGCTGGGAATATTTATCTACTCAGAGGACATTTTCATTTGCGACCTGTCAATAGATATGTGGGGCAAACACCTTTTAGGCCTGTCCGCGACCTACGCTTTGACACATCAAAAACGGACCTAAGCATATGATAAATAATCAACAAATTTCGCTCTCAAGGATGTTTCCTGGGTGCAAAAATTGCAGGCAAATATTCCCAACAGGAAAAAATTCTGCACTCAGGTGTTGATTTTCAATCCAACATCGGCCTCAATGTGGCCAACAAAAACGATCAACGGGAGACCTGAACCATGGCCATTCTTTGGAGGACGTCGGCCCTTGCGCAGCGCCATGCCGAGATCGGCGGCGAGCTTGAGGACTGGAACGGAATGGGGACCGCTTGGTTCTATGACCACAGCCCTGACCGTGCCAAGGCGGACTACGAAGCCATCCGCACCAAAGCTGGTCTTATGGATGTATCCGGCCTGAAAAAGGTTCATGTGGTTGGCGAGGATGCCGCCTATGTTATTGATCGCGTCACCACGCGGAATGTGGAAAAGATCATGCCGGGCCGATCGACCTATGCCTCGATCCTGAATGCTGAAGGCAAGTTTGTTGATGACTGCATCATCTATCGTCTGTCGGTGAACACGTGGTTGGTGGTGCATGGCACCGGAACAGGCATGGAGCAGCTGACATCGGTGGCGGCAGGCAAGAACTGCTCGGTCATTTTTGACGACGACATGCATGATATGTCGCTGCAAGGGCCAGTCGCCGTTGACTTCCTGGCAAAGCATATCCCCGGCATTCGTGACCTGGCTTATTTCGGTATCATGCAGACCAAGCTTTATGGGTGCCCGGTGATGGTTTCGCGGACCGGGTATACCGGTGAGCGTGGGTACGAGATTTTCTGTCAGGCCAAACATGCTGTGCATCTGTGGGACAGCATTCTGGCTGACGGCAAGGACATGGGCATCGTACCGGTCCAGTTCTCGACACTCGATCTGCTGCGCACCGAAAGTTACCTGCTGTTCTATCCGGGCGATAATTCGGAAACCTATCCGTTCGATGGTGAGACGTGTGGCGATACGCTGTGGGAACTGGGTCTGGATTTCACTGTCTCGCCCGGCAAGACCGGCTTTATCGGCGCCGAGAACCATTATGCCTCGAAGGGCAAGGAACGGTTCAAGATCTATGGCGTCAAGCTGGAAGGCACGACACCGGCGAATGAGGGCGCGGACCTGCTGCAGAACGGTGAAAAGGTCGGTGTTGTCACCTTTGGCATGTATTCCGAAATCAACGGGCATAACGTGGGTATCGCGCGGATGCCGGTTGCCTGCGCATCGCCCGGAACCAAGCTGACGGTGCGCAACGGAGATGGAACGGAAATAGCGGCGACTGCGGAGGAGATGCCGTTCTACGATCAGGATAAATCGATCAGAACCGCAAAGGGCTGAGTTTCAGGGGGCGCGACGGGCATACCGTGGCGCCCTTTTCCTATTTGAGGGTACAATGTCAAAGTTCGAATTTCCCAAGTCAATCACAAGCCGACCGATCTGGGGCACGCTGGAGGCTCGGCAGGGCGACCATCATCTCATGATCGCCGAAGCCGAAGGCGCCGAAGCCGTTCTCGACATAGCGACGCCTGATCTGATGGCCAAAACGCACCTGATCTATATCCCCAAAGGGACGGACTACTCGGAAAGGTTGCAGGCGCTGAACCCCGCGCAGTTCTACGAAGGACCTTCCTATGCGGCCGCGCTGCAACGCATCCGCCGCGTACTGGAGGACGCGCATATGGGACTGCAGGTCTATCTGAGCGGTACTGAGGGCATGATGGGCCAGGCCATGAACGAGGTGACAGCAGTCGGCCTGCCACACACGGCAATACAGACCGAGCATCGCGGTTCAGTTGCACGCCGGATGCAATGTGTGCACTGCAAAGGCATCACCGAAGATGTCGAGGTTGATCCATTTGTCTGCTCGCATTGCGGGCTGAATCTGTTCGTGCGCGATCACTACTCCCGCCGGCTTGCCGCCTATCAGGGTGTCCGCGTCGACGCCGAAGATCATGGCAACGTGCCCGAGCCGAAAGGGATTTACGAATGAGCGGTGCCGAGAAAATTCAGGTCAAAGTGACCGAAATCACCCCGCTGAATGAACTGGTGACGCGGTTCCGGTTCGAACGCATCGATGGCGGTCAGTTGCCAACATTTTCCGGCGGAGCGCATACCGTTGTCGAAATGAAGGATGGCGGCATCACACGGCTTAATCCTTATTCCCTAATGTCCGACCCGTTTGATCAGTCATCCTATACGATCTCGGTCCGGCGTGATGATGAAGGCAGGGGCGGCTCGTTGTTCATGCACCGTCAGGTCAAGCTGGGTGATGAAATGACCATCAGCTACCCGGTCAACTTGTTCTCGCTTGACTTGCGCGCCCGCAAACACCTGTTTCTGGCCGGTGGCATTGGCATCACGCCATTTCTGGCGCAGATCAAGCAACTCGAACTGCTGCACGGGCACTGGGAACTGCATTACGCGTGCCGCAACACGGCATTGGCGTCTTATGCCGAGCAACTGACAGACAGGCATCCGAATGAAACCCATCTGTATTACGACGACCAAAACCAGCAGATTGATCTGAAAAACCTGCTGAGCGGGCAACCCTTGGGAACGCATGTTTATGTCTGCGGTCCCAAGGGCATGATTGATTGGGTGCGCAACACCGCCGCTGCCGAAGGCTGGCCCGAGGATTGCGTCCATTACGAAGAGTTTCTGGCACCGCGACCCGGCAAACCGTTCGAAGTGCGGTTGGCCACATCGGACAAGGTTATTCATGTGGGCGAGAATGAAAGCCTGCTGGAGGCGATCGAACGTGAAGGGGTGGATGCACCGTATCTGTGCCGCGGCGGGGCCTGTGGCCAATGCGAAACAGTTGTGCTGGATCATGATGGCAATTTCGTTCACCGCGACCACTGGCTGACCGATGAGGAAAAGGCAGCGGGCAAGAAAATCATGCCCTGTGTATCGCGTTTCGAGGGCAAGTCCCTCGTGCTGGACCGCTGAGAGGAGGCCCAACATGACCATTCAATTCAACGACGAGTCCTTCCGCGACGATTATACGTTTCATAACTCGGACTGGGCGATAAATCGCTTTCCGTTTCCGTTCCACGAAGACAGCTACATGTATTCGGTCAACATGGAACAGCATCGCGGCGGGCCCGAAGGGTCAGTCTATGAAAAGCGGTTCGATGTGGACGAACATTACGTTTCGGAAATGAAAGACCGCGCCATCGTTCTGGATCAGGACCCGCTGCGTTGCCAGTCTTTGCCACACATGACATTGGCGGGTTGGGACATTCTGGAACTGATTATGGTTTGCAAGTCCGAGGATTACCCGGATCTGTTTGAACTGCACCGCAACGGCAACCAGTGGCGCTGGATCAACAAACCATTGGGGATTGATCACAGCTTTACCTTCATGGATGAAACCACCCTGCCCTGCGGGCCGATGGAATATATCACCCGTCAGGCCCAGGGTGACTATGCGGTGCTTGATCAACGTGACGACATGCTGTGGATGGATGCCGGAATGGTGACCACCCAGGCCGACTGGAGCCTGGATTTCGACATTGGCATGAACTTTTTCGAATGGCACGCCCCGGTACCACTGGCCCACGAGATGGGTATCTTTCAGCGTGCGCTGAAATTCTTGCTGAGTATTCAGCAGGGCGCACCCGCACGCCGCCTGAACTGGACCATGACGGTCAACCCGCTTTTGGATACCAGCCCGGAGAACTACCATAAATGGGGTATTCAGAAAACCACACTGACACCGGAGAATATTGGCCAAAAACAACATCTTCGGGTCGAGTTGCAGACATTCTTCCGACTACCGCGTTCAAACGCGCTGTTATTCCCAATCCGCTGTTATCTGTGTAGTTTTCAGGATCTGATGACTGTACCGAAATGGGGTCGTCGCCTGCATCGTGTTGTTCGTGATCTGCCAGTGGAACTGGCAACCTACAAAGGGTTCATCGACAACCGGCCGCTGATGCTGGACTATCTCAGCCAGTTCGACGACGGGTTGCCCACCTCGCCCGGGATCTGGCCGGATCTGGAAACGGAACCCCCCTTGTCAAAGTAAACCGGCAATGTCAGGTGTCTTGGCTGTTATGACTGATCCAGACAGAACACCGTGGCTCATCCCGAGCGATGACTTCGCTCTGTATGACGCTCTGGCGCTGCTGCGCGAGTCCTTTCGGTATATGGATGCTCGGATCGATCCTCCGTCGTCCATCCATCGTCTGAACGTGGACGGAATGCTTGCGCATTGTCAGAGTGGCGGAGAAATCTGGGCCATCGGCCGACCGCTTTTCGCCTGCATGTTTCTAACGCCCAAGCCCGACAGCTTGTACCTTGGAAAGCTGGCAGTGAAGGACGGATTGCGGGGACAAGGTATTTGCCGGTCCTTGGTGGATCATGCTGCAATCCGCGCAGCGCAGCTTGGCCTACCCGCGCTGGAACTGCAAACGCGCGTGGAGCTCACTGAAAACCATCGCATATTTTCCAGGCTTGGGTTCACGATTGTCAGCACGGGCAGCCATGAGGGATATGACAGACCCACAGATTTCCTGCTACGCAAGCCGATCAGTTTGTCTGCGGATAGCTGATCACTGAAAGATAGCGTGCCGGCAGATTGACCAACCGTTCCGGGCCGTGGGGTGCGTCGGCGTCAAAGAACAGGGTATCGCCGGGCTTCAGGGGATAAATCTGGTCCCCGTGGCGATAGTCTACCTCGCCTTCAAGCATGTAAATAGTCTCAATTCCGCCATGTTGGAACGTCGGGAACACATCGGATTCAGCAGTCAGCGTGATCAGGTAAGGTTCCACGATTACACCTGATCCATTGGCGCCGATATGCCCAAGCAGGTTGTACTGATGGTTGGCGCGAGTTCCCTCGCGCTCCAGTTCGACCCCTTCGCCAGCTTTCGTATGAACCGCTTCGCGGCGTTCTTCAAACTGGCGGAAAAAGCTAGTCAGAGGAACCGAGAGCGCATCCGCCAGCAATTGCAGGGTTGTCAGAGAAGGTGACGTGTTGCCGTTTTCGATCTTCGACAACATGCCGATTGACAACCCAGTTAGCTGAGCCAGGTCTGCAACCGTGATGTTCTGCTGTTTACGAAACGCTCGAACCTCGCGACCAATGGCGACTTCGAGAACTTTTTCCCTGTCACCCGAACGAACCGAATGCGGGTCCTGACTCAGATTTATCGCCATGTCTTTGTCTTTTTTTTTCAATTTCACTCTTTCAACGTCTTGCTACACTTGTCCAAACCGGTTCTGCAACCAGGCGCGGTGCAATAGCCCATCCAATTCGGACCACAATAGCACCAAGCTTTCCTGATAGTAAAATAATCATGCTGACAGAGAATATGAGCACACTGTTCAATCGCAGGAACCGTTCCGCTGCACGCAGGTGTTTTGCCAAAACGCTGGACTGCCAGGTTTCACTGCATCAATCTGAAATCTCGGCTAAATCGACCCAGCGATTTACTTGGGTCGATTTCAGTACTGCGCCACAGAATCGCATTTCGTAGCGACCGTCTTCAAATGTCGCCAGTTGCGTAAAGTGCGACATGCTGCCTGTCGTCAGGGAATTTGGGACAGTTGGCCGCCTGAACTAAGAGAGGGTCAGGCTCACCTGGTTGTTTTGATTATGCGGCGGATATGAGGTGGTGCAAATGCCGGGTTTCGATTGTCTTTTGTTTGGTCCTTCCTCGTTGTCTTAGTATGGTCTGCCCGCGTCCGAAGTAGACATCGGCCAGGGTTAGGTGTTCAGTTTCGGCATCTGGTGGATTGGGTTCAGGATGGATCGATCTGGTTGTGATGCCCAGATTTTGCAGATGTATTAATATGGTGCGAGTCCGCTGAGCGTCTTCAGTCTGAGGGCAAAGTTGTAGGGGTCAATTGCGGAAGAGTGTGGAATCCAACGCTAAGAAAACAATGACGCCATTGCGGGACGGGGCGAAATGACACTCTGAGCGATTTCGTGTTGCGCGCGCTCACAACACCTGTATGCCGCAGGGACGGAAATTTCGGCGCCGCGGTGCAGCGCGGAGACCGGCCATTCATCGACTGCGCAGCAATTTTCGGACACCCAATTTACGAGTCGCGGACGAGAGTCCTATTTCGCTGCGGTTGCACCAACGTCCGGTCGCACGACGGGTTTCTAGTCAACGATCACCACCTGTCCTGTGAAAGCACCCTCGACACATTTCGCATATGCCAATCCAACATGATGGGATGAAACCGGTTTGTGGCCGTGAAACCATGCGCCGTAACGTGGCGCGGACACGTCCAACATGCCCGGACTGACAACATTGACTCTCAACCCGCGCGGCATCTCGATTGCAGCGCTCTTTACGAAGCCTGCCAATGCTCCGTTAGCGGTTGCCGCATTTGAACCCATTCTGATCGGATCGCGATCAAGAACACCGCTTGTCAGAGTGAAGGAACCTGCATCCGAAATGACATCCAGCCCAGCCAGGACAAGGTTCACTTGCGCCATAACCTTTTGCTGAAGACCCACCATGAAGGTCACTTGGGTCATCTGCGGCAACGGGGCAAAGGTCGCGTCGCCTGCACAGGACACCACAGCATCGAAATTGCCGAGGCTTTCATACAGTGATTTCACCGCGTTTAAGTCACTTGAATCGACCCGATGGTCCCCACTTGAACGCCCCACTGTGACGATTTCATGCCTTTGCCGAAGCTCCTTGCAGGCAGCTTGTCCAATATCACCACCTGCTCCGACCACGATAATTCTCATGCCTGATCCTTCAATATCTCATCATAGCGTTTCAGTTTTCGATTTAGGATCACGCGGCATCGGTCCAGATCGGCCTGTCGATCTTCCAAGCGGCGGCTATGTGCCAAAAGGGCAGCTTTGCGCTCAGAGACTTTGCCGACGCCGGATGCGTAAAGCTCCGCAAAAGCCCGCATTTCTGCCAAAGGCATACCTGTCGAACGAAGGGACGCCAGTAACTCTAACCAGTCGGCATCTGTCTTCGAGAATTTGCGCTTGCCATCCGTGCCGCGTTGGACGAATGGACACAACCCCGATTTCTCATAGAAACGAATTGTTGAAACGCTGAGTCCGGTGCGTTCTGCAACTTCTGAAATCATCATGCGATCTGATCCTCTCGCCCAAGTCCCTACCTACCTGAAGCTACTTCAGGTCAAGCAACTTCTGCAGAAACTCTCAAAAGCCGCCATTCTCGCATCGCGCAGCTTCGGCCACTCTGGCTCGCTGCAAAGCGCTTGGGCAGTATCGATGCGGACAGACAGGACTTGGCGCGCCGCGGCCAAGGTCAGCTTTCGACGTATCAGGCAGCCACCATATCAACTTCGGCAGCCGAGAAACCAAAAGAAGCGACCATGTTCCGATGTGCATCGGTCCCAAGGAATTGCGAAAGAACTGCATCGACATCGTTCCGCAGGTCTGTGTCGTTCAAACCAAACGCGAATGACCCGAACGCAGGAGGTTTTTCTGAGTTTGGCACAAGGATCAGTTCCAGGTCCCATTCCGGGTTCTGCTCGATAAATCCACCGTGCGCTCGACCCACGCTGGCATAGGCATCGGCGGTGCCTTCACAAACAGCTTGTGCGGCCTCGGCATATGTTTCGAAAATCATGATGCGCTCTGCGCTGACGCCAAATTCAATCGCCGAGCGATGCTGAAACTGGTCCCGGATAACCGCCAAACGGATATCAGAATTGTCGGCAACCGATCGATATCCGCTCAAACCCATCTGATTGCCCCCAGCCACCAGGAGCCCGTCGGGTAGCGCCCAGATCGGGCGGCTGAACAATGCGCTCTTCCTGCGTTCTTCCGTTCCAAAAAGACCAGTCGTCATGCACCATCGGCCATCCCCGACCCCGGGCAAGAGTTCAGCAAATTCCGTTTCTACCGTTTCAAAACCGGCAATGCCAAGTTGCGCCAATACATACCGCGCGAGTTCAACGTCACAGCCGGTGACGAGGCCTGTTGCATCGATGTAGTTGAACGGCGGTTCGATCAGGTAGGCAAACTTCATGGGTCATCCTCTTTGGTGTCCGGGCCATAGCTGGCGATCTTGATGGCGAGGATACTTTCGCACTTTTCGAGAGTAGCGCGTTTGGCTTTTAGCGTTGACGCGTGGCCCAACAGGATTTGTCGCCGTTCTTCGATACCTGCATCGCCCACTTTGGCAAGAGTCGTGAACCGACGCATTTGCTTGAGTGGCATGCCGGTTTCGCGCAGCCAATAGAGCAGAGTCAGCCACTCGACCAAACGAGGCGTAAACCGACGATGTCCATCGGTGCCACGCTCGATCTCTGGCAGCATTCCCGACTTCTCGTAGAACCTTATAGTATGTGCGGATAGCCCACAGGCTTCCGCCGCTTCAGCAATTCTCATCTTCGCAAATGTTCCTCTGACCTCTGGGTAGCGAGTTAGAGCCACTCTAAGTCAATAGCGACTTTTGAAAAGCCGGCATTCGTGCAGAGTGCGGCATCTGTCAAACTGGGCTCTGGGCGGTCATCGAAGGCGGAGCAGCATCTGAATTAAGAGAGATCTGTGGAGCCATCGAGGACGGCCCAAACCAATCTCTCAGCGCAACCCCATACTCTGCGTTCGCTGCCCGAAATTCGGACATTCGCTGCAGGCACGAAAGGTAGGATCACCGCTAGGTCAGCAGCGCGAACAAAGCTGACATCGACAATTCGTGTTTGAGACCCACTACCGATGCAAGTCTCCGTTCAAGTAGCGCAGACCGGTGTCGATGATCACGGTCACTACGGTTTTGCCCGGTCCAAGTTCCTTGGCCTTTTTCAGGGCCGCCCAGATGTTTGCACCTGACGTCACACCGCCAAGCAAACCTTCCTGGCCAGCGAGCGCCCGGGCCCCCCTATAGGCGTCTTCATCCTTCACTGGAATAACATCATCGATGAGGTCCCTGCGCAGGATCTTCGGCACGAAGGATAAGCCTATCCCCTCGAGCTTGTGCGTACCACTGGTGTCACCTCCTGAGAGGTTGCGCACGTAGTAGGGCTCCACGGCGACAATTTCGGTGTTGGGATTGTGCGTCTTCAAGACCTCGGCATTGCCCGAAATACAACCGCCACCGCCCGCAGCCATGACGAAGGCATGTACGGGAGTGTTTACTTGGCTCAGAATTTCCTGAGCCATATCGTGATACCCCAGCTTGTTATCTATGTTGTTCACCTGATCCGGCCAAAACGTGCCCGGTTCCCCGGCCAGTTCTTTTGCGCGCACGATCATCCGGTCGAGTACATCCGCAGTCAGCACGCCGCCCTCGGCGTGGACAATTTCCACTTCCGCGCCGAACGCTCTCATCGTTTGTAGCTTTTCCTCGGAGAACCCGTTTGAAGACACAAAGTAGGCCTTATACCCGCGAGTGGCACAGACCATCGCCAGCGAGCTTCCGGTGCTGCCACCAGTGTACTCGACAACGCGCCCACCGGGCTTCAACTCTCCGCGCCGTTCGGCCCCTTCGATCATCGACAAGGCCATGCGGTCTTTCATACTGCCCGTTGGGTTGGCCCCTTCCCACTTCACAAAGATGTCGGCGTGATCGGGTCCTGTCAGATGGGACAGTTTGATGAGTGGGGTATTGCCGATGGTGGTCATTTTGGAGCCTTTCGCGGACTGTCATCACCAGTGGCTTCCATAAATTAAGTCACAATCAGAGTCAAACTTCCATTTTTTAAGTAACTGCGCTAAGTTCAACAAATTGACAGCTAACATGAGGACGGAATGACCCAAACAGAGCATGAGTTTCGTTCCCGATGCTCGATTGCGCGCAGCCTTGAGATCCTTGGTGACAAATGGACCCTGCTGGTGGTGCGAGACCTGTTGTGGCACGGAAAACATACATTCCAGGAATTGCAGAACAGTGAGGAACACCTGCCCCCAAACCTTCTGTCTCAACGACTAAAGCGGTTGATGGAGTGGGGGCTTGTGGAGCGGGAGGCCTATCAGGTCAGGCCTGTGCGCTATCGTTACATGCTTACCGACCGGGGGCGAGCGTTAGAGCCAACCTTGTTGGGGATCATGAACTGGGGGCACTTGCACTTAGGGGGAGGACTGTTCGACCCAACGCTTGGCAAGACAGTGGCTGGAAGATCGGTCTGAGTTTCCAAACACATTCGTCCTGGGTTCGTAGCAGACCTGGGAGCATGCGCAGCATCACCCCTACCCTTTTTAGTTGGTCATACTCGGCCCTTACTTCACAACCCACCTTTTGAGAGTGGCACGGTCCAACGTACGCCGCGTTCAGCCATGATCTCTTCCAAATCACGATAGGACACCGTGTACCGCAGATAGAAGTACGCAGCGTACAAAACTACATCCTTGGGGAAATGACAGCCCTTCAATGAGATCATACTCAAACAATCTGTTCGAAAACTATTCGACGAGAACAAACCGAGGATCACGCATGCGCGTCAACTAGATCCCAGAGTTTGCGACACATCCTCGGCATGTCCGAAGCAGAATATCAACGGCTTCTGGATCTGAACAGCGAATGGCGTTTCGGCAACAACTATCTGCTGACCATTCTCCTGGAACACTTAGACGATGCTGTGGACAGGAGGCTTGGAGCACCGTGATGGCGGACTTCATCGAGGAATACGGTCAGCCGGAAAGCGGCAGATTGCGTTAGCTGACGATGAGGCCCGTCCGATAGTGTTGAAAAACTCTGATTTTGCCCAAAAGTGGTGGAATAGTTGGCCGTAGAGAGCCAGTCGAAGACCCCGGCTAGGCGTAAGAACACAGCTTCGACGTCGTCAATCTGGATTTGACCAAGGCTTCGGCAAAGGTGACGGCACAGGCAACACCATCAACAACTGGTAAACCAAACTCCTCGGATAATTGTGACATCAAGTCTGTCATTCCGGCACAACCCAGAACGATGGCTTCAGCTTTGTCCTCGTCAATGGCGGCGCGAATTTCAGCCCGTATCTTATCTATTGTCGCCGGATCATTTTCCTCAAGCTTCAGAACCGGCACGTCCGATGCCCGAACGCGGGCGCATCTGCGATCCAGGCCATATTTCAACAAATTGGTTTCCAACCCAGCCAGAGATCGGGACAGCGTAGTAATGACGCTGAATTTTGGACTGATCATGGAGGCCGCGTGATAGGCGGCCTCACCAACACCAACGACCGGAGCCGAGGTGATGCAACGTACAGCGTCGACGCCTGTGTCATCGAAACAGGCCACTACGATGCCATCCACATCCGGATGCTGCTTGACCACATCCAACAAGCCCGGAACACAAGTAGAGGCATCCAGATAGCCCTGTATGCTGGCGGGACCGTCTTGCGAAGTGGCAGCAATAATCATGGTTTCAGGATGCGCAGCCGCCCGCGCTGCCTCTTCTATCTTTCGCGTCATGGAACTGGTGGTGTTGGGATTGACGACTAGAAGTTTCACAACGTCCTCACATTTCTCCGCCCAGATAGGCGGCTTTGATCCGGGGATCGGTCAACAGCTCTTTGGAATTGCCCGAGATCACCACATTTCCAGTGGTTAGTGCGTAGGCACGGTGCGAAATCGAAAGCGCCATGCGCGAGTTCTGTTCGACCAGCAGCACAGACACACCTTCGTCCCGGTTGATAGCTACAATAGACCGCGCAATGTCTTGCACCAGTTTGGGCGCAATTCCCAACGACGGCTCATCCAGCAACAGAAGGCGTGGCTTTGCCATCAGAGCGCGCCCGATCACCATCATCTGCTGCTCGCCACCCGACAAGGTTCCTGCCGACTGGCTGTAGCGCTCTTTCAGACGCGGAAACCGTTCCAGAACCGAATCCAGAGTGCGCTGAACATCCGCTTTGTCCGAGCGGGTAAACGCCCCCATCAGAAGATTGTCTTTTACCGACATGTACGGGAAGACGCGCCGCCCTTCGGGCACCATAGCGATGCCTTTCGAGACGATCTCGGCCGGATTGGTTCCGGCAATCTGTTCGCCCTCGAACGCAACCGAACCGGATTTGATCTTCGCCAGCCCAGTGATCGCCCGCAGGATCGAGCTTTTGCCTGCCCCATTGGCACCGATCAGAGCAACCGTTTCGCCTTGCTCAAGATCTATTGATACCCCTTTAAGGGCATAGACGTGATCGTAGTAAAGCTCGACATCCTTGAAATCTAACATCTTGGTCATGGCTCAGATCCCAATCTCGTCGTCGGCGCTGCCCAGATAGGCTTCGATAACTTTTTCGTTGTTCTGGACTTCTACCGGTGTGCCCTCGGCGATCATCTCACCGAAGTTCAGCACGACGATCCGGTCCGAGATATTCATCACCGCAGGCATGTCATGTTCTACCAGTAGAACGGTCACCCCCCGGTCATCTCGCACCTTGCGCACCAGATTGACCATTTTCATGGTCTCGTCATGGTTCATCCCGGCGAAGGGTTCATCCAGCAGCAACACTTTGGGATCGGTCGCCAGACCAATCGCGATCCCCAACGCCCGCAGGTTGCCCTGCGGCAGGTTTGAGGCCTGTTCGTTGGCGATCTCGGTCATGCCGAGGAATTCGATCAGATCGTCGGCATATTGCCCGAAGCTGTCGACATCTTCATGCGCCGTTTTTGTGCCCCAGAAATACCCGGCCAACGAAGCACGGGCCCTTAAGTGCTGAGCGACGATGATGCTTTCGCGCACTGTCATGGATTTGAAGATCGTCGTTTCCTGAAACGTACGGACAATGCCTTTGCGGGCCACTGCGTGTGGTTTCAGGTTTGAAATTCTCTCGCCCTTGAACAGCACCTCTCCGGTCGTGGTCGGCAGGAAGGATGAGATCATCTTGAACAGTGTGCTTTTGCCCGCACCGTTCGGTCCGATCACCGACAGGATCTCGTTTTCATTGACGTTGAACGAGATGTTGCTGTTCGCGGTCAGGCCACCGAATTTCTTGGTGACATGGCGGACTTCCAGAAGATGGCTCATTTGTCCTCTCCTTTCTTGCCAGGCAGACGCAGGCTGAGCAGCCCGTTGGGCAGGAACAGCATCAGGATGATCAGCAAGCTGGAATAGGCCAGCAGCTGGAAACGACCCAACTCGAACAACAGGTCCCAGCCAAAATACAGGACCAGCGTGCCCAACATCGGGCCAAACACATATCCCAGACCACCGAGGAAGCAATTCAGCATGAAGTTCACACTGTCGGCGACCTGAAAGCTGGACGGATAAACCGATTGCGCGATCGATCCGAACATCGCACCGCCAATGCCGCCCAGAAAGGACGAGATGGCAAAGACGATGACCCGGATATACGAGATGTTCACACCTATGGAGCTGGCCAGTTCCTCATTCTGCTGCATCGAGCGGCAAAGGTGGCCAAGGCGCGAATTCACCAGCCGGTACATGGCGGCAAAGGTCAGGACCATCAGAACACAGGCGGTGTAGTAGAAGGCCAGTCTTGGGTTCTCCAGTGTTCCGAAATCGGGTATCAGAGGGATACCCAGGATCGACACCCCGCCCGGAAGCGGGATCGAGGTGATGCCCTTGGCACCATTCGTGACAGGCAAGGCAAGCGCAGTCAGGGTGACGACCTGTGTCAGCACCAGCGAGATCATTGCAAAATACACGCCCCGCAGCCGCAGGATCGGCAGACCGATCAGAACCGCCACACCGGCTGCAAAGAGGCCCGCAAGCGGCAGGGACAGCCAGAACGAAATGCCAGCCTTGGTCACCAGAATGGCCGAGACATAAGCTCCGATCAGGGCAAAGGCGCCCTGCCCTATGTTAATGCGACCGATATAGAAGGTCAGCCAGACACCGGCACTGGCGATCGACAGCAGCGCTACCGAGGTCAGCGTGTAGTACAGGTCAGACCGTCCGGAGGCGGCGACAAAGCTGGGAACCGCGATGAAGATGGCCAGCAGGAAGACCGCCACACCGGCCCATTGGATCATTGAAAATTTTGGCACTGCGTTATCCCCACGGTTTGCCCATCAGGCCCTGCGGGCGGATGGCCAGGAAAATCATCAGCGAGACGAAGATCAGCAGATAGGTGATATCGCCATATTGCGAGAGCACCGCTAAACCGATGGCTTCCATGAAGCCAAGGATGATACCGCCTGCGATTGCGCCGGAAATCACACCTGCGCCGCCGATCATGACCATCATGAAAGCCTTGATTGAGGTCGGTCCGCCCATACCCAGATTGACGCCGGTAATAGTCACGAGCAGACCGCCGACCAGACCAGCCAGCATTGCGCCCAATGCAAATCCAATCATGGAGTAGCGAGCAACATTGACTCCCATCAGTTGGGCAGCGGTTCTGTCCTGCGCCAGCGCACGCAGGGCGCGGCCGGTTTTGGAATACTGCATAAACAGGATGAAAGTGACGATCGACAGAATAGCCAGCACGCAGATCAAAATACGGTCATATGGCATGATCAACTTGAAATCCCAGTTGAAAACCCCGTTGACGATCTTGGGCACACCGCGCTGTTTTTCTCCAAAGACCAGCAGGATGACCGCGTCAAACAGAAACGCCAGTCCCGCCGCCAGCAGCATTGTGCTTTCTTCGCGCGATGACCGTCGTATGACTGGGGCGAACAGAAACCGTTCTATCAGCGCGCCGAGCACGGCCAGAGTGATACAGGACGCCAGCAGCGCAAGGATGAAAGGCCAGCCAAGTTGTCCGTAGAAGGTGTAGGTCACAAAGCCGCCGAGAACGTACATCTGTCCGTGAGCAAAATTCAGTACGTTCATCAGGGCAAAGATCAGCGTCAGACCCAAGGCGATCATCGCATATTGCGCGCCCAGATAGATGCCGTTTGCTAGTATCTGTTCCATGATAGTCCCGCGTTAGGTTCGGGTTTCCCGGGCCGATCATCAGCCCGGGAGTTTGAGTGGCTCGTTAGGCTTTCGCCTTGTCGTGGGGAGTTCTGCCTCAGTCGACTTCAGCGACAAAGAGTGTTTCAAACTGTCCGTCCTGGTAGACATTCACTACCAGCGGGACCGCAATCTGACGCTTTTGTCCGAAGGAGGTTGTTCCGACGTACCGCATTACGGCGTCGCCCTTCATGAAAGGGTTCGGTGCTTCGAACGTGTCCATCGTGGTCTGGAACGCCTTGACGTCGTCAATGCCCGCCGGGTTGGCGTTCAGAGTCGCCAGAATATACTCCAGCGCATAGACCTTGGTATTCGATTCATCGTTATATTCGCCGAACATGTCAGTGTAACGCTTGACGAATTCCTTCATTTCGTCCGATGCGATTTCAGGCGTCGATGCACCGCCGACCGAGATGAACCCGTTGGCCAGATCGCCCGCACCTTCGCGCAGAACCGTCGCATCCTGCGCGGTCTCGGTCGAGATGATGCCCTGATACCCCAGTTCGCGCGCAGACCGGATCAACTGAGGTGCATTGGCCGGCGAGACGCCGGACAGAACCAGCAAATCAGGCTGCGTGCGCATTACAGGCGTCAGAACCGGGGTAAAATCTGTCGTGTCCACCTGATACGTCACGTTGTCAGACACAACTTCAAGACCCAGCGCATTTGCCGCTGCGATCCCTCCATCCCGCTGGCTCAGCGGATCAGACTCGTTGGCAGCAACAAAGGCCACGCTCTTTACGCCTTTTTCGTCGCGCAGGTATTCGTAAATCGCCGGGCCGGATTGATAGTTCGCAACCATGCCCAAAACCGCATTGGACGCCGGAGCGGTATAAAGCTCTTTCGGGAAGGCATATGGGAAATACATAATCCCTTTTGCTTCGGCAACTGGGCGCACGGCGGCTGCGCCGTCATCCACGTTAGGACCAACCACATAGTGGATCCCTTCCTGTGCCATCTTCTCCATGCCTGCGATTGCGCGCTTGGGGTCTTTCTGGTCATCGAACGAGACGATTTCGATGTCGTATGTGGTATCGCCAATCTTGTAGCCCCCGGATTCGTTGATCCAGTCAGCCCGCGCCTCCATCGAGCGCTGGTTCGAGATGCCCCAGGCCGCTGCCGGACCTGAAGTCACACCAACAAAGCCAATCTTAAGAACCGGGTTTTCCGCCCAGGCGGTGGAGCCCAGAACGGATATGGCCATCGCCAGGGCCGCCGATGATTTCATCAGATTTCTGCGTTTCATTGTTTCCTCCCTATTGAGGTTTGGGCGCCTCTTTTGTGCGCTTGCAAAGGTTATTGAGTCACAGGTCGAATCCCGGTGATGTTGTTAAACTCAGCATTGTTAACAATCTATGTCAACATTTTTAATCAACGGCAGTGTTGATATTGTGAACAAATGCTCAATATATTGTCATTCGGAAGCCGTGCGTCTAATAAAAACGAACATGAATTCCAGCCAAATCGGAACAAGATGACAGACGCCCAACAAAAACTCGACACCGTCCAATATGATCCGGATGAGCAATTGATCGTCGATCGAATTTATTCCGCGGTTATGGAACAGAAGCTGGCTCCACGAACCAAATTGAGTGAACAAACCTTATGTGAGACCTTTGGCGTTGGTCGCATGCGCGTCCGCCGCGCGTTGTTGTTATTGAGCAGCCAAGGCATTGTTGAACTTCATTCCAACCGCGGTGCCTTTATAGCCTGTCCAAGCCCTGACGAAGCTCGAGAGGTTTTTGAGGCCCGCTTGATGATTGAGTCTGGCATCGTACGTACACTAGCACATGAAAACGGCAGCCTGGGAATCGACGCATTACGGACACATGTCAAAGAAGAAGATAAGGCTCGGGCAGCTAATGATCGAACCGAGATTATTCGGCTCTCAGGTGAGTTTCATGTGGAGCTGGCCAAATGCCACAACAATACGGTACTCACACGCATTGTCCGCGAGCTGGTAACCCGGTCGTCTCTGATCGTGGCATTGTTCGGAACCAACAGAGACTCTTCGTGCCCCGATGATGAGCACGCTTCGATCATTAATGCGATCTTGAGTGGTGATCCAAAATCCGCGGAAGACAACATCCAACACCATCTCCTTCACGTAAAAAACAGTCTGGATCTGGAACAAACCCGAAAGGTTGAACCCGATCTGGCTAAGATACTCACCGGGCGCATGTAATTGGATCTGTTGCAAACTTTTGGAATGACTAGAGTAGCAACTAACCGGACACACCTATCCTGCGATCTCCGCAAATATCTGAAATCCCGACGTCGTAGCGTTGGGGAACTGCTGCTTTCGGATCATGTTTGCGACCTCGATGCCGTCCAGAATAGCCGATGCGGACCTGAACGATTTGAACCCGCACATGTGCCGCACGCGACGCTTGATAAACCGATAATCCTGCTCAATCAGGTTATTCAAATACTTGACCTGACTGTTTGAATATTGGCAGGGCACCCAAACCGATTAAGGATTTTGTTCACTTCTCGAATGCCCGCTGCGTTGGTTCCACTTTTGTCGATGACGATCTTGCTCGGGACTCCATTTGAAGACAGCGCTTTGGCAAAAAACCTGGCTGCTGCTGGACGGTTCCTCCGCTCAGACAGCATAAAATCAAGGGCACTTCCTGCCTTGTCGACAGCCCTGTAAAGGTACATCCAGTTGCCGCGAACACGAACATATGTTTCGTCCATGCGCCAAGAGCTCGGCGTTGGGCGTTTCTTCGACTGCGATCTTGCTGCGATCATCGGTGAATACCTCACGACCCACCTGATGAGAGCGGCATGGTCCACCTGAACGCCGCGTTCCGCCAGGATTTCTTCTAAGTCCCGATACGACACCGTGTAACGCAGGTAGAAGTACACAGCGTACAAAACTGCATCCTTGAGAAATGACAGCCGTTCAATGAGATCATGCTCAAACAACCTGTTCAAAACTATCCGACGAGTACAAAACTCAGATCACGCACGCTCGTCAACCAGACCCCAGAGTTTGCGACACATCTTTTTTGGGTGCTAAGCCAGCGAGGTTGGCATATATTGTAGTTTATGCAAGTGGCTAACACTACATATGCCTCAAATCACAACCGACTGATCTTCGACTGTAAACATCGCAACGATGCTTGCGCACTAGGTAAGTTTGACCTTCGGCGGGTCGGCAGGGCAAGCGCGACGCTCCCGGCGCCGCCTGTTTTCGACAGAACGGAGATATATGCCTAAGCAGATTATGTCCATAATCGATATTTTGAGAAACTTCATACTTGGTGTGACAGCAAGCTTTGATATGCCGGTTACCCCGTTCACGCCATGGCCCGCGCCCTCCGGTTCAGCTTGGACAGTGGATGTACCCGACAATGTCACTCAAGGCCCCTACCCTTTGCGCGGCAAAACAAAAAAGGCGCCGAAACCTTTCCGACGCCTTCACCTGACTTGCGAGTTCGTGATCTTACCCGTGGGTAAGATCATCCTCCTCGGGAAGCGCATCGAGCAGCGCGGCAATTGCTGCCTCCAGTTTGCTTCGATCAACGCGGGTAAAATCCAGATCATACCGCACCTCGATCCTTCCACTAGAAGCAGCACATTTCGCGATCCCTGCCCTGCCCGAAACCTGAAAAGTTGTTTTCGCGCGGCGTGGTTTACCTGCACTAGCGGCTTCCGTCTTCTTCGAGGACACGGCTTCTGGCTCACCTAGAAATGACCTCAGAATTGCGACTTCACGCGCGCCATCCCGATCAGGCTCGCTCTTCAGTGCCTCGCTCACTTGGCGAACCAGACCCGGCGTCGCGTCGAACTTGCGCTTTAGCTCAACGCCCACGTTTCGCGGAATGTCGTTCGGGTGGATCAGAACTTTGTCCAGCATCAGCAACAAACTGGCGAAAGACCGGATATAGCTACGCTTAGTATAGCTGGCAGACTTAAACAGCGTGGAAACCGCCTTGTCGACATCCGGACAGTCATTCGCTGGGTCTTCGGAATATGCACGGGCGAGGGCGCCCATTTCCGCAAATGAGATATCCTTTCGGATCAGGTTCTCGTCAACCATGCGCCGGTAACTGTTGTCCAGATCACCCGCGTCAGAAATCCCCGCTGGAATTCTGGCGTAGGTTTCGTCCCCGGTCTCATCGTACAAAGCACGATAGGCGGACAAACGGCGCATACCCTGGATCAATTCATACAGCCCGTCCGACCTGCGTTCCAGACGGATCGGGTTGGACAAGCCGATCTCCCTAATCGAGTCCTTAAGTTCATCCAGTTCTGGATCGGGACCGGGTTTGCGATCTCGTGTCAGCTTTTCCGTTACAACGTCGTTCAGCACCACTCGTTCTGTCACCAAACCTTCAGCTCTCAGCCGAACCAGTTCGTGTGCAAGACGATCGTTTTCTGCACGGATGGATTGCTCTGTCGATTGCTGATCACGCAAAGCGTCGGCATTTTCCGAAATTGCAGCGGCCATTGGGCCACGTCGTTTTTCGAAAACTTTATCCGGCACCTTACCAACAGGAATGTCATCCATAGCCGGTAGATCAATATCGAACATTCTCCGCTTGCGGCTCATGCGTCATCCTCCACCTTGTCCCAGGCCGATAACATTACGCCCCGGAATTCCTCATACACATTGTCGAAAGTTGAGCGGGCGCGCCGCCAGGTTTCGCGGGTCATTTCGCGGTAATCCATTTCGTAGACCGAGCTTAGAAAACGTCCAGACTGCTCCACCGCACGGGTCATTTCCACCGGGTGCTGTGCGACGTGCTCGCCAAATACCTTCTTAAAGGCATCAAACATCGCCAGATGCAGCGCATTGCCCGGTTCATACCGCGTCAACAGGAACCGCAACTCACAGAAGGTTTTGGGCAACCCAATCTTACCCGTGGGTAAGGTTTTGTCGAACCCATAGGCCAGGTCTTCCAACGCTTCTGCCAATTGGCCGATGAACGATGTGGTCGAGTCATACTCCCAATATCCGGGCCCAGAAGGGATATAAAGCATGTCTGCGGCAAAGACCGCGTTCATAGACTGGTATCCGATTGCGGGCGGGCAATCGAACAGAATGAGGTCATAAGCGTCATCCGGAATCTGATCCAGATACCGCGACACCGCCGCAAAGAAGGACCATTCGGGATTCAGGTGCCGGTACTGGGCCGACGCAAATTCAACAAAGGCTGCGTTCGCACAGGAAGGTATCGCATCGATCGTCGACCAGGAGGTCTTCTTAATGAAATCAGCAATTCGCAGATCGCCCAGGCCCATATCTGTTATCGCGGGCGGCAACTCCCGGCGGGGCAGGGCGGTTCCCGATTCTGCAGCGGCGGGGCGGTTATTCATGCGTTCTGTTTCACGAATGAGGTCACGCGCCATGATCCCCCAGACCGTATAATCTTCGGCCACATCCGTCAGCCCCATCGAATGGCTTAGTGTTGCCTGAGGGTCAAAGTCCACCACAAGGACCCGATACCCATCCAGGGCGGCCGCATGGGCAAGATGCAGCGCCACGGTCGACTTTCCCGCGCCACCCTTGAAGTTTGCGACAGCCGCACGAATGGCGCGCTTGCCTTCAGGGCGAGGGGGCATCAGTGACTTGCGATTAATCTTGAGCCGTCGCCGAAGTTCGTTCACCTCTTCCAGGCTGAACCAGCGCTGACGCCCGTCGGGCTCAACTTCTCCACCAGGTAGGGAAGGATCGGCTGCAAGCTTTCCGCGAAAGGTTGACTGATTCACCCGGAAGATCAGTTCGGACACTTCCCAGCTGGAAAACCGGCGGAGCGTTTTCTCCATCTCAGGGCTAAAGGTCTGCTGGCGAATCCACCCCTGCAACTTGAGGGACTGATTGCGCAATGCGTTCAGGTCTTCGTGCGTGTACATGCCTCGGGTCTCTTAGTCTGGAACGTAAATTTCTGCTCGTTTCTTATTTACGCTTGATTTGCACTTTAAGCAAAAGAAATTATGATGAGAGTACTATCTTACCCACGGGTAAGAAAACAAGGCGCAAAAACACCCGAAGCGATTCGACCGCCCCAGGTGGAACAAAACGATCAAGACAGCCCTATCCAGCCAGTATTTAGGGGGACGGACCGAAGGAAATAACCACATATAGGGGGACACAAAGACCCAATAAGGGGACACACAGAATGACCCCCATCACCAATATTTCACCAAATTTCTTTTCGTTTTTTGAGTTTGATCTGCGCAAGATCACGCGATGTTCCAGTCTTGGCTTGACAGAATCGAAGCTTTGGACGCTAATTAGGCCAAGATGACGAAAAGCGTTGGCAAACGGCGCGAGATTGGCGGGACACACCCGCCAGAGGCAGACTGAGCGGTGAGAACGGATATGCAGCTTGCGAAACCGGTCGGGCGAAATGCGCCGGCTTTGAAATATGATATACTATCTGCTCTGACCGTTCATGCGCTGTCAGGCGACAAGCACCGACAACGAAGTATTTTGCGTATCATTGCGTTGATTACGACCCGGTATAACTGGCGCAACAACGAATTATCCATTGGGCGGGAAGAAATTTCGCGCCTGTGGGCAGTGAACGAAAGAACCGTAAAGCGCGAAATGTCCAGATTTCGCACATTAGGTTGGGTAACGGTAAAACGGCCCTCAGCGCGGGGTCGTGTAGCCGTGTACGAGATCGATCTGAAACAAATCCTGATTGACACCGAAGAGGTGTGGTCTGTTATCGGATCGGACTTTCAAGCCCGGATGACTGACGTGCCGGAACCCGAAACGAATGTCGTACCCTTTGCAACCAAACCCAGTGCCCCTGACAGCCCAGCTGGGGATGTGTGGTCGCAGGTACAGGCGATTCTACACGGTCGCGATCCGGAACTGTGGGCAAGCTGGTTTCAACATCTGTCCGAAGCTGAAAGGGCAGGGGGGCGTGTTGTCCTTATCGCACCGTCACGATTCATGGCCGATTATATTTCGCAGAAGTGGTCGGCGCGACTTCTGGCCGCCTACAGCCGTATTGATCCCAGCATCAGGACGGTTCGCGTGGACGCAGCTGAGTAACTGTCTTCGGCCTTGTTGCCCAATTGTCGAACGTACGTGATCTCATGTTCGGTCCCATCGAGTAGTTTCCGAACAGTCTTCAAGAAGATCAGCAAAGGTCAATTCACGCCCATATTCCGTCTTTTTCAGCAGTTCAGCCAACTGGCTGGACAATCGTCCCTCCAGCTTCATGTATGCAGATCTCAGAGAAGTTTGCGAAAGAACCTAACTCGACGGTATTGCCAAGTTGTTCACGTTGAATGATCCAGCTATGTCGCGCCAATGAACATCCCAACGATCATGCCACTCCTGAAAAGTTTTCGCTTTTCTCGTGAGATCATTGCCTACGCGGTCTGGGCTTACCATCGCTTTGGGTTGAGCACAGCTGACGTTGAGGATCTGTTGGCTGCTCGGGCCGGTTGCCAAGTTTGGCGAACCCAGGGTCGTCATCACCGACAAATTGCGCAGCTATATCAAGCCGATCAAAATACTTGCACCAGAGGTTGACCATCATGCCCACAAAGGTCTGAATAACGCCATCGAAGTGTCGCACCGACCAACCCGCAAACGAGAAAAGATCATGGGCCGGTTCAAGTCTGACCTAAAGGCTCAGAGATTTCTGTCTGCGCATGACAAAATCAACCTGGTCTTCCGCCCCAGCCGCTATCAACTCACCGCAAACTCTTACCGCCACGCTCGTTCCGACGCGTTCAACCTCTGGGACGAGTACACTGCGGAAATGACCGCTTGATCCTGTCTTCGCCAATACCTCACATGCTCAGGTCATCAACTTGGCAATACCTGTCATTCTGCTCGGCTTCCTGTTTTAGTAGGCGCTAACTTTTCATTAGACCACTATGCAACCACTGACTTTCTCAAAACCAGAAAGGTCATCATCCCAATCGGTGGTAGGGCTCTTTGCTCTTCGACAGTTAGCGCTTGCTCTTGTAATACCGTGTCGATTTCGAAGTCAGAGTGCCAACCGATTGTGTTAGCAATTGGCGCAAACGCGCGTTCCAAGGTTGCCAGCAGACCTCGCTCTCGTTTGAAATGGTTCGTAATCACCACACTGCCGCCGGGTTTACAGACCCTCACAATTTCCGCCATTACCTTTTCCGGTTCTGGAACGACGGACAGCACATGCATCGCCGCAATGGTATCGAAATGGTTGTCCGGAAAATCAAGTGCGCGGGCATCCATTTGCCTTAGCTCCGCAACGTGGCTCAGGGATAAATCTCTTACCTTGCCGCGTGCTTTTTGCAGCATGTCCTCGCTGAAGTCTATTCCGGTCACCTGAGTCCTGGGTCCGTAATGTTCCAGTGACAGCCCGGTGCCCACGCCAACCTCCAGAACCTTGCCAGAATGTCTGTTGATATAGTCAACCGCATGCTGCCGCCCGACATTGGTGACGGCCCCAAACGTCTTGTCATAGACGGGTGCCCAGCGAGCGTAAGAGGTTTGAACGGCTTTGATGTCCATATCGTATCCTTAACGGTTAGAACGTGCTTCCCTGTCAATCCACGCCCAGGCGACCAGTCCCACATATCCGACACAAAGCGCGATCAGCGTGGCCCAGGCAAAGGTCAGCAGCGCGGCGCCAACAACAGCGACACCGATGAGAAAAAACTTCGCGTTCTCGCGTGAAATCCGCGTGGTTTTAAAAGACCAGGTCGGTATGCGACTGATAAGCAAAAGACCAATGATCACGATGAAGAGGCAAATCAATATACTGGGCAGCGCGGGCGCATCCGCGAAAGCGAAGGACAGATACATTGGCAACATGACCAGCAGCGCCCCTGCAGGGGCTGGAACCCCCTCGAAATAAGCGCTGTCATGTTCGCAGGTCTCGGACTTGCTGCCCACATTGAACCGAGCAAGGCGCATAACGCAGCACACCGCAAAAAACAGCACGGCGAGCCATGCAGCACTGGGTACATCCTGCAAAGCCCAGAAATAGAGAACAAGCGGCGGGGCAACGCCGAAGTTCAAGAAATCCGCGAGCGAATCCAGTTCTGCCCCGATTTTGCTGTCACTGCTGAGCAAGCGCGCAATGCGCCCATCCAACCCATCCAGCACACAAGCGGCTATAATCAACTGCACCGCAAGCTCGTAGTTTCCCTGAACGCCAAATCTGATTGCCGACAGGCCCGCGCAAATGGCTGTTATTGTCAGTGCATTGGGCAGCAAATGAATCAGCGCAAACCCGGTCTCTTCCTGTTCGGATGGTTCTGTCACTGATCCAGCCACCTACTTTTCATTGGGTGTGTGCAAACTGGCAAGGATGGTTTCGCCGGCAATCATCGTTTGCCCGACACGCACCTGCGGCTCCACGCCATCTGGAAGATAAACATCCAGCCGGGATCCGAAACGGATCAATCCAAATCGCTCTCCGGTTTGAAGCGCGTTGCCAGATTTCACAAAGCAGACGATCCGTCTGGCCACTAGGCCGGCAATCTGGACCACGGCCAGGTCCTGACCATTCCTCATTCGAATACGCAGGCTGTTGCGCTCGTTATCGGCACTGGCCTTATCTAGGGATGCGTTGAAAAACTTGCCGGGGCGGTAGGCAACGGCGGTGATCTCACCTTCAATGGGCGCGCGGTTCACATGGCAATTAAAGACGCTCATGAATACACTGACACGAGTGAGGGGCGTGTTTGGCATCCCAAGCTCACTCGGCGGCACTGCCGCTTCGATTAGCGATACCACCCCATCCGCCGGGCTGACAATCAGGCCTTCCCCTGTCGGTGATACGCGTTCGGGGTCGCGAAAAAAATAGTAGCACCAGATCGTAAGGCCGACGCCAATCCAGCCCAGAATGTCGGACAGGAGAAACAGACCGACCGTGATGGCGGCAAAGATCGCGACAAACCGAATGCCTTCAGGGTGCATCGGTTTGATGAACGTATCGCGCATGCGCATCGCAAGCTTTCCCTAGGTCAATTGATGGCACTTTCATAAGTGGATTGCTGGGGAACGCAAGTGTAGCGGGTGCAGACGATTCATTATTTCAGATATCTGATCCAAAGGGCTTGATCGTCTGAATCTCCGCGCACTTCGGTAACTTCAGCTGGGTTGAGGCCAAATTCCGCAACCAAGTCTTCGACCTGACCCGATTGGAAGCTATCGAGGCTTCGTACAAGTCCGCCTTCTTCAAATGCGATCAATTCGTGAGATCAGCCGGACCACCGGACGATCCCGCCACAGAGCGTTCTAAGTTCCATATCGACCAGTTCTGCCACCGGGTCGGCAAAGAAATCGCTCCATTTGAGAAATCCTGTACGGTTCTGAAGGTGTAGAGGCCCCCGCTGGCCTCGGTGTGCCATTGTGGGTTTGCAAACAACCTGAATGGAGGCCTGCGCCAGTGCTTAGAAAGGCTGATCAGCATGTTGAACCAGCTGGAGGGTCAGATCAAAGAACTGGATGCCGAGATTGCCCGCCGCGCGCGGTCAAATGAAACGGCACGCCGCCTTATGACGGTGCCTGGGATTGGTCCGCTCATCGCAACTGCGCTGGTGGCCCTGGCCCCGCCGCCGGAAACGTTCCCGCGAGGGCGCGACTTCGCCGCCTGGCTCGGGCTGGTTCCAAGACAGCATTCAACAGGGGGCAAGCAGCGCCTCGGCGCAACGACAAAGATGGGAAAACGTTCGCTCAGGCGGTTACTGATCATCGGTGCCAACAGCGTTGTTATGTGGCGTTCACGTAAGAGAACGGAAACCGATCCCTGGCTTGCCCGCATGATCGAACGCAAGCCGCCACTGCTGGTTCGCGTGGCCCTTGCGAACATGATGGCGAGGATCGTTTGGGCCTTGATGAACACAGGGGAAGTCTACCGGGCTCCGGCTGCCAACGCGTAAGGCGTCTGTGGCCGCGAGGCGGCGGAAACGGAAGAGGACAATGGACGGTATGGCATAAGGATCGTGAGACCGGGTCGGAAAAACCAGCTTGCGACAGAGTGCTTTGAGCACGTGGTTCTGAATTGGACCGGATCCGCTAACACCATAGGGGCCAGCGGCATGTGCAAACGCCGCGCAACAGGCCGAACACATGTCAGTACCCGAACCGATGCAATTACCGGCCAAAATTGGACGTGTCGCGGTTTGATGCCGCTCCTTTGATAGCATTTATTGCAACAAAGGAGACGAACTATGGGACTGAAACGGACGGACGAATTC
>NZ_JBQERC010000023.1:0-33181 GCF_056534665.1 Ruegeria sp. P8
GCTCGATCTCGTCGCGCTGACGACCCAGCTCAGACCGGATCGAGCCAAAAAGCTCAGGATCGCGGTCCGACAAGGACTGGGTGAAAAATCCATCTGTTCGATGCGGGGCGTTCACAGTTTTGGTCTCCTGAAAATGGTTAGCCGGTCCAGCCAAGACCAGCGGAAATGGCATTCATGGATTGCAGCAGGGGCACGGGAACTGACCCTGCCTGCGGTTCGTTGCGGGCGTGTTGCAGCAGTTCGACCTGAAGAGCATGAATGCGGGCCAACTCGGCCTGTTTGCGGTCAAACCTCTCGCAAAGGCGGGGAAAGCGATGGCCGATGACCTGACCACCGGTCAGAAACCGGATCGCTTTGCAGGCACTATCGTATTCCGCCTTGATCACCTGCGATACACGTTGGCGGATCTCGATATCAGAGACCAATTCGCCATACTGCGCTGCGATTCCCATATCCGTCTGATAGAGCGATTTTTCCATCTCATCGACGGCGAGGCGGAACAGGCGGGAGTGTCGAAACATGTCGTGCAACACGTCATCACCGCGCGCGCCGCGAAACTTGCGAAAACTGGCCATGGCGGTGCCGAACCCGTACCAACCAGTAATCAGGTGGCGGTTCTGCGACCACGCAAAGACCCATGGAATGGCCCGCAGGTCATCCAGACTGGCCGCGCCGAACCGGCGGGTCGGACGGGACCCCATTTTCAGGCGGGCAAGTTCTTGGACAGGGCTCGCCTGCTGGAAATAGTCCAGAAAACCCGGCATCTGCAAAAGCGAGACATAGGCTGTCTGTGACAACTCTGACAAAGCATCCAATGCGTCATCGAATTCAGGCCGTGAAGGCGCCTCGTCAGGGGTCGCCGTATGGCGCATCGTGCTTGACAGCAACAACTCCAGATGCGCCGCAGCCGTGCCCCGGTTGGCATATTTGGCCGAAACCACCTCGCCCTGTTCGGTCACGCGCAGCCGCCCGGCAACTGTTCCACTGGGTTGCGCGGCGATGGCGCGCCCGGTCGGTGCACCGCCCCGGCTGACCGAGCCGCCGCGACCATGAAAAAACGTGGCCTTGAAACCTTGCGAAGCCAGCGCCGAGACGATCCGGCGTTGGGCGCGCTCCAACTCCCATGTTGAGCAGAAATAGCCCCCGTCCTTGCCGCTGTCCGAATATCCCAGCATCACCTCGATTACCCGACCGTCGGTTTTGAGGCTGCGACGGGCAAGCGGAACAGCCAGAACGTCCAGCAGGATCGATGGGGCATTTCGCAAATCGGCAATCGTCTCGAACAATGGGACTACCGAAAGATCCAGAGTTTCAGATCCAAACCCGGCATAGCGGGCCAACAGGTAGATGCCGAGAATATCGTCGGCCGAACGGGTCATGGACAGGATGAAGGGCCCTATTGCCCTGGGGTCCGGTCCCGATCGAACGCTATAGACCAGAGCCAGAAGAGCAAGCAGTTCCCGCGCCTGATCGCTTAACGCGTCGCGGTTTTGATAGGGCAGGTTCTGATCGGCCAGTTCGGTTCGCAAGCGGGCAGACCATTCGGCTGTGCCGTAAACCGGCACCTTTCCGCTATGCGACCAGATTTCGGCCAGAACGTCGGTTGTGACGGTCGAATTCTGGCGGATGTCCAGCGTTGTGGTCCGGAACCCGAAAACCGAAGCGGCCCGGCGCAGCGGACGGATGTGCTGCCGCGCCAGAATATCCGCGTTGACCGCACATAAAGCGGTATCAAGCGTGTCGAGATCGCCCACGAATTGCGAGATGTGATCATAGCCGCTGTTTGTCAGCCGATAGCGAATGGCATTGAGTGCTTGCCGGAACGGTTCATTCCGATTGCGTCCGGCGACCGGAGCCCGGTCGACTATCGCTTGTACTTGCGTCCTGACAGGCTCAGGTAAGGGCAATATCAGCGCGCTGATGCTCAACCTGCTTGCGGCACGTTCGAGAGCCTGGCGGTAAAGATCCAGAACTGTTTCGCGACCGCGTTTCAGCGCCAATGCGGTCATCTCGGTCGTGACATTCGGGTTGCCATCCCGGTCGCCGCCGATCCAGCTGTGAAAGCGGATATCGGGTGTTTCACTCAGCGTACGGCCCAGCACTTGCAGGCAAGCCTGATCGAAGCGGCCCATAACCTGCGGCACGGCGTCAAAGATTGCATCGCGGAAGAACTGCAACCCCCATTCGATCTCGTCGTGCAGGCTTGGGCGCGACAGGCGAAGTTCGCCGGTCAGCCACAAGAGATCAATTTCTCCCTCCAGACCATTCAACAATTCGGCGTGTTCGGTCGGAGTCCAGCGTTGCGTTTCAAGACTGACGAGGTTGCGGTAGATACGCCGATGAATTTCCAGAACCGTTACCCTCTTGGCCTCAGTCGGATGCGCGGTCAGAGTGGGACCGGTACACAGGTCAGCGGTCAGCTTTTCCACCTGACTGCACGTCAGGGACAAATCTGTCAGGGCTTCGGTAAAACCGCCTTCAACCGCTTCTGCGCCGTTTTGGGTTTCGGTCAGTCGACGATCCCGAACCTCGGCATTTTCATCGATGATGCACAACAGTTGGAACCAGATAGAAAGGGCCTGCAAATACGGCGTTGCCTCGGGTCCCGGCGGGATGGGTTGCAGCGGCGTGACCTCGGCCCATGCCGCAACATGTGGCGCCCGTTTCAGCAATATGTTCCGCCACAACGCCCGCAATTCCGAGCGCAACCCTTCGGCATAGCTCGAAGGGTTGGGGGTGGGCTGAATATTCGGGGCCAGCGCTTGCATCAGATCACGCGGTCCCGGGGTTCTCGGCCTTCAAAGAAATCACTCAGGTTATCGAGAACCCGAAACCCCATCGCCTCGCGCGCTTCGCGGGTGGCGCTGCCCAAATGCGGCAGCATCACGAGGTTGTCGCATTGCAGCAGGTCCGGGCTGATACGGGGTTCACCATCGAACACGTCCAGCGCGGCCCCGCCGATCATCTCGAACATCAGGGCCTGGATCAGCGCCCATTCGTCGATCACCTCACCGCGCGCGGTGTTGATCAGAAAGGCATCAGGCTTCATCAGGCCCAGTCTGCGCGCGTTGATCAGATGCCGGTTGGCAGCCCCGCCGGGGCAATGCAGCGAGACGAAGTCGCATTGCGGCAGCAAGTCGTCAATCGAGGCCACCTGCGTTGCATTGCACCTGGCCAGCACATCCGGCGCTATCTGGCTGCGGTTGTAGACGAGGATGTCCATGCCAAAGCCATGATGCGCACGGCGGGCCATCTCTTGCCCGATGCGGCCATAGCCGATGATGCCCAGCGTTTTGCCGCTGACCTTGGTTCCAACCAGATGCGTGGGCCGCCATCCGGTCCAGTTGCCGGACCGCAGCTCGCGCTCACCCTCGCCCGCGCGCCGGGCCACCATCAGCAGCAGGGTCATGGCGATATCAGCGGTGCATTCGGACAAAACATCGGGCGTGTTGGTCACGGTCATGCCCAGCTCACGCGCCGACGGTTCGCAGATGTGGCTGTATCCGACACCGTAATTGGCCAGGATCTTTGTCTGTGCACCAAGGACGTCCATTGCCTCGGCGCTCAGTGTGTCCGTTACAGTTGGCAGCACCGCGTCATAAGTTTTCAAGGCTTGCCGGATTTCGGCCGGGGACATGGGTTTGTCCCCGGTGTTCAGAACGGCATTATAGGTCTCGGCCAGCTGCGCCTCGACGGCGGCAGGCCAGCGACGGGTCACAAGAACCGAGGGTTTGACCATCACGCGGCCTCCATCACACGGGCAATTGTTTCACCGATCACCGCGGGGTTTTCGGCAACGGTCACCCCGGCGGCGGACAGGATCTCGACCTTTTCGCTAGCGCTTTCGCCAAAGGCCGAGATGATCGCACCCGCGTGGCCCATGGTGCGGCCCTTCGGAGCGGTCAGACCCGCGACATAGGCAATCACCGGCTTGGTGATGTGGTCGCGGATGTATTCGGCAGCCTCAGCTTCCTGTGGGCCGCCGATCTCGCCGATCATGGCGATGACATGGGTGTCCTCGTCCTCTTCGAACCGCTGCAGGATGTCCTTGAAGGATGACCCGTTGATCGGGTCGCCACCAATCCCGACACTGGTCGAGACACCGATGCCGCGTTCTTTCAGCTGCGCCGCAGCCTCATAGCCCAGCGTGCCCGAGCGGCCGATGATGCCGACATGGCCGGGCAGATAGATGTGACCCGGCATGATGCCCAGCAGCGCCTTTCCGGGCGAGATCGTACCGGCACAGTTCGGCCCGGTCAGCACCATGCGTTTCTCTTTCGGGTAGCGGTACATGTACCGCTTCACCCGGATCATGTCCTGCGCCGGAATCCCGTCGGTGATACAGACGCAGTAGCGGATACCGGCATCTGCGGCTTCCATGATTGAATCAGCCGCAAATGGCGGGGGTACGAAAACAAGGCTGGCGTCCGCGCCGGTCGCCTCGACGGCCTGTTTGACGGTGTCAAAGACCGGAACACCTTCGACGGTTTCGCCACCTTTGCCGGGTACGACACCGCCCACGACATTGGTGCCATAGTTCAACATGTCCTTGGTATGGAACCGGGCCATGCGGCCGGTGATGCCCTGCACGATAACGCGCGAGTCACGGTCGAGAAGAATGCTCATTTCACAGCCCTCATCTTGGTGCCTTGAGTAAGGTCGTTTTTCCATGCGCCAACAGCGCGTTCTGCCGCCTCCATCAGCGTTGAGGCGCGAATGATCGGCAGGCCGGACTTGGCAAGAATCTTCTGACCCTCTTCAACATTTGTTCCAGCCAGCCGCACGACGACGGGCAGGTCTAGGTCAAGTTCCCGCAGGGCCTGAACAACGCCTTCGGCCACCCAGTCGCAGCGGTTGATACCGGCGAAGATGTTAACCAGAATGGCCTGAACATTGTCGTCTGACAGGACCAGACGAAACGCCTTGGCCACCCGTTCAGGCGACGCTCCACCCCCGATGTCGAGGAAATTTGCAGGTTCGCCACCAGCCAGCTTGATCGTGTCCATCGTGGCCATCGCCAGACCAGCGCCGTTGACGATGCAGCCGATGTTTCCGTCCAGCCCGACATAAGACAGTCCGCGGTCGGCCGCGCGGCTTTCGCGCGGGTCTTCCTGGCTTTTGTCACGCAGTTCAGAGATTTGCGGATGGCGGAACAGGGCGTTGTCGTCAAAGCTCATCTTGGCGTCAAGCGCCAGAACCCGGTCGTCACCCGTGATGACCAACGGGTTGATCTCGACCATTGTCGCGTCCAGCTCGCTAAAGGCGGCGTAGCAGCCTTGCAATGTACGCACCATTTGCTGGATCAGCCTGGGTTCAAGCCCCAGGTTGAATGCGATCTCGCGCGCCTGAAATTCCTGAAGCCCAACCGCCGGTTCCACGATGGAGCGGACGATGCTTTCCGGGCGGTCAGCCGAGATATCCTCGATCTCCATCCCGCCCTCGGACGAGGCCACGATCATCACCCTTTGGCTGGACCGGTCGAGGACAAAACCCAGATAGATCTCGCGGTCAATCGGCACGGCGGCTTCGACATAGACGCGATAGATGCCTTTGCCTTCGGGGCCGGTCTGGTGCGTGACCAGCTTGCGGCCAAACAGATCATCGCAGGCCTGATAGATTTCGTTTTCGGTGTTGCACAGCTTGACCCCTCCGGCCTTGCCGCGACCGCCTGCATGGACCTGCGCCTTGACGATCCATTTGTCACCGCCCAGTTCACGCGCCCGATAGGCCGCTTGTTCCGGACTGTAGGCCAGTGCGCCGGACGGTATGGCGACACCGAAATTCGAAAGAATTTCCTTTGCCTGGTATTCGTGAATATCCATCTGATCCGCTCCTGTTTATGCAGCGATTGAGGTGCCGTAACGGCTTTCCAGCAGGTCTTCGATTGCGTCTTGGTCGACCGTTCCGCCCAGCTCTCGGATGGCTTCGGCGAACAGGCGCACGATCCGGCTGACGGCGTCGCGGTTCAATTGGTTGAGGATGCCGATGCGCACCTGCACGGGTTCGCTGAGCGTCGGCCAGATGCCAAACCCGCGCGAGCGGCAGTTCTGGACCAGTTCCATCTCGCGGCCAGCCAGTTCCGGAGGCAGGTTCAGCACGATCAGGCTGGGCATGTCGGAGGTGACCTCGCAGCCCATTTCGGTGACGGCGTCCCGCAGAACCTTCTCGTGCGTCTTGTACGACGCGGACCGCTTGGCCAGACCTTCCTGAAGGGTCAGGCGCAGGGATTCATGGAAGGCCGCAACGGCGTAGCCCGAATGGGTGCGGTGATAGGTGCCCTTTTCAACATCCTGCCCATCGACAATGCCCCAATGGCGGGCCTCAAAGATGGGATTGTGCACATAGGTATATGCACCGGTGGTTTTCAGTGAGGTGATATAGGCGTCGGTAAAGCTGACAGGGGCATAGGTCAGCGGCAGGCAGCACAGACCTTTCTGCGGGCAGGACGCCCATCCGGCGATACCCTGAAAATCGTCTATCGAGAAGTCATCGACGCCCAGAGACGACACCGCATCGATCAGACCCATCGCGCCATGAAGTTCGCACGCGTCGGAAAATCCGCGCAGGTCATTGATGCGACCCGATCCGGTTTCCCAATGCGCCATGAAAGCCCATTTCGGTTTGTGCTGCGCCAGCGTCGCTTCGACCAGATCACCGGTGACCGGCTGGCCGTGCGGAACCTCGATCACGGTGACGCTGGCGGCCTGAGGTGCCATCGGGTTGGCTGCATGTTCTTCGGGCGTCGCCGCCTTGATCCGCAGGGTCAGCGCGTCGATCCCCGAGAATGTCCCGTTGGCAAAAGCAACGACCTTATCGCCAGGCATGACAGCCGAAAACATGGTGTCCAGGGCGCTCCAACCGGTGCCGGCAACAGCAAAGGTATAGGCGTTTTGGGTACCCCAGATTTTCCGCAGCATGTGTTTGCATTCGATCATCCCCCTAAGGACGTCACCCTGCATGTGATCGGCAACGCCTGCATCGGCAAAGGCCTTGAGGACGCGCGCATCCGTGTTGCCCGGTCCCGGCCCCGCAGCGAGGGTCTGAGGGATTTCGAGCGGAGGGAAAATCTGAAAAGTCATGGTCTGGCATCCTCGGCTGTTGGCCGGGCATTGCGGCCCGTTGTGTCAAGTTACCGAGCAGGAAACGCGAGCTTGCCTTATGACGCAACGTAACTTACTACTGCTTTTGGATGGCCAATAGGATGGGGCAATACCTACCCGTTTTGGTAAAAATACGAAGGTATACAAAGAAACACCCTATCCTTATGGGTAGTTTTTTCCGAATTCGGGGCAAAATCATATGGTTGAGACACCGAGCAAACCCATCGACATCATGCTGGCGGACGGCAACCCGCTGGTTCTGTCGGCCATGTCCGAGATATTCGAGCGGGACCCCCGATTCTCGCTGATGGCCACGTCAGCAACGGCCGAAGGGTTTCTGGGAACGGTGATGCGGGTTCCCGTTCAGGTCGGTGTCGTCGACTGGACGCTTCCGGTTTTAGGCGCTGCCAAACTGATCGAAGTTCTGCGCGATCAGCCCAACGCCCCGCGCTTTGTCGTTTATGGCGACACTGGCGGCGATGTCCCGCGATTGGCGATGCAGGCGGGTGCGGCTGGATTTGCCGCCCGCACGGGCGAGGTTGAGGGCCTGCTGGAAACCTGCGCCAAAGTCGCGGCGGGTAAGATGGTGTTCCCGTTCGTAGATATCCGGAAAATGCAACAGGACCCGATCCAGAGCCTATCGCGTAAAGAACGCGCAATTCTGGAGGCGCTGGCGCAGGGAATGTCGAACCGGGATTTGTCAAAGGAACTTCAGATTTCGACCAACACGGTCAAGTTCCACCTGTCCAACATCTATGAAAAGCTGAGTGTCAAAAACCGCACGCAGGCCATTGCGTATTTCTATTCCTCTCAGCAGTCGCGAAACTAGACCAAAGGCGATCTGGGTGCTGGTGTTTCCCGACAGGTTTTTCCTCTGGCCCTGACTAATTCTGGATACCGTCAGCGGCAAGAGACACTACGCTTGCCCTGAGCGCTTTGCCGCGCGTTGCAGCGGGTACAACCCTGCGTTGCTTCCGCGAATCCCCCAGACATGTTACCTTGGGTCACCTTTAATGATTTGACTTATTTTTCTGACATCTCGTTTTTTCAGCTCTTTCTCGAGAGGTGACGTTCATGTCCGACTCCAGCAGTGAGCCCCCGCGCATAACGCTGTCCCTACCAAATCTTCGGCCAAGCCCATCGATATCAGCGGAAATTTCCGGCACTGTCGCGGCTGGTGCGCACAGCGTTGAGGATCAGAAGCGGGTTGAGGCGGAAAAGCTCAAGGCATTGCGCCGTGGCGTCGGAATTGAGCTGTCCTCAGAAGTGATCAACGATCTGGTCGACCGGCGCGTCCAGTCGACTGGTGCGGTTTTTCGCCAGCTTGCAACCATTCGCGAAGATCTGGCCGGAGGCTTTCTGGGGGCGGTCGTTCCCACCCTCGCCCCGAAGTTGCGGGGGGAACTGATCAACCCTGACGGGACCCCGGCCGAACGTGTGATCGTCGAGGTCCTGCGCCCCACCTTTACCGCCAATGAAGGGATCGACAACGCAGATTTTTCGTGGGCTGTCAAAGCCGCCGTCACGGACGCGCGCGGGATCTTCTCGCTTGATCTGCCCAATCTTCGCCTGCCACAGAACGGCCTGCGGTTGCGGATCAGGGGTCAAAACACCACCCTGACAGAAGCCGTGCCGCGCGTTGACGCGCTGGACGGCGAAATGGGCCTTGTGGTGCTGGATCGCACGCTCCTGCCTTTGCAGCGTTCGATCGTCGGTGAGCTGGCCGATATCTTGCCGGTGGATCCCGAGGATGCCGAAGAAAACATATCAGATTTCACCGGTACACAGGCCCCTATCGTGCTGGGCGAGGGCGATTGCGCGTCGGAGTACCGAACCGAAGGCGGCACGGTTTCACGGCGGCGCTATTCGGTTCTGTACCGGCTGATTGATCCCCTCGTCGGGCCCAAGAATATCGTTCGAACGCGCCCCATAGGTGGGGGCCGCTTTGTGACGACTATCCCGGGCACAGCCTTTGCTCAGGCCAATCTATCAGCCGAAACGCTTCTGGCCGCGTTCAACAACGACGGGGGTGATTGGGATTTTCGAGACCGGATTCCGATTGACGAACCCATTGATATCGAAGACTTCTTTGAAGATCTGGAGGAACGGCCGCAGGATGTACCCAAAGCGTCGAGCCTTGCGCTTGGGTATATTGCCAAGATGCGGTCGACGGCTGTCCACGCTGGCATGTCTTTGGGTCGGCTGGTCTATTCCCTACCGCTTGCCCCCGGAGAAGAGCAGCGGATTGTCGTGTCGGAACAGCGCGAAACACTGAGCGTACGTGAACGAGAGAGCCTGACATTTGAAGAACAACAGGAATTCGAGGAAGCCCGCGACACGTCCTTTGACAGTACGTTTGAAAGCGCGCTGGATGAGGTAATTCAGGGTACGTCTTCGTTTTCGACCCGCGCTTTTTCAAAGAGCTTCGGAGGCGCAGGTGGCGTTGGTGGCGGCCTGTTCGGAGGCATCGGGGCCATCGTCGGCGGCGTGGGCTTCAGCGGAGCACGGTCCAGTTCGAATTCTTCCGGCAATTCGTCCAACACGCAGAACACATCGCGCGATTTTCTGTCCGACACCCATGAGACATTCTCTGCCGCGCTTGAACGGGCGGCTTCGGTCAAGCGCAACTCGGCACGGACCAGTGTGCGCACTGCAACTGCGACGGATCGGCGAACGGCAACAACGAAATTCGTGGCCAACCGCAATCATTGCCACGCAATGACCATGCAATGGTTCGAAGTCCTGCGCGACTTTTCTTTGGAAACGCGTATCGAGGGCGTGCAGTTGGTGGTCTTTGTGCCGATGCAACTCATCCGCTTCCGCCGTCTGGGGCAAGGTGACCAGTTGCCGGGCAATGTCACCCGGTCCGGATTGCTGAGCCGGTACAAGGTCATCCTGCGCCATGCAGAAGTGTTCCGGCGCGTGTTCCGAAACCGCCGCAGATTCCGCAGCGCCCTGAAGCTTCTGGAAGAGTTTTATGCGGACAAAGACGCAACACCGCAGAACGCGCCCGGCGTCGCACAGGACATCGTCAGTTTCGAGGCGCAGGGCACGTTCATGCCCAACGATGACATTTCTGTCGTGATCTTCACGCAGGATGGCGACCGGGTCGGACCTGTTCCGCTGACCGGATCGCCGATAGACATCGACAACCTGCATGACCTGCCAGCAGAAACACGCGAGAACCTGCTTGTCCGGCTGGCTGATGCGCGGCGTGATCCGACCAAGCGCCGGACCTATACCGGGTCTGTGGCTTTGCCCCGTTCGGTCGAGCGGTCGGATATCGCGCGTGTCGAGCTGCGCAGGCGGACGGGTTCGTTTGCCTACTCGTTCTACACCGGTCCTGATCCCATCAATATTTTCAACATCTGGGAACATCTGGCCAATCTGGAAGATGCCGACGATCTGGATCGGGCCACCCGCAATATCAACCGTAGCCTTCGCACCACGATCTCGGGCTCGGACTTTGACGATCTGGTAGGACCGCCCATGGTCAGCGAGTTTGAGGCGCGTATGAATGAAAACGCCCAGACCGTTGTTGATGACAACACGTTCCAGGCGCTGCCTGCCACCCTGCCCTATTCCGTGCAGGAGGTGCCGGACGTTCTGTCACGCCGGGATCTGCGCCGCATCGAAGAGATGTACCAGCATGTTGTGGCCAACACCGTTCGCTATTCCCGCGTGATCTGGGCCAGCATGATGGACGAAGAACGTGCGATCCTGCTGGAACGCTTCACCATCGGGGTACCGGAAGGCGGGCTGGACGATGCCTCAAGCGAGATATCGCTGCTCAGCACCGTCCAGAACAAGGTGTTGGGGTTCTATGGCAATGCCATGATCATGCCCTTCTCGATCCCGCCCGATTTGGCCGACCGGATGGAGATGCGGACCGGTGACATTCAGGACAGTCTTCTGGCCTTCCATCGCGAAGACTTCCGACCACCGCGCCGCACGATCTCGCTGCCGACCAGGGGCCTGTTGGGCGAGGCTGTACTGGGCCGCTGCAATTCCTGCGAGATGATCGACCATCGCCGCTTCTGGAACTGGCAGGACAGCCCGACACCGCCACCGGTTGGCGACGCGCCGGTCCTGCCTGCTGACAGTGACGCCATCTTTGGTACACGTGCGCCGTCAGACCTGCCGAACAACCAGCCTTCGAACACGCTGACCATTGCAGGGGGCGACATTGGCACCGGCCAGGCTGTGCCCACGTCGCAATTGGCCGAAATCCTCAAGGCTGCGCCCGATCTTGCGCGGGCGGGAACCGATCTGACGGGTCTGAAGGAGTTGCAGGCGCAACTGGCGCTTGAAACGCAATCGGTCGCTGCGGGGCGTGACAAGGCCATCGACACGGCGACGGATCTGACCAAGGAGCTGGTTGGAAAGGCCACGGAACTTGCGGGTAAAGGTCAGGAAATCGCTGCCGCCCGCAAAGAGGAAGAGGCCAAGAAGGCCGCCGCTGACAAGAAGGCATTCGACGCCAGCAATGCCGCCAAGATCAAGGGGTTTGAGGATATCGCCAAGAACGCTTCGGGTGTTTCCGCGCTGATCGGTGGGCAACCGGATGGCAACCGGGTCGGTTTCGTTCAAAACCTGTTCAAGGATTTCCCCGGCGGGGCTACGGCTTTGGCCAACCCGTCCAACACGCTGCTTCTGGCCAAGCTTTTCGGGGCCTTCACCAAGGCAAATGCGGATGCTGATGACGGCAGCGCGACCAAGGCCGGCAGCCAGTCGGTGCTGGATTTCCTCAATGGCCTGAACGCCCCTGCGGAGGACGACAATGAGTGACACGAGCACAAATGTGACGGACAAACCGGGAATTGATGAAAGCCTTGCCGAGGCGATCATCAACATTCTTGAAACGACCAACTCTCCGGCGATCCAGCGTGCCCGTGAGGTGATTGCCCATAGGCTTGCCATTGCGGGCGATATTGCCCCATCGCGCATCCCTGCGCCGCGCAACATCACCGAGATCGGCGGCTATATCAATCTGCTGAGCGAGTATGGTGAGGCCGAACAGCGCGCACGCATGATCGCGGCCGCTTTGGGTATCGCGGGACCGCAGATTTCGCTGCCGCAGCCGGGTGCCATTCCGCCGATGTCTTTCATCACCCGCGACGGGGCAAGGCCCGTAGGTCCGCAACAAGCCAGTTTCCCGCTGAGCTTCACGATCCGTAGTGATTTCGTACCGGCCTTCGACAATGCGTTGCAGGAGATCGCGATACGTGGCGGTGCGATGCCGATCCTGACACCTGTCAGGGTCCTGCCGGCCGCCGGATCGGGGCCTGTGACCGACGGTATTGCACAGCTGGCTTTGATCGGTCGGACCCTCAGCCTGGCACCAACCGCGGCGCTGCATGCCGTGGCCACCGACCCCCTGTCGCTCAGCCGTCCGACTGCGGGCGGCGGGTTCGAGGTTCTGGCACGGGTCATCGACGCCGCCGCCCCGATTGCCGGGACCATCGCGGCGGCAGACTGGACAAGCTGGGAATGCGATGCTGCTGCCTGTTCCGAGGTTGACAGCAACGATGCGCGCTTTGCCCTTACACCGATCCTGAATGCGGCCGGTTGGCACCAGGCGGCTGATCCCGGCAATCCCACCAGCCTGTCCGATCCCGGCAGCTGGGCCGCGTGGCAGAACATCACCGGGCTTGTACCCGGCGTCACGCGGTTCGCGGATGAGCTGCAATTGCTGTACCCTGCCGAGATGCTCATCACCTCGCCGGTTTTCAATCAACTGGACAATGTCTGGACGGGAAGCACCTTTGCCGCGCCATAGGACCCCCTCTGCGACCGCAACAATGTGATTTGGCGGCACTTGGTTTTTGGGGTTACGCTTGAACAGGAGGGGCGCTATGCAAAACCCGGAACGTTTCGAAAAATTCTACTTTGCCAAAGTTGGCATGGGCGAAGCCTGCGGTTGCGCCGAGCGCATCATCGACGTTTTCGAGTTCAACCGAAAAGGTGGCGCGCAATCAAAACACCCGGTGAAACAGGACCGGCGCAGACGTCTGTCGTTTCGGGCATGGGCGGTCAGATATGGGCTTATGAGCCGGAAGCGGCAGGGCTGAACCCGGATTGGTCCTGTCAGACAGCAACCAGTTTTCCGTCTCGCAAATCCAGCGCATCCGGTGCCAGTTCAGCACGGAAGGCCGGGGAATGGCTGACAAGAAGGATCGCTTGCGGCAATTCCCGGAGGATTTCCAGCAGCCGGGCCTCGTTTCGTGGGTCCAGCGCGTTGGTGGGTTCATCAAGCAGCAGAACCTCGGGCTCCATCGCCAGAACGGTCGCCAGCGTAACCAGCCGTTTTTCACCCCCTGACAACTTGTGGGTGATGCGGTTCTTCAGATGCATCAGGTCCAGATCACCCAACACGTTTTCTACGATGGCTAGCGCTTCGTCGCGTGTTCTGCCCAGGTTGAGCGGGCCAAAGGCGATATCCTCGGCGACGGTCGGGCAGAACAGTTGATCATCCGCATCCTGAAACACAAGGCCCACCCGGCGGCGTACGTCATGAAAATCGGCCTCTTGCACCCTTTGCTGACCAAAGATCGTGACCGTGCCGGACCGTGGGCGCTGCAAGCCAAGCGTGATGCGCAGCAAGGTCGATTTTCCCGCCCCGTTCGGACCCGTCAGCGACAGGCGTTGACCGGCGGACAGGCTGAGGCTGGCACCGTCCAGAACGGGTGGCTGACCAGGGTAGGCAAAGCAGATATCTTCAAGCGCAATCAGTGTCATGCCAAATCCAGTATGATCAGACCCGCGCAAAGGGCACCAAGACCTGCGGCAAAAACGATGTCCCTTCGGGTCAGGGCAAAGTCCTGAAGCAGCAGCATACGGCCTGAAAACCCCCGGCATTTCATCGCATCAAGTATGCGTTCGGATCTTTCGATCGCGCGCACCAGCATCATGCCCACGAGATAGCCAAAACTACGATAGGTGTGCCAGTTTGTTGCCGGGCGAAAGCCGCGCACTTTCATAGCCGCGCGCAGGCGCAGGTATTCTTCCCGCAGAACCTCGATATAGCGGATGGTGAACATCAGAAGGTGAACCAGCTTTTCGGGGCAGCGTAGGCGGTGCAAGGCGTGGCCAAGCGTAACCGGCTCCATCGTGCCGACCAGCACCATAAGGGACAGGATGACCGCGTTGGCCGTCAGGGCGATCTCGACCGCTTTCCAGAAACCCTGCCAGCTTGCAGGAAACCCCCAGAGCGTAAACATCGGGTCGCCGGGCATGGAGAATGGCAACAGCACCAGCATGAAAAGGATGAACCCATCCATCATGGCCATGCGTTTCAACGTTTTCCGCCAGGGCAGACGCGACGCGGCAAGAAGCGAAAGGGACACCGCCAGAGCCCCGCACAGTGCTGTCAGCGAGGACACCGCCACAGTCACCACCGCGAAGACAACCGCCATGACGATCCGCATCCTTGGATCAAGCGGGTTGATCGCGCCGCGCCGCTGCGCGCCCGCTTTGGCCAGCGTGTTTTCCTGTTGCCCCAGAACGTGCGCCATCAGGCCGCCAGCTTGCGGCGTGCCGCAAAGTAAAAGCCCAGACCAAACAGACCGACGATATATCCGATCCCACCCAGAACAGTTTGCAGGTCATTTTGTTCGCGGTAAGCCGCTATTTCCCGACGCAGCGGGCGCAGCTCATCCCGCACGGCCCTGGCAATGACCTGTTGTTGTTCATCGCTGAGCACCGCCGCTGTCTGGGCAGGTGCGTTTGTCGGCGCGGTGTCGGGTTCCGCTTCAACGCCCATGATCCGGGCGACATCCGCAGCGGGCATGGTGACCTCGGCCACATGCCCGGCACCAAGGTTTGCAAAGAAAGTATGGGCCACCGGCGCGTTTGGCGTGTAGATAAAGAACCCGTCTGCATCTGTTACGATACGGCCCAGCTCGGCTCCGTCCGGGCCGTTGACGATGACCTCGGCCCCGCTTGCCATGTCACCGTTGGAAAAGCCGATTTCGCCTTCGATGGCGTCACCGGATTCAAACACTCCGGCGATGACCTTATGCGCCAAGGCAGGTACGGGTGCGCAGCACAGCGCCAGAATGATCGCCAGGTACCTCACGCGACCGCTCCTTTGACAAACAGCTCGGGCTTGACCTTGCGCGCCAGCAAAACCGCGAACCCGGTCAGGATCGCCTCGATCGCCATGACAGGAATATGCGCAAAGAAAACAAGCTTGGCCGCTGGCAGGAATGCATCCCCGGACAAGGCCAGTGAAAACGCAACCATGCCGGTTGTGGCGGCGATGGCAAAGGCACCGCCGACCCCGCCCCATATCGCACCTTGCAGAGGTGAGCCATGGGCGATCAGGCGGCCAAAGATCAGCCCGGCCAAAACCGCGGGCAACGCGATGTTCAGGGTGTTGATCCCCAATACCGTCAACCCGCCAAAGCCAAAGAAGACGGCTTGCAGCAAAAGCCCGACGAACAGGGCCGGGAATGCGGCCCAGCCCAACAAAAGCCCGGCCATTCCGTTGAGGATCAGATGCACTGACGAAGGGCCAATCGGCACATGGATCAGCGATGCCACGAAAAAGCTGGCAGACAGCACCCCCGCTGTTGGAATGCGATCAAGATTCAGCGACCTGAGGCCCATGGCAATCCCACCCGCTGCAGCGACGGCTCCGCCGATCACGACCGGGTTGGACAAGGCTCCGTCAACGATGTGCATCTACGGTTACTCCAAATCCCAGGCGCGGATCCAGATGACCGCGTCCTGGCTGAGTTCTTTGCCGTTGTGTTCGGTCACAGGACCGGCACCGAGCGCCGCAAATCCCCAATATCCGGCTTTTGGAACGCCAAACGTGAAATACCCGTTATCATCCGAAGTTGCGACCAATGCACCACCCGGCATCGGCGAGACGGTCGGGGCCGAGGCGGCCGCGCTTTCCATGTCTGGTTCTGCGGCCATGTACTCGATCTCGATCTCGGCACCCACAACCGGTTGGCCTTCGGCCATAACCCGACCTGTAAACGTCGAACCCGCGATGATGTTGGTTGGTTTGTTGAGCGGGATGATCTCAACCGGCAGGCCCACCGGGTTCATCCAGTCGGTCGGCAGTTCGTTGCGGTTCAGGAATGCCTTGGCGATCTGCTGGATATAGATATCCTCGGATTCCTCATAATAGGGCTGGGGAACTGTCACCAGCACATAGTCGCCCGACCGTTTGACGGGAACATAACCCTTGAATGCCGCGCCTTCGTTTTCGCCACCGGTGAAACGTACGGGTTCCAGGGTATCCAGCAGATCGGTTTTCTGACCGTTGTGGATCACGTAGAATTCCTGCGGCTTGTCCAGATCCATGACATGCCCGTTCGAGAACGGATGCCAAAAGATCAGCTTGACCGGAACATTCCCCGGTGCGTCGATCATGGTTTCAGCGGTGTATTCCAGCAGGAAATGAGCATTTGCCATCGCTGGAAGCGCTATCGCCACAGCGGCTGCGGAAAGCAGCTTGGTCATCAATAGTCGTCCTTGTCCCATCGTACCAATCCCGGTACGAGATGCGTTTTGACTGCGGGGATGTCCAAGCTAAGCTGCTTTTTCAAGCATCCTGCTCCGACGCACATCCCGTCGCCGATTAGGAGTGCCCTTGTCAAAGGCACATGTCCGGCAGGTATCCTGACTTGCGGGTCAAAGCGTTGGGCTGGCCTTCCCGGATTAACTCCAGTGGCACTTCAGCCCTGCTCGCCGCTTACAGTTGCGGGTGCAGTTGCGGAATTGGGCCAAAGCCCGCACCGCATTCCCTTTTGATTCCAGAGCACGCCCCGGAACCGAACATGCCGAGCGGCTTGCCAGACTTCTTCGGCATCCGTCAACGATCATTTGCGCTGGCTATCAAAAAGTTTAGCGGGCAATGCCCTTTTTCCGGCGGATCCGCTTTGGATAAAGGTCGGGGTTTTCGGGAATGAACCTACCCTTCGAGCAGGTATCTTTCCGACAATGGCAAACTGGCCGCCCCCAATGAGCGGGCATCCGGGCCTGCCGTCCCCGCCAGCACCAAAGGCCGTTCAAGCCCGGTCAGGTTCAGGTCGGATAGTTCGACCTCAACCAGTTCCACCAGCCGCGCCTTGATATCAGCAGGCATCCAGCCATCAATCTTGACACATTCGAAGTCGATCAGGCTGCAAGACGAGACTGTGGCATGGGCGATCCCGTGCGCCGCTTGTTTCAGCCAGTTCTCAAGGTGGGATTCCGGTACGTCCCAATGCTGTGTCGTTTCCCAGATTGAACCGGGTGTCGCGGCATTCTCACCTGTCACGCGCTCCAGCACATAAAGACTGGCGACATCTATCAACGGTTTCACTCCGCCTGCGCCGTCCGGCACGGGCAATGGCCCAAGCGCACCGGCGTTTCCCCGCCCCGAAAAGATCGAGCCGTTCAGAACCACCCCGCCCCCAATGAAGAAGCCCACATAAAAATACAGGAAATCTCGTGGGCCTTCCGCCGGGCCAAAGACCAGCTCGGCACCGCAGGCGGCCGTTGCGTCGTTCTGCAAGAACACCGGCAAGTCATAGCTTGCGGCCAGCGCGCCTTTTAAGTCCGCGTCACGCCACGGATCCATTTTCTCCTGCGGAACCTGCAATGTCTGTGCCCAGTCCCAAAGGTAGAACGGCATCGCAATCCCAAGACCCGCGATCCGGCTGCGCGCTTCGGGCGACAGCGACGTCATCACTTTGTCGAGGCTTTCCTTGGAAAAGCTCAGTGTCGCCTCGGGCGTCGGAAAATCATAAGTCCGCCGTTCGCGTTGCCTGACATTGCCAAGGAAATCCGTCAGCACCAGCTCGGTACTTCGCCGCCCGACTTTGAGCCCGAAGAAATACGCGCCATCCGGATTCAGGCGCATGGGAACCGAGGGCTGCCCGACTTTTCCCCGGATCGGTTCACCCCGCAGAAGCAGCCCATCGGTTTCCAACTGGCGCATGATGACCGAAACCGTCTGTGCCGACAGCCCGGTCATGCGCGCGATTTCAGATTTTGCAAGGGCCTGATGGCGCCGGACCAGTGACAGGACAAGCCGTTCATTTCGGGCCCGCATTCCGCTTTGATTGGTGCCGCGCATGTCTGGCTCGCGTACGCCAGCGGTATTGTCCAAAGAGTTGTTTGCAGACACGGCCATCCCCTTCGTGACGACAATGTTGAAACCCTTCCTTTCTGTCAATAATAAATAAGAGTGATTTATTTATTGACTCAAAATTCGAATCTTGTGATGGTTTTCATGTTCGATCGGGCCGGATTTCGCCCGATCAGACGTATGCCCGGACGGGCATTGGGAAAACTGGGAGGACTACCGATGAAACTTGCGAAACTTGCAGGCGCCACGGCGCTGGCGGTTACGGCCATGGCAAGCAGTGCAATGGCCGAAGGTGAAACCGTTTGCCTGATCACCAAGACGGATACCAACCCTTTCTTTGTTAAAATGAGAGAGGGTGCCACAGCTAAAGCCGAAGAGCTTGGCATGACGCTGAAGGCCTTTGCCGGCAAAGTCGACGGCGACCACGAAACTCAGGTTCAGGCCATTGAAACCTGCATTCTGGATGGCGCAAAGGGTATCCTGCTGACCGCGTCGGATACGTCGTCCATCGTTCCGGCGGTGCAGCAGGCCCGCGATGCCGGGCTGCTGGTGATTGCGCTGGACACCCCGCTTGAGCCTATCGACTCGGCCGACGCGACCTTTGCCACCGACAATTTCCTTGCGGGGCTTCTGATCGGACAATGGGCAAAAGCCACTCTGGGAGATGCGGCAAACGACGCCAAAATCGCCACGTTGGACCTTGCGGTCAGCCAGCCCACTGTGGACGTGCTTCGCAATCAGGGGTTCCTGCAGGGGTTCGGTGTTGATCTGGCCGATCCGAACGTGATTGGCGATGAAAACGACCCGCGTCTTGTTGGCAGCGATGTCACCGCTGGCAACGAAGAAGGCGGCCGCCGCGCGATGGAGAACCTGCTGGCCAAAGACCCGACGATCAACGTGGTGCATACCATCAACGAACCGGCGGCAGCGGGCGCTTACGAGGCGCTCAAGGCTATCGGACGCGAAAATGACGTGTTGATCGTTTCCGTCGATGGCGGTTGCCCCGGCGTGCAGAACGTGGCGGACGGGGTCATCGGCGCAACATCCCAGCAATACCCGCTGCTGATGGCATCGCTGGGTGTTGAGGCTGTCAAGAAATGGGCGGACGAAGGGACGAAACCCGAGAACACACCCGGTAAGGACTTTTTTGACACTGGCGTGGCGCTTGTGACGGATAAGGCCGCCGACGGCGTCGAGTCCATCTCGGTTCAGGAAGGCATGGACCTCTGCTGGGGTTAAGCTGAACGTGTGGAAGGCCGCAGCGCGGCCTTCCACTTATCAAAACCACCCACACGCCCGAAACCTTGCTAAAGTCGTCATAAACCTGACGCTTTGGGGGAAGTTCCATGTCCGATTCTTCACGACAAGCCGACGATTTCGAAACCGCCGCAAAGGGCAGCCCAGAGCAAGTTGCCGAATTTGACGATCACCAACGCGGATTTGTCGGAACTGTTCAGCATTTTCTGCATGTGAACCCGTCGCTGGTCCCGCTGATTGTCCTTGTCGCTGCCATCGTCATCTTTGGTGTCTTGCTGGGCCCCAAGTTCTTTTCGCCCTTTGCGCTGACATTGATCCTCCAACAGGTTCAGATCGTCGGGATCGTGGCCGCGGCGCAGAGTCTTGTGATCCTGACCGCAGGCATCGACCTGAGTGTTGGGGCCATCATGGTGATGTCGTCGGTTGTGATGGGGCAATTCACTTTCCGCTATGGAATGCCACCTTCGGTTGCGATTGTGTGCGGCCTTGCTGTTGGCTCGGCAATCGGGGCTTTGAACGGGTTTCTGGTCAGTCGCATCAAGCTGCCGCCATTCATCGTCACCCTTGGCATGTGGCAGATCGTTCTTGCGGCGAATTTCCTTTATTCACAAAACGAAACGATCCGGTCGCAGGAGATCGAGGAACACGCCGCCATCCTGCAACTGTTTGGTGCCAAGTTTAACGTGGGCGGGGCGGTGTTTACCGTTGGTGTTGTCTTCATGCTGGCGCTGATCCTCGTCCTTGCATACGCGTTGCGGCACACGGCCTGGGGCAGGCATGTCTATGCCGTCGGGGATGACCCCGAAGCGGCAGAACTGTCTGGTGTCAACGTGCACCGTACGCTGATATCCGTGTACATGCTGTCCGGGCTGATCTGCGCCTTTGCGGGCTGGGCCCTGATTGGCCGGATCGGGTCGGTTTCGCCAACCTCGGGCCAGCTGGCCAATATCGAAAGCATCACGGCGGTCGTGATCGGGGGGATATCTCTGTTTGGCGGCCGCGGGTCTATTCTGGGGTCCCTGTTCGGTGCCCTGATCGTGGGCGTCTTTACGCTTGGGCTGCGGTTGCTGGGCGCAGATGCACAATGGACGTTCCTGCTGATCGGCATCCTTATCATCGCAGCGGTCGCGGTCGACCAGTGGATCAGAAAGGTAGCAGCCTGATGGAACCCATTCTCAAAGGACGGAACCTTGTGAAACGCTACGGCAAGGTGACTGCGCTGGATCACTGCGATTTTGACCTGATGCCGGGTGAGATTCTGGCGGTGATCGGCGACAATGGCGCGGGTAAGTCGACGCTGATCAAGGCAGTGTCCGGCGCAGTGACGCCAGACGAAGGCGATGTTTGGCTGGAAGGTCAAAAGGTGAATTTCCATTCCCCGATCGACGCGCGTGAAGCCGGTATTGAAACCGTCTACCAGACGCTTGCCATGTCCCCTGCCCTGTCGATTGCGGACAATATGTTCATGGGGCGGGAAATTCGGCGAAAGGGGCCATTGGGATCATGGCTTCGAATGCTAGACCGTCCGGCAATGGAAAAGTTCGCCCGCGAAAAGCTGAGCGAACTGGGTCTGATGACCATCCAGAATATCAATCAGGCCGTCGAAACCCTGTCGGGTGGACAGCGCCAGGGCGTTGCCGTGGCACGCGCGGCGGCATTCGGATCCAAGGTCATCATTCTGGACGAACCGACAGCAGCACTGGGCGTAAAGGAAAGCCGCAGAGTCCTTGAACTGATCCAGGATGTGAAATCACGCGGCATTCCGATCATCCTGATCAGCCACAACATGCCTCATGTTTTCGAAGTCGCAGACCGGATTCACGTGCACAGGCTGGGAAAACGCCTGTGTGTGATTGACCCCAAGGACTATTCGATGTCCGACGCCGTAGCATTCATGACCGGGGCCAAGGACGCACCGCCCGAGGATCAGGCTGCATGACCGGTGGCGGCACAGCCCCTGACGTTCTGGCCGACAGCATCGTCGACGCCGTTGAGGCGCTGCCGCCGGCCCGACACCGGCAACTTGTCGCGATTGCGGGCCCGCCCGGATCCGGGAAAAGCACCGTTGCCAGCCTTGCCACGGCCAAGCTGAACCGGCGCGGCGTGTCAGCAGGGCTTGTGCCAATGGACGGTTTTCACTTTGACAACGCGATCCTGAAGGAACGCGGGCTTTTCGCCCGCAAGGGCGCGCCGGAAACCTTCGATCTTGCCGGGTTTCATGCCTTGCTTGTGCGTTTGCGCACCGAAGATGAAGTTGCAATTCCGGGCTTCGACCGAAAGCTTGATCTGGCAATCGCTGCCCGATCAATGATCTCGCCTGATCAGCGGGTCGTTCTGGTTGAAGGCAATTACCTTTTGCTGGATGAACCGGGCTGGGTGGGCCTTCATCCCCTATGGGCGCTCAAGGTGTTTCTGGGCGTCGATCTGGCAACACTGGAATCCCGGCTCACCGACCGTTGGGTTGGGTTTGGGCTGGACAAACAGGCCGCAAGAGAGCGGGCGCTTTCAAACGACATTCCGAATGCCGAGCGGGTGATCCGGAACTCGGTACAAGGCGACCTGAACCTGTGACATCTTAGGGCGGGTCAGTCAGAGCGCCCGTGTCACCTGTCTAGTAGGTGGGCGGAACAAGACCGGCCTGAAACCACTTCACGAAAGACACGATAGAAAACACGGGCAGCCCTGTGGCGCGCTGAATATCGGGCGCGTAGGGGCACATATTCGTGCATTCCAGCACGATCGCGCCAAGATCGGTGTGTTCCGATGTCAGGGCCATTGCGGCTTCGACATTGTCCTTGCGGGCCAATTCCACATCAAGACCAAGCTCATTTCCAAGGATTGCGCGGGTGAACTCCGCCCCGCCTTCGGTTGTGCCGATAGGCGTGTCCAATGGAACATTGGCGGCCAGCAAGTGATCTTGGGTCAGAGTGGAGGCTGATATGGTCAGAACCCCGGCGCGTTTTCCCGCCGGCAGGATGCGGTTGACCATTTCAACCTGCATCAGGGACGATGTGGCCACCGGAACCGGGACCGCCTGGGCCAGCTCTTTTTGGAACAGCGACAGAAACCCGCAATTGGTGGTAATCCCGTCCACACCATCTTTGACAAGCTCCTGCGCCGCGTCGACGAACACGTCGAGCATGCCTTCGGCTTTGTGCCGGACCACCCGATCCGGCGAGGCATCACGCACAATGCGGTAGTGAACCGGAAAGGGCCAGGTCCGCGCGTTGCCCATATCGCCGGGAATGCGGGGAAAGCGGGCATCCAGCATCAGAATGCCGACAGACGCGCCGTAGATGGATTTTCCGCCCTGCGCGATCATCCCTCAACCTCCTCGATGATACGGGTCGAAATATCGTCCGACCCTTCCATGTAGATGTTCGAAATCCCGTGACGCACGGCATCCTGCACCTGATCCATACGCTTGGAGATATGTGCACCCAGAACCCGTGCCGCCTCATCCGCGTTCCGGTCCATCAAAGCCTGCATGACGCGTTTGTGTTCGTCCTTTGAGCGTTGCACGCGGTCCAGGCTCATGGAAATCCAACGGATATAGCGGATACGGTCGTTGATCCGCGTCAGGGTTTGCAACAGTTCCATATTCCCCGACAGCTTCGCGATACCCAAATGAAACGCCTCATCCCGGTTGACGGCTTCTTCGACAGTCAGACCGGTGATGTCGATGCCCGTTGCGTAAAGCTCATCCCGCAACAGCTGCAGGTCTTCGTCCGATGCCTTGGCACAGGCCGCACGCGCCGCCGCTGTTTCGATGATCTGGCGCAGTTCGAACAGGTCGAACACGCTTTGCGCGTCCAGCGGGCGGCAGAAAAAGCCTTGTCCGGGGCGGAAGTCGAAAAGCCGTTCGGCAACCAGACGGTTCAACGCCTCGCGCAGCGGGGTGCGGCTGACGCCCAGATCCCTGGACAACGCCACTTCGTTCAGGCGGTCGCCGGGGCGCAGGCGAAACGAAACCGCCATCGCCTTGACCTGATCATAGATATCATCGACGCGCGGACCCGCCATTACCCCTGCCCTTCTTCGTTTGAATCACAGGTGCCACACGTTGAGCTTGAATTCAATATACAAAACTGTATACAGACCTGAGTACAGATCTGACACAAGGGACTCGCGACCATGACAGGGACAAATTTTCTGACCGGAGCCGAAGCTATGGTGCGTATGCTCGAAGCGCATGGTGTGACGCATATGTTTGGTCTGTGCGGCGATACCACTTTACCCTTTTATGATGCCCTTGCCCGGATGGATCACAGCATTCAGCACATTCTGACACGGGACGAGAGGCACGCGGCCTATATGGCGGATGGCTATGCCCGCGTCACCGGCAAGCCCGGCGTGTGCGAGGGCCCGTCCGGTGGTGGTGCGACCTATATCTTGCCCGGAGTGGTCGAGGCCAACGAAAGCTCGGTTCCGATATTGGCAATCACGTCGGATGTGGCGACGACCAGCCGCGGTAAATACCCGTTGACCGAACTGGATCAGCCTGCGCTGTTCCGGCCTCTGGCCAAATGGAACACATCCCTCGACGACGCAGCGCGGCTTCCGGCCATGGTTCGGGCCGCCTTCAGGGCGATGACGACCGGCACGCCCGGTGCGACGCATCTGGCGCTGCCGTTTGACACGCAGAAGGGGCAGGTAGACGAGGCTGAAATCTGGGCGGATGACAGGCACCGCAGCTATCCCGCTGAACGGGCCGCACCTGACCCGGACGCCATTGAAGCAGCGGCAGCCATTCTTGCAGGGGCCAAATCCGCGGTTGCGGTCTGTGGTGGCGGGCCGGTCTTGTCCCGGGCGACCGATGCGCTGCGCCGGGTTGCAGGCCTGCTGGACATGCCCGTGGCCACGACCGTGTCGGGTCAGGGGTCCATTGCCGAGACCGACCCGCTTGCCCTGGGCGTTGTCGGGTCGAACGGGGGCATCCCGGCAACCCGCGCCGTCGTGGATCAGGCCGATGTCGTTTTGTTCATTGGCTGCCGCGCCGGTTCGGTTACAACGGAACGGTGGCGAAGCCCCGGACGCAGCACCACGATCATCCATATCGACAGCGATCCGATGGTGATCGGCGCTAATTACCAGACCGAAGTGGCGATCTGCGCCGATGCCCGTCTGGCGCTGGAGGCTTTGGCGCAGGCGTTGGAAGACCGGCAGGACCTGACCAGCCAAGGCGGAGCAGCCAAAGCCCGCGCCGCCTGGGAGGCCAAGAGGACCGCGTTCGCCCCGCTGGCCGCAAGTCGCGAGACGCCGATCCGGCCCGAGGCTGTCATGGCGTCCTTGATGGATATTCTGGATGACGACGCGATTGTCGTCGCCGACCCCGGCACCCCCTGCCCCTATTTCAGCGCATATTACCGCTGGCGGAAACCGGGGCGCCATTTCATCACCAACCGGGCACATGGAGCGCTGGGGTATTCGCTGGGCGCGGCCATGGGGGCACATGTCGGGCGGCCATCGGTTAAAACCCTGTCGGTCATGGGCGATGGCTCGTTCGGGTTCACCTGCGGCGAGTTTGAAACGATAGTCCGGCACAATATGCCAATCACTTCGATCGTCTTCTCGAACTCGGTCTTCGGATGGATCAAGGCTGGCCAGAATGCGGGATTTGGTCAGCGCTATTACAATGTTGATTTCAACCGGACGGACCACGCCGCTGTTGCGGCCGCCTTTGGCGTCAAATCCTGGACCGTCAAAGACCCCGAGGATCTGACGCGTGTGCTGAAACAGGCGATTGAGCACGACGGCCCAACACTTGTCGACATTCATTCACAACCGCTTCACGAAGCAGCCGCACCGGTTTCGGAATGGGTCGCGTAAGAGGCAATTGACGGGGTCAAATGGGCCAGAAATTCCTGCGCAATTGTGGACAGAGGGCGGCCCTTGGCCGTGATGATCGCAAGATCCAGCATGACTGGCGGCGCAAATGGGCGGGTCAGATACCCGCTCTCGTCGTCAAAGGTCACGGTAAAGGGGTCGATCATCGCGACCCCCATACCCTGTTTTACAAAGCTCAGCAGGTTTTCGGAAAGATGGGTGTGTATCTGGGTGCGCCATGTGTGACCGGATGTCTGAAAGATGTCGCGGGTCCGGCGATGGGTCTGATGTTCCGGCCCCATTACGATGAAGGGTTCGTTTTCCAATATCTCTGGCGTCAGAACGTCGTGCTCGGCCAAGGGACTGCCCTCAGGAAAAGTCGCGAGCGTTTCAAACTGAAACTCCTGATGGTTCAGTGTGTCATGCAGAATGGGCATCTCGACAATACCGATTTCAAACAGGCCCGAGATGACCCATTCCTGAATCTTGGATGAATATTGCGACTGAAAGCTGACAGACAGGTTCGGGCGCGTTTTGGCAAACCGCGCGATCTCGCGGGGCATGAAACCAAAAGACAACAGGTGCGGCGCGGCAACCTGCAACTGTCCGGGATGTTTGTTCTGCAGATCGGTTACGGCCTGCGCCACGTGGTCCAGCCCACGCACGACCGTGTCAACCTCGCGAAATAGCATCTCGGCCTCAGGTGTTGGCAGCAATCGGCCTTTTGTCCGTTCAAACAGAGGCAGACGCGCCTCGCGTTCAAGCTGTGCCAGAAGGTTGCTGATGCCGGGTTGCGATATCCCAAGAACCGAGGCCGCGCCGGTCACGGTTCCCGTTTCCATGATGGCATGAAAGGCCTGAAGTTGGCGAAAGCGCAGGGACAACGATTTTCACATCACTTTTTCTGATGAACTTACGAAAATATAGTATTTGAAATGATAGCCCGGTCAAGGCAGGCTTTCCCCATCGACAGGGGGCGAAATGAGCAATCTGGCACAGAAAATCATCGGTTATGACCTGTGGCATCTTGAACTGCCGGTCACATCCCGCCGGGATCACGGCATCGGATCGGTTGAAGGCGTTTGCGAAGTCGTCATCCTGCGCCTGACATCCGAAGACGGCACCCAAGGGTATGGCGAGGCATCGCCCTGGTCGGTATTCACCGGAACACCCGAAGCGAGTTTTGCCGCGCTGGACCGTTATCTGCGCCCTCACGTTCTTGGGGCATGCGTTGGGGATCGGGCCGCAATCATGGCACGTGCGGCTTACGCCGTGGCACATTGCACCGAAGCCAAGGCGGCGCTGGAAACCGCGCTGTTGGATTTGGCAGGCCGGATCAGCAATGTTCCGGTCTGGTCCTTGTTGGGTGGTCGCTTCCGCGACAGCATTCCGCTGAGTTGTTCCATCGCAAACCCCGACTTTGCCCAGGACATCGAACTATTGGCACGCCTGCGTGAGGATGGTGTTCGGATTGTCAAACTCAAGACCGGGTTCAAGGATCACGCCTTCGACATCATGCGGCTGGAGTACCTTGCCCAGAACGACCCGGAGCTCTCGGTCCGCGTGGACTATAATCAAGGGCTCAGCATTGATGATGCGCCATCGCAGGTGCGGGACGTCGCTCAGTTCAAACCGGATTTCATTGAACAACCTGTCCGCGCCCATCAGTTTGGCATGATGGCAAAGCTGCGGCAGATGACGGATGTTCCGCTACTGGCCGACGAAAGCGTCTTTGGCCCCGAAGACATGGAGCGCGCGGCCAGCGAAGGGATCTGCGACGGGGTTTCGGTGAAGATCATGAAGTCAGGCGGCCTGACCCGCGGGCAGACGGTTGCGCGCATCGCTGCGGCCCATGGCCTGACGGCCTATGGAGGTGACATGTTCGAGGCTGGCCTGGCCCATTTGGCGGGCACGCACATGATTGCCGCGACACCGGAAATCTCTCTGGGCTGTGAGTTTTATCAGGCGTCCTATTTCCTGAAAGAGGACATTCTGGAGCAGCCATTTCAGGTCAAGGACGGTCAGGTTTGCGTGCCTCAAGGCCCCGGACTTGGCGGCAGACCCGATCTGACCAAACTGAATCATTATGCGGTTGCCAAGGCGGTGACAGAATGACGGAAAAGAAAACCATAGCCATCATAGGGGCCGGAATTGTCGGCGTTTCGACTGCGGTTTGGCTGCAGCGGGATGGTCACAATGTGATCCTGATCGACAAGGCAGGCCCTGCCGAAGGTACCTCGCACGGGAATGGCGGGGTATTGGCCTCGTGTTCTATCGTACCGGTAACAGTCCCCGGATTATTGGGAAAAGCACCGAAGATGCTGCTGAGCCCCTCGCAACCGTTGTTCCTGAAATGGGGGTATTTACCAAAGCTTCTTCCGTGGCTTTGGAAATACCTCAGACATGCAAACGCCGCCGACGTCGAGAGGATCGCCGCTGCACTGACATCCATCGTTGGCGACAGTCTGAATGACCACAAGGCGCTGGCGGCCGGAACGGGGGCGGAAAAGTGGCTGGTTCCGTCAGATTACCTGTTTCTTTACAGGGATCGCGCACATTTTGAGGAAGATGCCTTTGGTTGGGATATCCGGCGCAGGAACGGGTTTCAGTGGGACGAATTGGAAGGTCACGCCTTCCATGAATATGACCCGGTTTACAGTCAGGGCATCGGATTTGCCGCCCGGCTTTCGGATCATGGCCACATCACCGACCCCGGCCGGTACGTGAAAGACCTTGCCGCGCATGTTGAGGCGAACGGAGGTCGCTTCATACGCGCAAATGTCGAAGATGTGGTTCGGGAAAACGGACATGTCACCGGTGTTCGGGCCGGTGGCGAGACAATTGCTTGTGACGCAGCCGTCGTGACGGCCGGGATCTGGTCGGGCCCATTGGCAAAGCGCTTGGGAGTTTCTGTTCCTCTTGAAAGCGAACGTGGTTATCATCTTGAATTGGTAGAGCCTTCCGCGATGCCGCGCAGCCCGGTTATGGTTGTTTCGGGCAAGTTCGTTGCGACACCGATGGATGGGCGCATTCGCCTGGCGGGCATTGTCGAGTTCGGAGGGCTGGATGCGCCGCCCTCGCGCGCACCATTCGAGTTGATGCGCAAAAATGCCCGGGTGGCGTTCCCGGGCGTGACATGGAAGGAGGAAGTGGAATGGATGGGGCACAGGCCCGCCCCGGCTGACTCGATCCCGGTCATTGGCGATGTGCCCGGTATCAAAGGGGCCTATATGGGCTTTGGGCATCACCATATCGGCCTGACAGGCGGGCCAAAAACCGGGCGCCTTCTGGCGCAGATGATTGCGGGCAGAACGCCAAATGTCGACATGAGCGTCTACGCGCCGTCACGATACGCAAAATAACAAACAAACCGGTGTAAAACGCCGGTGTTTCCAAATTCAACAGGGAGAAGAATGATGAAGAAACTGACGAACCTTCTGGCAGCAACTGCGCTGACTGCCACCGCTGCTGCACCCGCCATGGCCGAGAAATGGGACATGCCGATGGCCTATTCGGCGTCAAACTTCCACTCGGCCACGGGCGCGGAATTTGCCAAATGCGTCACCACCGGCACCGGTGGTGAGATTGAAATCGTCACGCACCCGTCCGGATCGCTGTTCAAGGGCGCCGACATCAAACGCGCGATCCAGACCGGACAAGCCCCGATCGGTGAGCGGCTGCTGTCAGGTCATCAGAACGAAAACGCATTGTTCGGGTTTGATTCCATCCCGTTTCTTGCAACTTCATTCGACGACAGCGCCAAGCTTTGGGAAGCAGCCAAACCTTCGATCGAAAGCCTGCTGGCCGAACAAAACCTGACACTGCTTTATGCAGTGCCGTGGCCGCCGCAGGGTCTTTATTTCAAAAACGAGGTGAACTCGGTCGCCGAGATGAAGGGTATCAAGTTCCGCTCGTACAACAACGCCACTTCGCGGCTGGCCGAGTTGACCGGGATGCTGCCGGTCACCATCGAAGCGGCTGAAATCAGCCAGGCTTTTGCAACCGGGGTCGCGGATTCAATGATATCGTCGGGTTCGACCGGATATGACCGCAAGGTTTGGGAAAGCCTGAACTATTTCTACGAGGTCGACGCCTGGCTGCCGCGCAACTACGTGATGGTCAATTCCGACGTCTGGTCTGGTGTGTCCGATGCCAACAAGAACGTCATCAAAGGCTGTGCGGAACTGGCGGAATATGCCGGGAACTGGCGCGCCAAGGAATACACCGGCTTTACGTTGCAAGGCCTGCGGGATGGCGGCATGACCGTCGGCCCGGCATCGGATCAGATGGTGCAGGAATTGAAAGAGATTGGCGTGACCATGACCAATGAGTGGCTGGAGGCCGCTGGGGACGAAGGCAAGGCCATCGTCGACGCCTTCAATTCGTCGCAGTAATCCTTTCGGAGCGGGCGGCAGCATATCCTGGCGCCCGTTTCATATCCAATCAGAACACAGCGGGGACGGCATGGCGGTTTTGCGAGGGCTTCGGTCCGTATTGGATTTCATTTATCTGGCGGCAGGGGTTCTGGCGGCGCTCAGCCTGATTGCCATATTGCTGCTGATCGTGGTGCAGATGCTGGCCCGCTGGACCGGCGAAGTGTTTCCCGGCGCACCGGACTATGCCGGTTATGCGATGGCTGCCGCCTCTTTTCTGGCTTTTGCCAACGCGCTGAACCGGGGCAGTCACATCCGTGTATCGATCCTGCTGAACGCAGTGCCGGACGGGGTGCGGCGCGTTCTTGAGGTTTGGTGTTTTGCCATTGGCACGGCTGTTATGTGGTATTTCTGTTGGTATGCCTATCGCTTTGTCTACTGGAGCTGGAAATTCAACGATGTCAGCCAGGGGCAGGATAGAACCGCCCTTTGGATCCCTCAATCCGCGATGCTGATCGGTGCCGTGATCCTTGCCATCGCCCTGACGGATCACCTGATCCATGTCCTTTTCCGCGGTGAACATCGGATCGTCCGCGATCTGGCCGATCAGAGCCACGGAGAGTAAGCGCATGGAAAATCTGGCCGTTATCATCCTCTTCCTCTTTGTGCTTTTTACCCTGTTGGGCACCGGTGTGTGGGTCGGACTGGCCCTGATGGGTGTTGCGTGGGTCGGGATGGAGCTGTTCACGACACGCCCCGTGGGCGACGTCATGATCACGACCATCTGGTCGGCATCGTCCTCGTGGACCCTGACCGCCCTGCCGATGTTCATCTGGATGGGCGAGATCCTGTACCGAACGCGATTGTCCGAGGACATGTTCAAGGGGCTGTCGCCCTGGATGGCCCCCCTGCCGGGTGGTCTGGTGCATACGAATATCGTTGGATGCACTGTCTTTGCAGCTGTCTCGGGGTCGTCTGCGGCAACCCTGACGACCGTCGGAAAGATGTCGATCCCCGAGTTGCGCAAACGCAATTACCCCGAGCGGATGATCATCGGTACATTGACCGGGGCTGCGACATTGGGGCTGATGATCCCGCCCTCGCTGACCCTGATCGTGTACGGGGTGACGATCAATGAATCGATCACCAAGCTGTTCTTTGCCGGCATCCTCCCCGGCCTTGTTCTTGCGGCGATGTTCATGGGCTATGTCGCGCTGTATTCCAAGCTGGGAAAGGACTGGAACCCGAATGACGAAAGCAAGCTGAGCTTTTCCGAGAAAGTCAAAAACTCACGCTTTCTGCTGCCTGTGATCCTGCTGATCACCGTTGTCATCGGGTCGATGTATCTAGGCTATGCCACCGCGACCGAAGCCGCCGCTTTCGGCGTGATCGGGGGGCTTTTGCTGGCCGCCGGTCAGGGGTCGCTGACCTGGAAGACCTTTACCGAAAGTCTGATGGGGGCCACGCGCACCAGTGCGATGATCGCCCTGATCCTTGCGGGGGCGGCCTTTTTGTCGCTGTCGATGGGGTTTACCGGCCTCCCACGCGGACTGGCCGACCTGATCGCCGGATGGGACCTGACACGGTTCGAACTGCTGATGGTCTTGCTGGTGTTCTACATCATTCTGGGATGCTTTCTGGACGGGATTTCTTCGGTCGTGCTGACCATGGCCGTGGTTGAACCGATGATCCGTGACGCCGGGATCGACCTGATCTGGTTCGGCATCTTCATCGTGGTTGTTGTCGAGATGGCGCAAATCACACCGCCAATCGGGTTCAATCTGTTCGTGATGCAGGGCATGACAAACCACGAAATGAGCTATATCGCACGCGCCGCGATCCCGATGTTCCTGATCATGGTATTGATGGTTTTCATCCTCATCTGGTTCCCGGATCTGGCGACCTGGCTGCCGGAAAATCTGCGCCAAAGCCCGGGCGGGTAGAACGGCCTTGAACCCGCTTCATCTGGCGGCGCGCCATGGCCCTCATGTTCTGATCGCCGGGCTGGCAGCTGGCCTTCTGCTCCCGTCTCTGGCCGAGCCGATGCGAAACCTGCTGCCACCTCTGGTCGTGTTATTGCTGTTCGTCACGGTCCTCAGGATGAACCCGGAAACCATTCTCGGGTCGCTGAGTGATCTGCAGAAAGTTGCATTCACAGTCATCGGGTTTCAATTCGTGATGCCGCTGATCGTGCTGGCCATCGGGTTCGCGGGCGGATGGACTGGAACGCCTGTCCTTTTGTCCCTGCTGATCATGGCGGCGGCCCCGTCCATTTCAGGCAGTCCCAATATGTGCCTGATGATGGGCCATCCGCCTGAACACGCGATGCGGCTGATGGTAGTGGGTACAGCCCTGTTGCCGCTGACCGCATTGCCCGTATTTCTGCTCATGCCCGAACTGGGGGATATTCAATCTGTCTTGCAGGCCGGGTTGCAATTGTTGCTGACCATCGTACTTGCAACCGGGGCTGCCATCGTCACCCGGCGCACAGTTCTGCGCGCACCCTCACCCGCGACGCTGCTGAATTTGGAGGGATTGGCGACACTTACCTTGGCCGTCTTTGTCATCGGGCTGATGCCTTCGGTCAGCGCCACGGCCCTGAACAACCCAGCCATTGCAACCTTCTGGATCGCGCTCGCCTGTCTGGCCAATTTCGGGGCACAAGCCGTTGCATTTCACCTGAGCCGAAACCGGCTGCCCGCAGACAAATCAACCGCGATATCGATCATCGCGGGAAACCGGAACATCGCCATATTCTTTGTCGCCCTGCCACCCGATGTCACCGCCCCGATCATGGCCTTCATCGGCGCGTATCAGATCCCAATGTACCTTACGCCCATGATCATGCGACGCCTTTATGGCAAGAACCACCTTCCCGCGTAACGGCTTCTGCGCTTCAGATCACCTAGTGGGTCTTAGGTGCAATCCCGGATCACAAAGTGCTTCGTCGTTTCCTCGATGACTTCCCAATAGCCGCGAAACCCATTCGGGATCAGAAAACTCGCCCCGTCGCGAAAATCCTGACGGTTGCCGTCTTCGTGGATCAAAGCGCAATGGCCTTTGACAATATAGCAATATTCGTCCTTGTCCGTGAACGCATGCCATTTTCCGGGCGTCGAGGTCCATGTGCCCGCAGACAACTTGCCGTCCGGACTGGTAAAATGCACCCCGATCTGGTGATGCGGATCGCCTTCGACAACGCGGTCCGGAAGATCGGCCAGGCGCCGTTCGCTGCTTGTTGCGGGCGCACCGAAGAGATTGAGGACCTGGGGTGTCATGACATAATACCTTCCTGCTGAGCGTGTGTTTCAAAGCAGCACGACCCTCCCGTCTGCGCGTTGAGGGCTCCCTTGGTGATGCGGGGGTCGTTGCCTTCGCTAAGGGCGATTATGGGACGGGTGGCCGGAGCGTTTTGCCGCAACAGCTCGACGGGTGTCAGGGTCAAGTGCTCCGGCCTCGTCCTGGGGTTATGCGCCCTGCGCCTTCATGTCATCGGCGCTGATGCCGGCGACGGCGACGGGTTTTTTCATTGCGTC